>JAZSHZ010000091.1:0-5195 GCA_045533555.1 Eubacteriales bacterium
TTCCTGAAGCAGAGTATTCATATGTATCAAGAATCAAAGATAATGCTTTGGGCGACCCGCATTCGACCGAAGGACTTTTTAATATGGACAGAGCGAGAAAAGCTCTCGATGATATACCGGATATCAGCAACCCTTCGAAGAGTGCATTGAAAAAGCTTGCGGGTGAAACGATAAAAACGACAGGCATGGTTGTGGATATATACAGAATATGCGACAGCTTCAACCGTGACTTCAAAGATGACGGCAAAATCGGTTGGGATAGCGCACAAACAGTTACAAAGATACTGGTCGGTACCGCTGCGGGCAAGGCCGGAGCGGCCGGAGGAGCGGCAGTCGGAGCAGCAGTTTTAGGTGCCATCGGAGCCGCGGTCTCGTTTGGAGCATTGGCAGTACCGCTTGCAGCAATTGGCGCTTCTGTCGGTGGCGCTTTAGGTGCGGCTGTTGGTTCAATCGGTGGAAGCTTTTTGGGAGAAGTGCTTGTTGATACGGTATTTGAAGTGTTGGAGGAACGAAGGAGGATAAAAGAATATGTGGGTGCGTGATTTTGCATTAGGCTTGTGGAATGCCTTTTCGTGGCTCTTGGAAGGTTTCAGACCGTTGTTCAATTTTTTGAAAACAATAGTTATTTGGTTTATTATAATAAGTTTAATTGGCGGAATTGTTGTTTTTATAATCTGCTTGATTGTGAGCTTCATTCAATCATTGGATCGGAGAAAGCACCCGCCGAGAGGGAAGTTTTTCAAGGAGCATCCGCTTGATACGATAGTTCTTATCCATAAATATTCATTCCTTGAACCCTGCAATGATTATCACAACCGCCGTGAATTTAAAAAACATTATGAACCGTGCGGTTTTGAAATAAGATATGAGGCAAAGAGAACGACAACAAAGTGGATTCTCGAGTCCGACGAAGCAAAAAAGCAGAACAATGAGCGCGTTGTTGAAATCGAAAAGGAGCTCGTAAAGAAGCTTGCAGGAGATTCACCATGCCTTTTTGACCGTTTCGGACATGTTCTCCGATACGGAGATGAAAAGCAGACCTTCGATTGCTACGAAAACAAAGGATGCACATTCTGCCTTGATGGGAAAAGCAATATCAAAGAGTGGCTTGAAAATCAGGATAAAATCACGAATTTCGAGGGATATACCGTTGCGGTTCGGGGTATTGACGGAAGTACAATAGATATGCTCTTATCGATGAAAGGTGAGAAGAATTTTGAAATTTCATCGCTTATCGTTCCTTTTGCGGATGAAGAAGAAATCAGCGAAATGAGTTTACCAAAGCTTATGAGATTTCGCGAAAAGGAAAATCATAAATTCAAGATAAGCAACGAAAATGAGAGCGGGCCGATGTGCTTTTTCGAATATTCGGATATGCGAGGATATACGAAAGAGGATATAACGGAAGCCGTCAGGCTACTTGCGGAATCGAGGGGTTATAAATTTAAGACGGAAGAGAAAAAGTTTAAGCCGATATATGAGCTTTTGGTTGATAAGCGCAATGGACGGTTTAAGGGTAAAAAATGGGTTTCAAGAAAGGAGGAAGATAAATATGGGTTATTTGCCGATAGGAACTGTCGTTACACTCGTAAACGGTAAGAAGCCGATAATGATATATGGAAGAAAGCAGCTTCAAAAGGGAAATGAAAAGGTCTGGGACTATGTCGCATGCCTTTATCCCGAGGGAAATCTCGGAGATGAATACAACATATTCTTTCAGGACAACGAGATTGAGAAAATACATCACTACGGTCTTGAAAGTCGGGAAGACGATGCAATGCAGGAGTTTCTTGCAAGGGTTTGACGGAAATAACAAGGAGACGGACGAATTTTCGTCCGTCACAGACTGTCGAAAAAGGCACGAGAGCACAAGCGTCCAAAAAAAGAAATGAATAAAAATATCGGCAAAAAAGTGTTTTCCCTAAAAAAGATTTTTAAAAGCAAGGAACATTTATCAAACAAATCACCTTGAAACATCGAGTTTCAAGGTGATTTTCGCTTATTTTGCCCAAAGCTCACCTCTCGGAGTATAAACATACACCTTCGGGTTCGCTTTGCGCAATCTCGCACCCTTTTGAACAGTCTCACAGCGTGTCGATAAGTTTATCGACACGCTGAGACGGACGAATTTTCGTCCGTCTTTTTGCGCGCTTGCAAATGATAAGGAAAGATAATATAATAAAGAAAAAGGAAAGCAGGAAAGAGTTATGGAGTGGAGTAAAAAAGAGATAAGAAAATATTACAGAACGGTTCTGAGATATTATCTCGGAAATATCGTTATTGTGTGTATGCCGTTGCTGTTTCTTCCGGTGGCAATATGGGTCGGTATCGAATTCGGAGGTGTTCTGTGGCTCGGATTCGGAATTTTGGCTTTTACAGAGGTTGTTTTGGGAATGGATTTGGGCATCCCTGCACTTATTGCGATAACGGATATTAAATATCGAAATCTTATGAGAATAGATATAAACATAGAAGGTGCAGTGAGAGATTATACAAACACTACAAACAGAAATCATCTCTTGACATTGTATCCTTTTCCCGATATCAAATATGTTTTGCTTGCCGAAAACGGAGATAGGTTTTTGATAAAAAAGAAGTTCGGAAGGAAATATAGCCTGAAGCAGTTTGAATATCCGATAAATACAAGGATTGTTTATTGCTGCGAATCAAAGATTGTGGTTTCCATGATTGTTGATGATAAGGAGTTTGCCTGATTTGTTTTGCGGAAGAGGTCATAGCGGAATACAAGGAAGGAGAATCTTGGAATCCTCCGCGCAAATGAGTATGTGCGCTTGAAATTGAATTTTACTTCCTCAAAGACGGGCGAGAAATCGCCCGTCTTTTTGCACGCTTGCAAATGAGAAATGATGATAGTATAATAAAAACAGATGATAGAAATTTAGATGTGATGCGGAACGACACACAGATCGTTCTCTACGCGATGAATCGAACCGCCGCACAACCATCGTAGGGCGCGGCGACTCGACGCGCCGCATCGACGGAACCAACGAAACCTACTCCTCGAACCCATACGGCTCACCGGTGAAAATCGTCGGCGACAACGTCACGAAAAAGGACTACGACGACTTCTGGAACGCCTTCCACGAGGAAAGTACGGGCGAAAAGCTCAACTGGGCGGCAAATCAAATGCAAGTGAAGCCGAAGAAGGTACAACCTACTCCGCAGGCGCAACCACGGGAGGATGAACGGGAATATATCAATTTTGATATAGAGGCCGCAAAAGCAAGATTGCAGAACGGCGAAGAATGGTCGGAAAGATTCCGTCAGGCTCAATTCAACGGAACCGAAAATGCGTTGCGGGCAGAATATGAAAATCTGCAAGAGAATGTTGTTCGGGCGCAGGAAATTCAAGAAAAATATAAAGCACGACAATCGGAAAACGCCTCTGCATTCATAAGTAAACCCTCGCAAATGCAAGCAACAGAGCTGAGCTTTGATGAATTGAAGAGTAAGCTCCGTGATATCGAGGGAGCTCAAAACGGGGATGAAAGCTCAGAATGGTTCAGGAGGTTGGATGCGGCGTGGAACTCCGGAGACCCCGAATTCTACCAAGCGGTTGAGCAGGAGTTTTTAGCGCAGAAGGAAATGGTATATGAAAAATTGGGATTGCGGGATACCGGGCAAATTCTCAAAGATTCCTTTAAAAACAATTCGCCGATGGCCTTTGAGCATATCGCAGGACTTCCGCTTCCTGAAGCAGAGTATTCATATGTATCAAGAATCAAAGATAATGCTTTGGGCGACCCGCATTCGACCGAAGGACTTTTTAATATGGACAGAGCGAGAAAAGCTCTCGATGATATACCGATTCCGGGTAAGATTTCGGGTAAGGCTGTAGCAACATTTGTCGGAGAATCGATAAAAATAGTCGGAATGGCTATGGATTCAGAGAGGATATTCACGGGGCTCAATCAAGATTATAAGGACGACGGTAAAATAGGTTTGGACAGTGTGCGGACGGTTGCAAAGGTATTGGTTGGTTCACTTGGGGCAGTCGGCGGTGCCGCGGTTGGAACGTTTTTTGGTGGTCCGATAGGCTCATTCGCCGGTGGAATCGGAGGCAGTGTTTTGGCTGAAACGCTTGTTGATACGTTATTTGAAAGTATAGAAGACAGAAAAAGGAGAAAAGAATATGCCGGTACCTGATTTTATTGGAAAAATACTAGATACAATATGCGTAATGTTTGAGAGTATCAGTGACATTCTGAAATGGATCATGTACATTGGAGGGGCATATCTTGCGTTGTATTATTTATCGCATTATTTTTCATATTTTGCCCGAAGTATCAAAAGTGTCTTCTCGGTTATTGTCAGGAAACTCGGAAAAAGACGAAGAAAATATAAAGAAGGTGAATTTGATACAATCATTCTTACCTACAGGCTTTTTCGGCATAAAGAACTCGGGACTGTCGTGAAGGATTTCAGATTTCGCTATGAAACCGATTTGTTTCCTGCAGAGAGTATGGAAGAGGTTGATGAGTCACGGAGAAAAAATGAAAAGCGATTGCGCAAGTTCGAAAATGAATTTGCACGAAAGCTTTGCGGAGATTCCTTATGCATGTTTGACCGCTTTGGCTACGTTGAAAGATACGGCAAGAGCATAAAGAATGATCCGCGTTGCACATTCAGGCTCGACGGCGAAAAAAAGATGAAGAACTGGCTTGACGATCAGGCAAGTATTAAAAATTTCGAAGGGTATATTGTTGCCGTGCGAGGAATTAACGAGAAAACCACAGAGCAACTTCTGCTGATGATAGGCAACAATGAAAAAAGCATATCACGACTTGTAATTCCTGATGCCGAAGAGAAAGATCTAGTCGGAATGACATTGGAGCAGATGCTGCAATTCTGCGATTTGAAGAACTGTAAATTCAGGATAAATAACGGGAATGCGCTTGATTGCAAATGTTGTTTTGAGTTTTCGGAAAAAAGGGGATACACAAAAACAGAAATGGAAGAAGCGGCAAAGATGCTTGCTGGTGAAAAAGGATATATCTTCAAGACGGACGCAGAAAAAGCGCAGAGAAAGCTTAAAGCCCTGCCTGGAGATGATATGGAGTTTTTGAATTATTAGGGAAAGGAGGAAGATAAATATGGGTTATTTGCCGATAGGAACTGTCGTTACACTCGTAAACGGTAAGAAGCCGATAATGATATATGGAAGAAAGCAGCTT
>JAZSHZ010000119.1:0-26721 GCA_045533555.1 Eubacteriales bacterium
GTGCCCTCCCGTAATCATACGGAAACAACGCGGGAGGGGATGGAACCCCTCCCCTACGAGGTTTGTACGATTCCATCGAATCGGTGTGGAAATGCGGGACGTCGAGGATACCGTCCCCTACGATGGTTGTGCGGCGGTTCGATTCATCGCGTAGAGAACGACCTGTGTGTTGTTCCGCGTTGGTTCTGTTTCGATGGATGTTTTGCAGGTCGCGGTTTGATGTTGTGTAGGTGTTGTAGGTTTCTATTGTGTTGGTTTTTGCGGGCGATTCCTGAATCGCCCCTACATTGATTTGTTTTGTCTTCTTTGGTACTTCGCCCGGGGCATAGTCCATAAACGTCTCGGG
This sequence comes from Eubacteriales bacterium, assembly GCA_045533555.1. Taxonomy (GTDB): domain Bacteria; phylum Bacillota; class Clostridia; order Oscillospirales; family JAAYXM01; genus SIG480. The sequence continues at coordinate 347 of JAZSHZ010000119.1, forward strand.
CTTCTTCTTTCTCAAGTATTCATTGATATATTTCACATTTCTTTATTCCTTTCTTTTGTTCTGAAAGGAGAAATGTGTGATTAATTTCATTCTAGAATCAGTGAACGATTTGGTTGCCACTAATTTTGTGAAGTTTTGAACATCCGTTCAAAGTGAAGTTGTTATAACAGTGAAGTTTTTGCTTTCGCAAAAGTGAAGTAAAGCTTGCCACTCTGTCGCAAGGCAGAACTTCACTTACGGAGTAAACTTCACTATCAAAGATAACTTCACTTGCCGTCAGGCAAACTTAGTTAATGATTTCATCTTTGATGAAATCATTTTACCACACATTTCTCCCGAAATCAATCTTACAAACCGCGCAGAAGCAGAGTCACGATTATCGTTGCTATGCCGCCGATAAGTGAGCCTGCTATGAGGCGGTTTGTTGAGATCAGTGTGTCGAGCTTTGTTTCAAGCCGCTCAAAGCGGACATCTCCGCGGTTGAGCCGCTCGGTTATCTCACCGCGATGAGCTTCGCAGCTTTCGCAGGTTACATATTCCATCGCCGTCACCTCCGCTTTTCAAGATAACGCGAAGATACCCAGCCGATATTGAGCCTTGCCCACGCGCCCTTTTCTTCAAGCACCGTCACCGCATCGCCGTTATAAAGTCTTCCGACCTTCTTATTCAGGATTCCCGGGCCGCTTCTGACATTGAGGCTCGTTTTCACCCTGACATATCTCACGTCTCCGCCGCGAATCCAGATGCCTATGAATCCGCGCACAGCTCTTCCCGAAAAGTGATTTCCGAGCGGCGCATAAAACTGCGTGCTTCCGCCGCCATCGAGATTGATCGCGTTATCCGCGCCGAGCTTTATAAAGGAGCTCCGAAGCTCCTGAAGCGTTGCGCCGTTTCCGTCGGGCACAAGGGCGATAAATAGCTTATCGCGCGAGAGCGCAAGCGCGGTTCTGCCGCGCCTTCCCGTTATCCCCGCGGGGTTTGTGTTTTCCGCCTTGCCGTCTTTTACGAGAAGCGGATATGCGCCGATATAATCTGCGGCGGCAACGTTGTTTTTATAGGAAAATACGACCGTCTTGTTTTCGGGGAAGGCATAGCCGTAGCCCTCGCCGAGACGATGGACGATACCTCCCGAGACAACGTCACTTGCGGCGCGCCTCGTTTTGAAATCAAAGAGCTCCGCATTGATGAGAAAATCGGGCATTCTTCCGCGCGATTTCGTTATTCGCGTTCTTGCGCTTTTGACTTCCTCTCTGCCGCCGTTTGCATAAAAATATCCGATATATTCGATATCGGAGAGCGGAATGCTATATATTTTTCCGCCCTTGAAAAATTTTGCGTCCATAGCTTTACCCTCCCATTTGCTTTATGAGGTTTGCGGCATAGACTGCCGCCATGCCCGAGATTATTCCGCGGAGGAAAAACTCCGAAAATACGCCGCCGACCCCCGCAAAAACGAGCAATTCAAAGACGATTCCGAGCGCAAGCGCCGCAAGCGGGATGAAACGGTCATCGAAGAATTTCGCCTTTTTGAGCGCGGCGCAGACTCCGAATACCGCGAAGATGATAATATACATTTCAGGTGTTATGAGCGAGAGAAACTTCTCTCCGAGGATTTCCTTTGTCATTCTGCCTCACCTCCGTAGACATCCGCAACATCGCGGAAATTCACCTTTGCGGCATCAGCAATTGCCGCAATATAACGCTCACGATAGAGCGCGGAATTATAGTTTTCACCGTCATCCTGCCAGAAGAGCGATGCAAGCCCATAGGGCAATGCAACGCGGCAGAGCGCATCGCAGAAGGGTATTTCTTTCTCGCCCGAGGATACATCAGGCGCGGCGGAAAGCTTTTCCATTCCGAGAGCTTCCCTCACCGAGTTTTCATAGGGAAGGCATTCTTCACACAGGATGCCGAGAAGCGGCGGGAACTTTTTTTCAAATGCGCGGTCCTCACCTTCATTTTCAAACATTATTGCGCAAGCCAGTTTATAAATATCATATGCTTTCATAATTTCAAAAATCTCCTTTTGTTATAAAACGGAGCGACCTGAAACTCCAAGTCGCTCCGCCAACCTTTTGTTTTTTAAGCCTTGCGGCTTTTTTATTTTAGAATGTCACGGTTGTTACTTCCGACGGGAATGCGCCATCCTTATAGGCATATGCCTTGCATGTGACACCGGAGCCCGTCTCTGCGCAAACCTCGCCGTCAAGCGCGGAAGCCGAATATCTCGGGTCGGAGCCGTCCGTCGTATACTTGAACTTTGCTCCTGCCGTTGTGCTTGAAATCATTCCCGATGCGGAAATTTCCGGTGCTTCGCAGATTTCTGCCTTCGAGGAATTGACCTCGACATAGACGCCGTCGCACTTTGCTCCGAAAACGAAAAGGTCGTAGTACTGTCTTCCCTCAAGAAGCGAACCGGAAATGCCCGGCGGATCCTGATGGTATTTCGATTCATTGAGCTTGACGGGAGCGCACGCCGCGCGCTTATGAACGATCATGAAGTTGACGTTCTCGGGCCAGCGCGAACGCGGCACCTTGACGACCCTCATATTATCATATGTTCCGACCTGCCCCTTTGAAAGAGACTTATCCATAAGTCTGTCGCAGGATCTGAATTCCTCGGAGAGACGAAGCTTTGCATAAGTTTCGCTCGGAACGAAGAGAGTTCTGTCAAAGGACGGAACCTCGCAATCGTCCATATATGTCGTGCCGCGCGTTATGCGCTCGCAGACATTGGATTTCGTTATTGCGCTGTCATCACCGACGATTTTGCCCGCAAGCTTTGAAAGGCGCTCAAAGCTATATTTATCCATGAGCGGAATCGCCTTTTCCTTGATCTGGAGCGAAAGCATCTTGCCTGCGGATTTGATTCCGTTCTGGTCTGCGTTGTTGCCCTTGTCGATGGTGAGCGTGAAACTCTTGTCCTGAGAAAGCGTGAGCTCCTGGACGATATCCTCCATCTCTGTGGGGTTGCCATAGCGGTTCATTCCGCTTCTTGTGTAGTCAGCCATCGGCACCGTGATGGGCGTCGAGATTCTGACGGTTTTGACTCCCGCAAAGGAATAGTCATTGGAAAGAAGCCCGTTTATAAGGCTTTCCGTTGTATACTGCGACTGAATTTCCTTTGCGTATTTTGCATGAAGATTGATAGTTGTTGACATAATTATTCATTTCCTTTCATTTTGTTGTGTTTTTTAATCTTCCGAAAAGAAGCCTTCGAGGAAAGCATCGCGCTCTCCCGCGCTTCCTTCTCCGAGAAGAGAGCCGACGCTCTTTCTCTGCATCTCGCTGTTTCTTCTTGCGATCTGCAGCTCGCGCATTCTCTCATCAAGGAGCTTTTGCTGATATGCCTCAAGCGGCGTGAAACCGCTTCTTACCTTTTCGCCAAGCTCCGCATATGTTTCCTCGCGGGAAAGCCCGGGGTAGCTTCCGAAAAGTTTTTCCCATTTCCCCGGAAGGCCGACGGTGCCCTCGAGCATTCTTATATGCTCTCTTGCCCTCGCCGCCGCAGGGGACGGGATTTCCGCATTCTGCGGAATTTCTTCCTTCTGCGCGGAGCTCTCCTCCGCATCAGGAGCGGCGGTAATCTCTTCTTTTTTGCCGCTCGCCTCTTCTCCGCGGTCATCCGCGGGGATTTCGGTTTCATCACTTCCGAATAATTTATCGGGAAGCTCAAAACCCTGCTCTTCAGGTTTGTTCATTTCTTCAAACACAGTCTGAGCACCTCCGTTTTTTAATTTTGTTTCATTAAGATCCTGCTCGTTCTTCGCCGGGATTTTGTTTCGCCTCGATGCGTCGGGCACGGCGGACGGTTTTCGCGCGATAAAACGCCCGACCCTTTGCCCCTCGGATTTTTCCCGATGCAGCTTTGCAGACCTTTTCCGAAAGCATCACTGCCGCCGCGGAGGGTGCGCACTCCGCCGCAGGTGTTGCCATCGCTTTTCATCGTGTCTCTTTCACACGATGGTGATATTATATCATCGAATTTAATTTCTGTGTTGCCAGGATTTTGCCAACTTTTTTTCCGGGTTTTCCGCACCATATAAGGAAAATGAAAAAAATTTTTATTTAAGTGTTGACAACGCGCAAGTTTTGTATTATAATAACAAAGCTCTCTTGTTGGAGCAGGATATGGCGGTGTAGCTCAGTTGGCTAGAGCATTCGGTTCATACCCGAACGGTCACTGGTTCAAGTCCAGCCGCCGCTACCATATCGCGAGGCAGAAAATATTCTGCCTCGCAAAATAAGGCCCGTTGGTCAAGCGGTTAAGACACCGCCCTTTCACGGCGGTAACAGGAGTTCGATTCTCCTACGGGTCACCAAAAAAGCATCGACAATGTCGATGCTTTTTTCAATGATATCCGTTCCTTGCGGAACGGGCGATATGTCATTTTCAACAACAGAAAACCCCGCCATAGGCGGGGCTCTTTTTATATCTCTTCATCGCCGTTTTTCTTCATCCAGTCTCTTGCGGCGGCGGCTTCATATTGCTCATCCTTTGCTATAACGCCGTTTGTATGAAGGATGACGCCTTCTATTTCGTTTTTCTTTATAAGCTCCTTATATTTATCAAGCTGATAAAGAACAATTTCGGAGTCTGTCGGCGCGCGCTTATCAAAATCATAGAGATAACAGCCAGTTCAAAGAAGCAATTCTTCGGATGTCCCCATATCCAGAATCTGTCTCTCAGCATTTTCATTCCTGAACATCCCTTTTCTTTTACCACGATTTCAGATATTCTTCCTGCTCGCGAGTGAGCTCATCTATCTTTATTCCCTCCGCGCGAAGCTTTTCGCTTGCAACGAGGCGGTCTATCTCTGCGGGAACTTCATAGAGCGCGGGCGAAAGCTTTTCCGGAAGGCGCGCGATATGCTCCATCATAAGAGCCTGAACGGCGAAACTTAAGTCCATAATCTCCGCAGGATGTCCGTTTCCTGCCGCGAGGTTGACGAGTCTTCCCTCCCCGAGGAGATTGAGAATCCTTCCATCACGGGTTTTATATCCTTCGATATTCGGCTTTCTCTGCTCGACACCTTCGCAAATTGCCATAAGGTCATCCTTGTTTATCTCGCAATCAAAGTGACCCGCGTTTGCGAGGAGGACTCCATCGTGCATCTTTTCAAGATGGCGGCGGACTATGATATCGCGGCATCCCGTCGTCGTGACGAAAATATCGCCGATCGGCGCCGCTTCATCCATGCTCATAACGGAATATCCCTCGGCATATGCCTCAAGCGCGCGGAACGGATCCGCCTCACAGATGATGACATTCGCGCCAAGGCCCTTTGCGCGGAGAGCAACGCCGCGGCCGCAGAAGCCATACCCTGCGACGACGACCTTCTTTCCCGCGATGAAGCAATTTGTCGTGTTCATGATCGCATCCCAGACGGACTGACCCGTTCCATGGCGATTATCGAAAAGGTGTTTGCATTTTGCATTATTGACGGCAAACATCGGGAAATTGAGCTTGCCTGCGCGTGCTCTCGCATCAAGCCTTGCGACGCCCGTCGTCGTCTCCTCGCAACCGCCGAGAAGATTTTTTGCAAGCTCGGGCGCACTCTCGTGGAGTATCGACACGAAATCTCCGCCATCATCGATTATAATATCGGGTGTGCAGCGGAGCGTCTCTGTCAGATGGGCGACATATTCCTCCTCATTGACACCGTGTATCGCGAAAACCTCGACACCGAGCGATTCGAGACCCGCGGCGACATCATCCTGCGTTGAAAGCGGGTTGCATCCCGTCGCGCAGACTCTTGCTCCGCCCGCTTTGAGCGTGAGCGCAAGATATGCCGTCTTTGCTTCAAGATGGATTGACATCGCAATCGTCTTTCCCTCAAAGGGGCGCTCGCGGCGAAATCTCTCGCCGATGTTTCTGAGAACGGGCATATATGATTCTACCCATGCAATTTTCTTTCTTCCTGCTTCTGCAAGTGAGCGGTCTTTTACTATACTCATAATTTCATCAACTCCTGCTTTATATAATACACAATCAAAAGCCATTTTTCAAGAAAAATCAAAAAGGGGCGGCGAAATCCGCCGCTCCTGCAAAAAAACTCAGCCGACAAACGTCATTTCCCCGAAGCATTCGGGGCGATGGAACGAAACAGGCATCCCCTCAATCGGATTCCACGAAAGATAATGCTTATATCTGCTCCGATGTGAACACTTATAGCAATTCGCCTTTATCGTCTTTCCCTCATAGGGCTCAAAGTCCGGAAAGAACCGGCGGATAAATTCAAAAGTGATGCTATAATATAAATCCCAGCCGCCGTCTTTCTTATCGATTTGCGGAATGATTATTCTTTTCGGCTCGATGCCGGAGGAAACAAGCCTCGTCATGTCCTCGCGGCCGCTCGCTATTCCGAGGCAGAGGCATCCGTTGGCATTGAACTCGACATTGAAATATCTCCTGTCGTTTTCCATCGGGCTGAAAAAGAATTCGAGGCAGCTGTCGAGACAGGGAGTTCCGAGCAGCTCCGTTTCCTCTTCACTGCGCTCGGGCTCCGTCGTCCATAAATGAAGATTGAGAGAATCCTCACCACAGCAAATCTGCGCATATGCCTTTATGAAATCAGGGCTCTCTTTATAATAGCAGCCCATCTCAAGCACGGGGATATCTTTCCAGTCAAAACTGCCTTTCACGGATTTTATGTCATAGTGATTCATCCTGCATTCGCTCCCTTTGATTTATACTTTATATAATATACAACTTGCGGGCTTTTTTCAATAATGTAAATTTTAAAATAATTTTACGTTAAATCTCTTTTTTATCATATTAAAATATGTTATACTGAATAATTATAATGAGGAATTATTTTTTCTTGAAAGGAAATGTTATAAAATGAGCATTATAAGCAAGATTTTCGGAACGAAAAGTGAGCGCGAGATAAAGAAAATTCTCCCGCTCGTTGATAAAACGGAGGCTCTCTCGGAGGAATATGCATCCCTTTCGGATGAAGCGCTCTCAAAAAAGACGGAGGAATTCAAATCACGCCTCAATTCGGGTGAAACGCTTGATGATCTTATCCCCGAAGCATTTGCGACCGTAAGAGAAGCCGCAAAACGAGTTCTCGGTCTCTATGCATTCCGCGTTCAGCTCATCGGCGGTATAATTCTCCATCAGGGAAGAATCGCCGAGATGAAAACCGGTGAAGGAAAAACCCTCGTTGCAATCTTCCCCGCATACCTCAATGCGCTGACAGGTGAAGGCGTCCATATAGTTACCGTCAATGACTATCTCGCAAAATATCAGGGCGAGCTTATGGGCAGAGTTTTCAAGTTTCTCGGGCTCACGGTCGGCATCGTTGTCCACGGTCTCAGCCACGAGGAACGCCGCGCGGCGCATTTTTCCGATATCACCTACGGAACAAACAACGAATTCGGCTTTGACTATCTGCGCGATAACATGGCTCTCTATAAGGAGCAGATGGTCGGCCGCGACAACCATGCTTTCGCCATCGTCGACGAGGTTGACTCCATCCTCATAGACGAAGCGAGAACTCCGCTCATCATCTCAGGTCAGGGAGAAAAGCCCACCTATATCTACACGCAGGCGGATAAATTCGCCGCCTCGCTCAAAAAGCTCGTTGTCAGATCCGTCGACGAAAAGGAGGACAACGATGATGCGGACGGCGACTATATCATCGACGAAAAGGCAAGAACGGCAACGCTCACGGCTTCGGGAATAGCAAAGGCGGAGCGCGATTTCGGAATCGAAAATCTCTCCGACCCCGAGCACGCCGAGCTCTTCCACCATATCAACCAGGCAATCCGCGCGCGCGGCATTATGAAGAGAGATATCGACTATGTCGTCGAGGATAATGAGATCATCATCATTGATGAATTTACCGGCAGAAAGATGATCGGCCGCCGCTATTCCGAGGGTCTCCATCAGGCAATCGAAGCAAAGGAGCGCGTCGAGATCCAGAACGAGAGCAAGACGCTTGCAACGATAACTTTCCAGAACTATTTCAGGATGTATGACAAGCTTTCCGGTATGACCGGTACGGCTCTCACCGAGGCGGATGAGTTTGAGGGCATCTACCGCCTCGACGTCATTGAAATTCCGACGAACAAGCCGATGATAAGACGCGATATGACGGATGTCGTCTATAAGAACGAGGCAGCGAAATTCCGCGCGATCATCGCGCAGATCGAGGATTGCGCAAAGCGCGGCCAGCCTGTCCTCGTCGGCACCGTTTCCATCGAGAAGAGTGAGCACGTTTCCTCCCTTCTCTCAAAGCGCGGCATAAAGCACGTTGTCCTCAACGCAAAGCATCACGACAAGGAAGCGGAAATAGTCGCTCAGGCAGGTAAGCTCGGCGCCGTCACCATCGCAACGAATATGGCGGGACGCGGAACGGACATTATGCTCGGCGGCAACGCGGATTTCCTTGCAAAGAGTGAGCTTCGCCGCAAGGGTATGGATGATGATCTTATAGTCGATGCGGGCGGAACAGCTCCCACAACAAACGAAGATATTCTCGCGGCAAGAGCGCAATACCGCGAGCTCTATAATAAATACAAGGCCGAAATTGATATTGAAGCAGAAAAGGTCAGAGATGCGGGCGGTCTCTTCATCATCGGAACAGAGCGCCACGAATCGAGACGAATCGACAATCAGCTCCGCGGCCGTGCAGGACGTCAGGGCGATCCCGGTGCATCTCGCTTCTTCCTCTCGCTTGAGGACGATGTTATGCGACTCTTCGGCTCGGAAAGAATTCTCAATATGATGGATGCTCTCAAAATCGATGAGGATCTCCCCATCGATCAGAAGATGCTCTCCGGCGCAATCGAGACGGCACAGAAGCGCGTTGAATCGAAAAACTTCGCAATACGAAAGAACGTCCTTCAGTATGACGATGTCATAAACAAGCAGAGAACGAGCATCTATTCACAGAGACAGTCGGTTCTCAGCGGTGCAGACATCGCGGAATCAATCAAAAAGATGATTGAAGGGACAATCTCCTCTGCAGTTATCGAGGTTCTTGCCGGCGAGACATATGTCCAGGTGGCACATCTCGATGCAATCCGTTCAAAATTCCTCGGAATGTTCCTCGCTCCATTTGATTTGCAGATGACCCGCGAACAGCTCAATGCTGTTGACTATAACTCCGATGACCTCATCTCGGACCTTTGCGAAAAGGCATTCGCCGTCTATGATGCGCGCGAGCGCGAATTCGGCTCGGAGCGTATGCGCGAAATTGAGCGAGTTGTTCTTCTCCGCAACGTCGACGAGAACTGGATGGAGCATATCGATGCAATGAGCGAGCTTCGCCGTGGAATCGGTCTCCGCGCATACGCTCAGCACGACCCGCTCGTTGCCTACACAAACGAAGGCTTCGAGATGTATGAAGAAATGAACAACACCATCCGCGAGAGCACCGTCAGAATGATCTTCACTGTCCGTATTCAGGGTGATAACACTCCTGAGAGAAAGGCTGTCGCGAAGATCACGGGTGAACACGGCGGTGATGATACTCCCGCGAAGAAGACTCCGCGCAAGGTCACAAAAGTCGGAAGAAACGACCCCTGCCCCTGCGGAAGCGGAAAGAAATATAAAAAGTGCTGCGGCGCAAACGAATAAGCCGCATTATTCCACGGAGGATAGAGATATTATGAAGATAAATAAAAGAGCGGTTGCGCTTTTTCTTTGCCTTGCGCTGATTTTTCCGCTCATTCCCCGCTCCTTCGCTTTCTCCTATGCAGATATGATGGAGGAGCTCGGCATACGCGGATATGAGATAACGACAGTCGCACCCGGAACTCAGCATATCGAGCTTTCCGCATCAAACGATGCCGGAAATCAGACGATCCATGCAGTTGAGTTCAATCCCGCAAGCACCTCGGTCGAGCTTGCCGCAGGAAAAAGCCAAGGCTATGTCTGGAGCACGCAGACCGTCCCCGTCATTGCAAACAAGATGAGTGACACAGAGGGCGGAGACGTTGCGGTTGCCGCAATCAACGGTGATTTCTTCACCTTCGGCGTCGGAGTGCCCCACGGCATTTTCATCGAGAACGGAATCATCCTCTCGACACCGCCGCAGTATTACGCGGCATTCGGCATAACCTATGACAACAAGCCCTTCATAACGCGCCACGGAACGATTCTTGACATAGAATTCCGCATAAACGGAGTTCTTATCCCGATAGGCGGAATAAATCAGGCGCATACGAAGGATGCACCATCCCTTATGCTCTACACGGAGGAATATGCCCGCGGAACAAAGACGGGAACGGAGACCTATGAGGTGCGTTGCCGCATAAATTCGGGCGAGGTTCGCCACGGCGGGAAAATCAACTTCACCGTTGAGGGAATCAACGATGCCGTCGGCAACACGACGCTCGGTGACGGCTATATCGTTCTCTCCGCGCAGGGCTCAAGAATCGATGACCTCAAAAAGCTTGCGCTCGGCGAGACTCACGAAATCTCCTTCCGCTTCAACGAATTCTGGTCAAACGTCAAATTCGCGGTCGGCGGAATCGAGCTTCTTCTCAAGGACGGAGAGGTCTACAGCACATCCGACACCTCAAAGCAGCCGAGAACATCCATCGGCATCCGCGCAGACGGCACCGTCGTTATGGCGACAATGGACGGCAGAGGCGCAGGCGGCGCGGCAGGTATGTCCTATAAGCAGGCGGCTGAGGCCATGCGCGCACTCGGTTGCGTCGATGCACTCAACCTCGACGGTGGCGGTTCAACGACTTTCGTCCTCCGTGCACCGGGCGATATGAAAGCAAAAACGGTCAACAATATTTCGGGAAGCAGTGAGAGAGCAGTTGCAAACGCGCTCGTTCTGATGAACCGCGCTCCGACGCTCGACTCCCCTTCAAAGCTCGTGCTCTCACCAAAGACGCGCACCGTCCTGAAAGGCGGCTCATATCAGTTCTCCGTCACGGGGGCATATGACGAAAACTATAAACCGCACCCCGTCCCGACCGCTGTCACCTGGGAGACGGATGCATCACCCATCAGCGAAAACGGACTTTTCTATGCAGAGAATGCAGGAACATTCACCATCTCCGCCTATGCAGACAATGCAGGCGGCAAAGCTGATATCGAGGTTCTCGATGACGTCGATTCGATTAAGCTTTCAAAAACGGATTTGACGGTATCCGCGGGCGAAAGCATTGAGCTTTCCGCCTCGGCAATATATAAAGGCTCTTCCGTCGAAGGTTCTCAATCGCTCTATGAATGGAGTGCAACGGAAGGACTCGGCGAATTTACCGCGCCGGGTAAATTTACGGTTGCAGAGGATGGCGTTTCGGGCGAGATTTCCGTCCGCTTCGGAAGTGCAGTCGCAACCTGCAAGATTGAAGTGATTTCCGAACCCGTTGACATAAGCGGTTTTGAGCGCGGCGGCCCGACTTTCATCCCCGTCGGTATCGGCACGAAGACCGCACCCACGGTTTCCTATAACAGAACAAAGCAATTTACCCACACGGGTGACCGTTCGCTCCGCGTAGGCTATGATTTTACGGGAACAAGCGAAACCGTCGGCGCATATTTCACGATGTATGGCAACAAGGAAAGCTTCTATATCAAGGCAAAGCCGAAAAAACTCGGAATGATGGTCTATGGTGACGGAAGCGGTGTCTCACTCAACAGCATCCTTGAGGATGCAAACGGAAAGCAGACAAGCATCTCCTTCGGAAAAATCACGCACACGGGATGGAAGCATATGGAGGCGCAGATCCCCTCGGATATGAGCGGAGAATTTTATATCAAGGCGCCGATTCACATTGTCTCAAATCCCGACAACAAGACCTCGGGAGTTCTCTACTTTGATAATCTCCGCGCACTCTACGGCGCATATACCGATGACACGACATCACCGACGGTTGAAAAGATATGGCCCGACAATGAGCTCGTAATCGAAACTGCAACACCGTCGCTCGGAATCATTCTTTCGGATGAATCCGGCATCGATGAAAGCTCGATCGAGCTTTATATAGACGGCAACCGCTGCATAAATCCCGATTTTGACGCGGCGACCGGCAAGCTTTCCTACACCGTCAAAAATCCCCTGAAGAAGGGCTTCCATTCGATTGCGCTCCTTGCGCGAGACAGCTTCGGAAACCCCGTTTTCAAGGAAACCGCCTTTGAGGTGCAATGATATGACGAAAAAAAGAATTGAATCACTCCGCGAGAAATTCACGCTCGATTCACTCGATGCAATCCTCATAACCTCATATGAAAACTACCGCTATTTTTCAGGCTTCACGGGAAGCAACTGTGCCCTCATCATAACAAAAAACGAGTGCTTTGCGCTCACGGACGGGCGCTATGACATTCAGATACGCGAGCAGACAAGCGGGTTTGGCATAACCGTCATAACCCGCCCGATGCACGAGCATATCGCAGAGCTTCTCGCAAGCGGAGCAAGAGTCGGCTTTGAAACTCATAAGATGACGGATTTTGAGCTTCGCAAATTAAAAGAAGCTGCTCCGAATGTCGAATTCGTCCCCTGCCCGGACTACGGCGAGGAAATAAGAAGCATCAAGGATAAAGGCGAGATTGATGCGATAGCGCGCGCCGTCAGATGCTCCGACCTTGCATTCGAAGCTATCATCGGAAAGCTTCATCGCGGTATGACAGAGAGAGAAGCGGCGGCGCTTCTTGAATATGAAATGGCGCGGCGTGGAAGCCGGGCACCTGCATTTGAAACGATTGCCGCATCAGGCATACGCGGTGCAATGCCGCATGCCGAACCGCAGGATATTGAAATCCCCGACAACTGCCTTATGACCTTTGATTTCGGCGCAACGGTTGACGGATATATGTCCGACATAACGAGGACAATTCACATAGGTGACCCGAAGCGCGAGCTTTGTGACCTTTGGGAGCTCGTTTTTGAGGTTCAGCAGAAATGTATTTCCGAGGCGCGCGCGGGAATGACCTGCCGCGAGCTTGATGAATATCAGCACTCTCTCTTCGAGGCGCGCGGGATGGACAAATATATAATGCATTCACTCGGCCACGGAGTCGGGCTCGCTATCCACGAAGCACCGACGGTTTCAAAAAGATCGGAAACCGTGCTTTCCGAAAATATGATTATAACGATTGAGCCGGGTCTTTATATAAAAGATATCGGCGGAGTCAGGATTGAGGATACCGTCCTCATAACGAGAGACGGAGCGCAGGCAATCACCCGCGCACCGCACAGAGTTGGTGTTCGCTTATGAAGAAAAAAGTTATCGTCGGAATGAGCGGCGGCGTCGATTCAAGCGTTGCCGCGGCGCTCCTTATGCGCGATTACGATGTCACGGGGGTTACCCTTCTTCTCCACGGAAACGACGATTCCGATGCAAAAGAGGTTTGTAAAAAGCTCGGGATAGAGCACATTTCATGGAATGCCGAGAGGGAATTCTCCGAATATGTCATAAACAATTTCACAAGCGAATATCTTGCGGCGAGAACACCGAATCCCTGCATAATCTGCAACCAACGCATCAAATTCGGAGTTATGGCGGACATTGCCGATGAGCTCGGCGCGGATTTCATTGCAACGGGGCATTATTCCCGACTTGTCGAGCACGATGGCGAGCTATTCCCCGCAAAGGCGCTTTTTGATGAAAAGGATCAGACCTATGCGCTTTGCCGCCTGAAACAGAGCCAGCTTCGAAGAAGTCTTTTCCCGCTCGGTGAAATATCAAAGGATGATGTCAGGAAAATCGCATCGGATATCTCTCTTTCCGTCGCCGAAAAGAAAGACAGTCAGGACATCTGCTTCATCCCCGACGGAGACTATGCCGCATATATCGAAGAGCGGTTCGGCAAACAACCGCGAGGTCGCTTCATCGGACCAAAGGGTGAGGATCTCGGCGAACATAAGGGGCTTCTTCATTATACCGTCGGTCAACGCCGCGGTCTCGGAATCCCCTATTCGGAGCGCATTTTCGTCTCCCGCCTTGACGCGGAGAAAAACGAAGTCATTCTCGGCCTCGAAGGCTCGCAGAGCAGGAGCGAGATATTTGCCGATAATTTGAGCTTTGTGAGCGATAAACCACAGCCGGAGGTATTCTCCTGCAGTGCAAAAATACGCTATAACGCAAAAGCCGCACCCTGCACAGTCCGAATCTCGGGCGATTCGGTCACGGCAACATTCCATTCCCCCCAACGCGGTGTTTCGCCCGGTCAGTCCCTCGTCTTCTATGACGGAGAGAGGCTCATCGGCGGAGCCGTTATCAAGTGAGGTGTTTTTTATGTTTGAAAATATGAGAGCGGATCTTCGCGCCGCGCGCGAGCGCGACCCTGCCGCAAGAAGCAATCTTGAGATATTTCTTCTCTATTCCGGCTTCCACGCAATCTGCCATCATCGGGTGGCGCACTTTTTCTTCCGCCACAAATGGCTTTTCCTTGCGCGAATGATTTCGCAGATGAACAAATTCTGGACGGGCGTCGAAATCCACCCCGGCGCGAAAATCGGCCCCGGCTTCTTCATTGACCACGGAACGGGCGTCGTCATCGGCGAGACGACCGAGATCGGCGCAAATTGCACGATCTATCAGGGCGCAACCCTCGGCGGAACGGGTAAGGATGTCGGCAAGCGACACCCGACACTCGGAAATAACGTTATGGTGGGCGCAGGTGCAAAGGTACTCGGTCCTTTCACGGTTGGGGATAACTCAAAGATAGCGGCAAACGCCGTCGTCCTCGACACTATCCCGCCGAACTCCACGGCTGTCGGCGTTCCCGCGCGCGTTGCAAGGCGCAACGGAGTCAAGCCCGCGTGCTCCGACCTTGACCAGATACATATTCCCGACCCGATCGCCCAGGAGCTCTGCGCTCTTCGCATTCAGCTCGAGCGCATGCAAAAGGAGCTCGATTCATTAAAGGGTGAGGATAAATAATGTATAGAGAACACCCCGATATGAGCGAATATGCGCGCACGGAATATGCCCGCGCAGTTGCAAAAATTGCCGAAAGCGGTTTTTCGGAGCTGAAAAAAAGCAAAGCCTGCTCCGAATATGCCTCTCTTCTCGGAGCTCCCCTTGATTGCGAAGTTCCTTTTCCGCCATCACTTTCGCAGGAATATGTCGGAAGTGATGAGCTCTGCGAGATTTTCAGACTTCGCATAGCGGCACTTCCCGCTCTTCCTTTCTTCGGGCTTCTTTTCGTCCCGAAAGGAGTCAGCGGAGCTTTGCCGCTCTGCATCGCCGCTCACGGGCACCTCGGAACACCTGAGCTTATGTATGGTATGCACGGCAAAAACGGCTATTCCGACATAATTGCAAGGCTTCTCAAAGCAGGATTCTGCGTCTTTTCTCCCCAACTTCTTATATGGAACTATGGCTTTGCCCCCGCAAAGCCGCACTACGGGACAAGCTATGACAGACAGAAGCTTGATGAAAAGCTCAAAGGTCACGGCGGCGGAATCTGCGCGCTTGAAATCTTTTGCATACTGCGAAGCATAACGGCGCTTTCTTCCATAAAAACGCTTGATATATCCCGCCTTTGTGTCTGCGGAATGAGCTACGGCGCATTCTATACGATGCGCGCAATGGCGCTTGACGGAAGAATCAGGCGCGGATATTTTATGTCCTGCTTCGATGGCGGGCTCAATGAGGATTTTCCCGAATGGTTCGTCCGCGAAAAGGAAAAGACCCCGCGGGACGGCGAGGTTGCGGCGATGTGTTCCCCGCGCCCGATACTCATCGAGACGGGCGAGCGAGATGAAATCTTCCCGCCGGAGGGCGCAAAATACGAATCCGTCACCGCCTATCGCACATACAAATCACAAAATGCAAAGGAAAATTTCAACTTCCGCATCTGGAGCGGCGGGCATATCGTCTGCCCCGATAATTTCGGAATTGATTTTCTCTCTTCAAAATAAAAAAACCGAGGCGCATCTCCCCGAGGAGTGCGCCTCAATCTTTTTAGCAGCAGGTGTTCTTCAATGAGAAGGACTGGCAGTCGGTGCACTGATCCTTTGTCGGGTCACATTCATGTGTGCCGACTCTGATGGAATTAAGCGAGCAATAATCTACGCCCGTGCAATGGTGCTTGCAGTTTGTTACGCTGCACTGAATGCTTTTATTCGGATTTTCGTTCATTTCAGATTACCTCCGTTTTTTGATTTTTGCATCTGCATATTAAGTTTGCGCGAAAGCATCAATAAATATTCGCGGATTTGCATTGACAATCATTTCATTTTTTTAATATAATAATATTATATGTAAAACCTTTATGAAGGTGTGATATTTTTGAAAAACAAAAATGCCCTGAGCTTTCTTGCAAGGACTTCAAAAAAAGAAATACCGCTGATGATTCTCGTAACTCTTCTCAATATGGTCTCATCCGCGCTCGGTGTCTATTTTGCGCTTGCCATGCGCAATGTCATCAACTTTGCTGTCGACGGAAATATATCCTCCGCATATATGGCGGGAATCGTCTTCATATCTGTCGTCGCCGCCGAGATTCTTCTCTTCTTTATCGTGAGGCTTCTTGCCGCGAAGATGACGGCAAGGCTTTCGATAGTTTTCCGCGAGCGCGTTTTCTCCTCCCTTCTGAGGACGGATTATACCGCGCTTTCGGGCTACCACAGCGGTGAGCTTTTAAACCGACTCTTCAACGATGTCAACGTCGTCAGCGACAATGTCTCGACGCTTGTTCCAAACGTCGTCGGTCTTATGACTCGCCTTGTCGGCGCGCTCATTGCGGTCTTCCTCGTCGATAAGATGTTTGCGCTCGTCATCCTCTGCGGCGGAGTCTTTCTCTTTTTCTTTGCAAGGCTTTTCCGCGGCATTATGAAAAAAACTCATAAGGAAGTTCAGGAAAGCGACGGCAAGCTCCGCTCATTCATTCTCGAGGCACTTGAGACTGTCCTTGTCGTCAAGGCTTTCGGAATGGAGGAAAAAATCGAAGAGCGCGAAAAGGCGCATTCCGATCTGAACTACAAAAAGAAAATGCACCGCGCATTCTTCTCAACCGGCGCAAGCTCGGGTTTTTCCGCGCTTCTCAACTGCGGCTATGTCTATGCCGTCCTCTGGGGCGCGGCGAAAATCATCTCGGGTGCCGCGGGCTTCGGCTACGGCGACTTCACCGCCATCATGCAGCTCATAAATCAGATTCAATCTCCCTTCGCGGGTCTTTCGGGAAGTCTTTCGAGATATTATAACACCATCGCTTCAACAGAGCGCCTTATGGAAATCTGCGATTTGCCGACGGATGAGGCAGAAAAGCCCCGCGACGCAAAAGAGCTTTATGAAAAGCTTTTGCATATCGAGCTTTCCGCAGTCGATTTTGCCTATGGAGAAAACACGGTTTTTGACAAGGCCGATATAACCGTCAAAAAAGGCGAACTCACCCTCATTTCGGGAATATCCGGAATCGGCAAGAGCACGCTCATCAAGCTTCTTATGGGCGTTCTTCACCCCGCGGGCGGGGAGATCTCCATCGTTTGCGAGGACGGAAAGATCGCGGCGGACTCATCCACGCGCCCGCTCTTTGCCTATGTTCCGCAGGGAAATCTCCTTATGAGCGGAACTATCCGCGAAAATATGCTTCTCGCAAAATCGGATGCGACGGACGATGAGATTCTTTCATCTCTCGCCGTTGCCTCCGCAAAATTCATAAACGAGCTTCCCGAAGGTCTTGATACTGTCCTCGGTGAGCGCGGAAGCGGACTTTCGGAGGGTCAGGTTCAGCGACTTGCAATCGCGCGCGCAGTTCTCTGCGGTGCGCCGATCCTCCTTCTCGACGAGGCAACAAGTGCGCTTGACGAGCCGACGGAACGCGAGGTTCTCGAAAACATTATGAATCTGAAAAACAAAACCTGCGTCTGCATCTCCCACAGAAGCGCCGCAAAAGAGATCTGCGACAAGATCATATACGTTGAAGACGGAAAGATAAAAACGGAGGAAAACTAATGAATATATCCGGTTTTCAGAAACTTACTTTGCTTGATTTTCCCGAGAAGACGGCGGCAACCGTCTTTACGGGCGGATGTAATATGCGCTGTCCCTTCTGCCACAATGCCCTTCTCGTAACGGAGTTTGACGGCTCTTCCGAATTTTCGGAGGAGGAAGTCCTCGCCTATCTCAAAAAGCGCGCGGGCATTCTCGACGGAATCTGCATAACGGGCGGTGAGCCGCTCCTTCAGCGCGATATCGGCGATTTTATGAAGAGAATAAAGGAGCTCGGAGTCGCAATCAAGCTGGATACAAACGGAAGCTTTCCCGAAAAGCTCCGAAGCCTTGTTGAAGCCGGGCTTGTCGACTACGTTGCAATGGATATCAAAAACTCAAAGGGAAAATATGCCGAAACCGTCGGCATCGCAAATTTTGACATCGCGCCGATTGAGGAAAGCATCAGATATCTGATGTCCTCCGGCGTTGACTATGAATTCCGCACGACGATCGTGCGCGAATTTCACACGGTCGAGGACATCGCAGGAATTGCGGAATGGATTTCGGGCGCAAGAAGATATTTTCTCCAGAATTTTGTCGATTCGGGAAACACCATCGGAGAAGGAATGACCGCCCACTCCCGCGAAACACTTGAGGAGATGCGCGAAACAGCCGCAAAGAAGCTCAACCTCGTTCAACTGCGCGGGGTTTAGGAGGATATTTAAAACAAGCTCACGAAAATTTTCCGTGAGCTTGTTTTTTAGGTTTCCCCTTGACAAACTTCTCTCCATATACTACAATGAAATTGACAAATAAATAACAAATGAGTAAGATTGAAAAAATGAAATATTGGCAGAGCTGAAAAAGAATTTTCCGGTGAGACAGTTGCAAAGATTGACCGGGGTTTCGAGAGGGGTTATAACGCGTGCGTAAAATAGTACCAAAAAAATGTACGTCCCCAAATGGCTAACAAATGGCTAAAAGTGGAGTGAATTCAATGAAAAATCTTGAGCGTTTTTTTGTGAAAATTTGCACTGTGAATATTATTTTAGTATCAAATGTTCTTTTTTGCGTTTTGGGATGTTTTAAAGAACCCTTTAATTTTATTGCTTTTTTCTTGGCTATATTAAAAGCCTTTTTTAATGCTTCGTTTTTTTCAATATTTATTCGCAAAATACTAAAATATTGGAAAAGTTGCGATGCTCCAATTTACACAGAACTTATAAAAATGCATCAACCAATAATAAATGGTTTCGCTTTTTTTCAATTTATTTTTTGTGGAAATTATAATGAAGTGTATGATATCAAGCGCATAAAATATTATGTCAAATGGATGTATGTATTTTGTTCCATTTCATTTCTTGAGGCTTCTATAATTATGATTTTCATTATATGATATTGTCTTAACAAACGAATAACCTAAATCAAGCAGTGCGGATAAGCCATTTGGGGATGTACATTTTTTGTCAACTTTCTGAGAACAAAGGGCGGCAAACACAATAGAACCGTCCCTTTGTGTCCAGGAGAACTGAACAGAAAAGTATCGATTATCTGAAACTGTTTAAAGAAGGAATTTGGAAGTGAAGGGATGTGCACTATGAAAATAATATTAAAATGTTTTTTGACACATATAGTAGCATGTGTTTTTATGTATTTTCTTTATTTATGGATATGGAAAAACGGAACGGATTGGTCGACGTGGATGGTATTTGTTATTTCTATTATCTTTGTGTGTTGCGGATATATCTTGACAGGGTATTGGCTGAAGTTTGAAAAAATTCGAGAAAAAAACTCTATGTTGTTGATATACACATTGAGCGGAGCAACACTTCTTTTTATGATTGCAACTGCATTTTTCAGCAATGAAACAAAATTGTCTCCATTGATAATAACCAATCTGCCGTTTGTGCTTTTGCTGGAATATCAGAATTTGCTGCCTTTCTTACATGGCACTGCAATAGAATATATTATATCAGCATTATTCCCATCAGGTTTGATACATATAGGAATGTTATTAAGAAAAACTGTGCGACAATAGGAATATATTATTTGTCACCATTTTAGGGCGGTAGCAATCCTGCCGCCCTTCGTTCGTCATTTCGAGTGAGGCGCGCAATCTCATGAGATCTCTCCATTGCGCTTCGCTTCAGTCGAGATGACAAGGCTCGGGATTCTGCACCATCCCTTGTAGGGGACGGCGTCCTCGACGTCCCGCATTCCCACACCGATTTGAGGAAATCGTACAAACCTCGTAGGGGAGGGGTTTCATCCCCTCCCGCGTTAATTCCGTATGATTACGGGAGGGCACAGAGACCCTCCCCTACAAACTCAAACGAATGAGCAGAAAGATGTATGGGTTATCGAGCGAGGAATTAAAGGTGCAGGGTATGGTAAAAATCAGCGCAACGGTTTTTCTGAAATTTTCGCAAGTGCATAGAAATCCCAAAGACGGACGAAATTCGTCCGTCTTTTTGTGTGGTTAAAAATGCGAAATTATGATAGCGAATACGGAACGACACACAGGTCTTTCCTCTACCTCCTAACCTATGTCATCTCGACTGCATTTCGCCCGAACCGACAAATATCGCGCAAACCTTGCTGCCGTGCGGGTTTGCGCGGTTTTTTTAGCAGATTTGGTGGGGATTTTATTTTTCCAACACTAGATATTGTATATTTTTCGTGAAAAGCTATTGACAACAATACTATATATATGATAGAATTCTTTTAAACGACTAAAAGCACAATATAGCTATGTCGATTGCAGACAACAATAGCATATATTGTGATTGTAATAGGAAAGAAAGGGGAATTTTCATGTATCAGGTTATCAAACGTGACGGCAAGACCGTTAATTTCAACCTCTCGAAGATCAGCAACGCCATTATGCAGGCGTTCGATGCTTGCGACAAGCAGTATAACTCCGACATCATCGACTTTCTCGCGCTCAAGGTAACGAGCGAATTCGAGCCGAAAATCGAAAACGGAGTCATCACGGTCGAAGCAATTCAGGACAGCGTTGAGTTCGTTCTCATCAAGGGCGGCTATGACGATGTCGCAAAGGCATATATTCTCTACCGTAAGCAGAGAGAGAAGATCCGTAACCTCGGCTCAACGATCGTTGACTATAAGGAGATCATCGACAAGTAGCTCCAGATCACCGACTGGCGCGTCAAGGAAAATTCGACGGTTACATATTCCGTCGGCGGTCTCCTTCTTTCAAACTTCGGTGCTATCACAGCAAACTACTGGCTCTCCGAGGTTTATGACGATGAAATCGGCGATGCTCACAGAAATGCCGACATCCACATCCACGACCTCTCAATGCTCACAGGCTACTGTGCAGGTTGGTCGCTCAAGCAGCTTATCCAGGAAGGTCTCGGCGGCGTAACGGGCAAGATCACATCCGCTCCCGCAAAGCATCTTGCAACACTCTGCAACCAGATGGTAAACTTCCTCGGAATCATGCAGAATGAATGGGCAGGCGCTCAGGCATTCTCCTCCTTCGACACATATCTTGCACCGTTCGTCAAGGCAGACAACCTCGAATACGACCAGGTCAAGAAGTGCATTGAGTCCTTTATCTACGGCGTTAACACTCCGTCACGCTGGGGCACTCAGGCACCGTTTAGCAACATCACTCTCGACTGGACGGTTCCGAACGACCTTGCAGAGCTCAACTGCATCATCGGCGGCAAGGAGATGGACTTCAAATATAAGGACTGCCAGAAGGAAATGGATATGGTCAACCGCGCATTCATCGAGATCATGATCGAGGGCGATGCAAACGGCCGCGGATTCCAGTATCCGATTCCGACATACTCCATCACATCCGATTTCGATTGGTCGGAAACAGAGAACAACAAGCTTCTCTTTGAAATGACTTCAAAATACGGTACACCGTATTTCTCAAACTACATCAACTCCGATATGGAGCCGAGCGACGTCCGCAGTATGTGCTGCCGTCTCCGCCTCGACCTCCGCGAGCTCCGCAAGAAATCAGGCGGCTTCTTCGGAAGCGGCGAAAGCACAGGCTCTGTCGGCGTTGTAACGATCAATATGCCGAGAATCGCATACCTTGCAAAGAACGAAGAAGAGTTCTACTCACGCCTTGACAAGCTTATGGACATTTCGGCTCGCTCACTCAAGGTAAAGCGTACCGTCATCACAAAGCTTCTCGATGCAGGACTTTATCCCTACACAAAGCGTTACCTCGGCACATTCAATAACCACTTCTCGACAATCGGTCTTGTCGGTATGAACGAGGTTGGTCTCAATGCAAAGTGGCTAGGCAAGGACCTCACGGATGAGAAGACACAGGCATTCACAAAGGATGTTCTCAACCATATGCGCGAGAGACTTTCCGACTATCAGGAAATGTATGGCGACCTCTATAACCTCGAGGCAACTCCCGCAGAGTCGACGGCATTCCGCCTTGCAAAGCACGATGTCAAGCGCTATCCGAACATCATCACTGCTGCAAAGAGCGAGGACGATTCACCTTACTACACAAACAGCTCTCACCTCCCTGTCGGCTACACTGAAGACATCTTCACGGCTCTCGACATCCAGGATGAGCTCCAAACTCTCTACACATCGGGAACAGTTTTCCATGCGTTCCTCGGCGAGAAGCTCCCGGATTGGAAGGCAGCTGCAAACCTTGTCCGCAAGATTGCAGAAAACTATAAGCTTCCCTACTACACTCTTTCTCCGACATACTCCGTCTGTAAGACCCACGGATATATCTCCGGCGAGAAGTTCGAATGCCCCGATTGCGGTCAGAACACAGAGGTCTACAGCCGTATAACAGGCTACTATCGCCCGGTTCAGAACTGGAACGACGGCAAGAGCCAGGAATACAAGGACAGAAAGGTCTATGACATCGCAAATTCCAAGCTCACAAGAAACGGTCGCGAGGAAAAGCTCAATATCGAAGCTGCTCCCGAAAAGGACGAGGGCGTCGCAGACGGCAACTACCTCTTCACGACGGCAACCTGCCCCAACTGCAAGATCGCTTGCGCAACTCTCGACAAAGCAGGCTTTGAATATGAAAAGCTTCTCGCAAACGAGAACAAGGAGCTTGCAGAAGCACTCGGAATCAAGCAGGCACCGACGCTTGCAATCGTCAGAAACGGCGAAGTCGCAAAATACACCGGCGTTTCCGATATCAAGAAAATGCTCAACGCATAAGGCAACGAGAATCAAACGCGCACCGCATTCCAACGGATATATTCGGTTATTTTAGCCTTATCATCCTTGCAAGGCGCCATCCTTGCGGCGTCTTCTGCGCCTAAAATTCCTCGAATATCTCTCGTTGAGAATGTGCAAGCAGTTTTTTGATTCAGCCTGAAAAGCTTTTTGAACAGCACCAAAAACCGGCGCGAGTCTGATCCTCGTTGCCTTTGAAGGGACAATATGTAATGTATGATATTATTGTAATCGGCGGTGGCCCTGCGGGGCTTACCGCCGCCCTCTACGCAAGGAGGGCAAATAAGAGCGTTCTCGTTATCGAGAAGGCTTCCTTCGGCGGTCAGATAACATATTCTCCGAAGGTTGAGAATATCCCCGGCTTTCTGAGCCTCACGGGAAATGAATTTGCCGAAAAGCTCGTCGAGCAGGTTCTCGAGCAGGGCGCGGATGTCGAAGCGGCAGAGGTCGAAAAGGTCGAAGTTGCAGACGGCATCAAAAAAGTAACGACGGATTGCGGCGATGTCTTCGAAGGAAAATCGCTCATCATTGCGACAGGTGCGCGCCACCGCCTCCTCGGTCTTCCGAATGAGGAGAAATATATCGGCGAGGGAATTTCCTTCTGCGCGGTATGCGACGGCGCATTCTATGAGGGCAAGACCGTTGCGGTTATCGGCGGCGGAAACTCCGCACTTCAGGAGGCGCTCCTCCTCTCCGACCTTGCAAAGAAGGTCTATGTCGTTCAGAATCTCGATTTCCTCACGGGTGAGGACAAGCTCGCAAAGCAGCTTGAAGAGCGAGATAATATTGAAGTAATTCTCGGAACGGTCGTCAAGAGCCTTGAGGGCGGCGACGAGCTCACGGGCATCACCGTGACAGAAGAAAAAACCGGCAAGGACACTCTCCTTACGGTTGACGGAATGTTTATCGCAATCGGACTTGTTCCGCAAAATGAGATTTTCGCAGAGGTCATAAAACTCGATGATCGCGGTTATGCCGAGGCAGGAGAAGACTGCATCACTTCCTCTCTCGGCATATTCGCCGCGGGCGACTGCAGACAGAAGCGCATCCGCCAGGTAACTACCGCGGCGGCAGACGGCGCAATCGCAGCTCTCGCCGCATGCGACTATGTCGACTCTCTGAGATAATAAACGAAAAACACACTTGCAATTTGCAGGTGTGTTTTTTATAATATATAATGGTATTTTATGAAAGGAGAAAGGTCGGTATGCTGTTTTCGGGAATAACCTTTATATATCTTTTTCTTCCGCTGACGCTTATCGTATACTACGGTCTGCTTCGGAAAAGCAGAACGGCACAGAATGTCTTTCTCCTTATAATGAGCCTTTTGTTCTATGCCTGGGGCGAGCCGAAATTCGTCCTCATTATGTCGGCATCCATCATCTTCAACTGGCTTTTCGGTCTTCTCGTAGGTCGGGCAAAGGAAAAAGGAAATATTTCGCGGATGCGCCTTTTCGTTGCGCTTTCCGTCGTTCTCAATCTCTCGCTTCTTTTCGTTTTCAAATATCTCGGATTTACCGCGCGCATCTTTGAGAGCGCATTCGGCATCACCTCGCGCATTCCCGAAATTGCTCTTCCCATCGGAATTTCGTTCTTTACATTCCAGGCGATGTCCTATGTCATAGACGTCTCACGCGGCAGAGGTGAGGTGCAGAAAAGTATCCTTAATGTCGGGCTATATATATCCTTCTTTCCTCAGCTTATTGCGGGTCCGATCGTCCGCTATGAGACGGTTGCGGACGAAATTAAAAACAGACGCGAAAACCTTGAGGACTTCTTCTCTGGATTCTCGCTTTTCATCATCGGTCTGGCAAAAAAAGTTCTCCTTGCAAATGCCTTCGGGCTTCTTGCGGATGAAATCTTTGATCTGCTTTATCCCGCGGGAGGGCTTGCGGCATCCGTCGCGTGGCTCGGTGCAATTGCATATACCTTCCAGATTTTCTTCGATTTCGGCGGATATTCCGATATGGCGCGCGGTCTCGGCAGAATGTTCGGCTTCCACTTTGACGAAAACTTCAATTATCCCTACATTTCAAAATCCGTCACTGAATTCTGGAGACGGTGGCACATTTCACTCGGAACATGGTTCCGCGATTATGTCTATATCCCTCTCGGCGGAAGCCGCGTCGGCAAAATCCGCCTCATTTTCAATCTCTTCGCAGTCTGGTGCCTCACCGGAATATGGCACGGCGCAAATTTCACTTTTATGCTCTGGGGCATTATGTATTTTGCGCTCCTTGTTATTGAAAAGCTCACGAAGCTTGATAAGGCAAAGCGATTCCCTGCTCTGCGGTGGATCGTGACGATGTTCTTCGTCATCATCGGGTGGGTTCTTTTCCGCTCTCCTTCGCTCACTTCGGCGCTCGGATATCTTCGCTGTATGTTCTCGGGCGGATTTACCTCTCCCGATTTTCCCGCATATCTCTCGCAGAATCTTCCGATTCTTATTTGCGGAGCGCTCTTCTCCGTTCCGTTGGGAAAGATCATTCCGAAAAAATTCGCAAAGAGCGCCGCGGGCGAAATTCTCGGCGCGGCGGCACTCGTCGCTCTCTTTGTTCTTTGCATCGCAAGTCTTGCCTCAAGCTCATATAACCCGTTTATCTATTTCAATTTCTGATAAAAGGAGGATGCCCGATGAAGCGGATAAACAAAAACATAATTGCAACTGCCCTTATCTTCTGCATTATTGCCGCAGGATTTTTCTCAAAAGGTCTTCTTTCGGGCATTTGCAAAGATTTCTCAAGCCTTTCAAAAAATGCAGAAAAGCTCGGCTTCTTCCCTGCCGCATCGCAATTTACTTCTTCCGTCGAGAAAACCTCGGCGCGTGGGCTCTCATATTATGAAGCGCTGATGGATATAAACTCCGTTCTAAGCCGCGCAAAGGGGACGGAAATCGTCAGGAAGGATGATTCGACAGTCGTCCTCACCAAAAGTGGATATCTTGCAAATGTCCGCGAATATGTCTCCGATGAGGAAATCAAAGCCTGCGTGGAGGAAATCGGAAAGCTATGCGATGATATCAAAAATACAGGGGCAGAGCTTCTCTATATCCTTCCGCCCGTCAAGGGCTATGACCTTGAATATCCCGAAAACGCAGAAGACTTCACGAAATCGAATTTCGACCGCTTCGCGAAGGAGCTTGCGAATGAAGAAATCCCGATGCTTGACCTCATTTCAGAAAAAGAAGCGGAGGATATATCGGATGAAGAAATGTTCTTCATAACCGACCACCATTGGAAGCCGCGCGAGGGCGGATTATGGGCGGCAGGCAAAATCTGCAAGGATCTCGGTCTTCCCGGTTATGACGAGGATGATTT
>JAZSHZ010000214.1:0-2732 GCA_045533555.1 Eubacteriales bacterium
ATTTGTCGATTTGAAGTAATAAGTAATATGTAATAGTGAATAAGTATGGTGCAAAATCACAAGCGATTTTGTTTTTATTATAGTTTTTTCTTCGGGCTGGCGGAAAAGCCCCGGTCCATCGAACAGTGGGGAATTTCCTCGCCACTTTTTCATTTTAGAGGATAAGTGCTTATGTTGACCGTCTAAAACCCTTGATTTTATGGCATTTGTGTGTAAATCCTATAAGAACATCCGCACCAAAAAAACACGGCAATCATTCGATTGCCGTGTTTTTTTTATTCTTTTTTCAATTTCAAAGCTTTTGCATATTCAAGCAACTGCTTTCTTGATGAAACTCCAAGTTTGCTGTAGATGTTTTTGTTGTGGTATTTCAGTGTATTCTCAGCGATATTAAGCTCATTCAAAACATCTTTTGTTCCTTTTCCGTCAAGATAACAATTAAAAATAAGTCGTTCTGTTGCTGTTAATGTTGAAATATGATCTGAAAAGAATTTGCAGTGTTCGAGATAATCCTTCGTCTGCTTTGGCACTCTGTTTTCAAGAAAATGAGGGGACTTTACATTCGGAAGCTGCGAGCGCAACGCCGAGAGCTCGCGCTCCTGATTCTGAATCATAAGATAAAGCCCTATAAGAAACAGCTCCGTAATTATATAGGAAACAGACAGAAACTCAAAATCAATCTTTGTGAGCTGCTCCAAAAACCATACTGCAAGATTTACGAAAACCGAGATCAGCAAAATCAGGGAATGCGCGAATGAATCAAGTTTTTTCAAGATGAATGCATGAAGGATTGTCGCAATCATAATCGTGAAATATCCGATAAGGTAGAACAGATATACTTTATGCCAAGGGCCATATACCTTATCAAGAACTGCTACGCCGTTGACGTTTGAAAGCGTTACAGACTTATAATAAATATCGAGATAGCCCGGGCTTGCAGCTATAAAGAAGACAAGGATGGAGACAACAACAAGAACAACCCGAAACCACTGTTTGCATTCAAGCTTACATACATCTATGATTATCATAATCATTGACAACGGGAGAAACACAGAACCGAGATAAGAAATTCTGTTTGCATTCAGCGCCATTTCCAAGGTTGTTGAAACAGATAGTGTAAAGTAGCCTGCATTTACAACAAAAACAGATACGAACAGAACCCAGAACCAAAACTGCTTTTTCTTGATAAAACCGGCATACCCCGCAAGCAACAGCATAGAAAACACAGTTGTTGCGCAGTATATGGCAGAAACGCTCGCAGATTTGTCTTCTATTGATCTGCATCCCGCCAATAATCCAAAAATTAATAGAAGAATTAAATTTTTGAGTATTGTTTTTTTCATAGAGAGACTCCTTCGGACACATTTTAACCATCAAAAAGATTAAATTTCTCTTTTTCCCACACCTTTTTTTTCAAAAAGTGTGGGGATTTTTCGTTCTTATGATGATAGTATTAAATTGCAAGATTAAGAAGGAGGGTATACGGTCTTTCGCATTTAAGATTCTGAGGCTCCCTCATTTACTCGTTAAAACGAATAAATTTCTCTGCGAGCGCGCCAACGAACACAGAGAACGCCTCATTTTCTTTTATTTTATCATATTTAATATAAACGGTCAATGAAATCAAGCAAATTAGCGCGAAATAAATCACAAAGGAGATGAAGCTTTTGGACAGCAGAAGAAAAACGGCAACATACAAGATTGTCAGCGAAGAAGGCGGAAACAGATATCAGTTTTTCTGTGATCTGTCCGAAAGCCTTATTTGCACAACAAAGCCTATAAAAGCAGATTCCCCCGATGAAGAGTTGATGCTCGCCTGGGAAAGCGAAGGTCGGGCATATTTCAATCAATGCAGAAAATGCGGCAAATGGATAATTGATGCTATGTATAACCCCGATGTCCTCAACTGTGTTGACTGCAGTCCTTTGGAATCCGAGCCAAGATTCTGCAAGAAGTGCGGCACAAGAGTTACAGACAATTCCATTTTTTGTCATATTTGCGGAAAAAGACTTCTTTATGGAGGTGAAACGGAAGTTGAAGAACCACAGTGAAACAAAGAAAAGCATTCTTTCTCATTTCGGTTTTGGAATCGGAGCAATGAAAAAATTTGTTGTCTGCCCAAAATGCAACTCACTTGAAACGAACAATAAGCTGTTTTGCGGCAGGTGCAACGAACGACTTCCAAAATCCAGTTTATATGACATATATAAATCGAAGCACGCTGTCTGCCCCATTTGCGGAACTGTGCTTTCAAAACAAATGGACTATTGCCCGCAATGCGGAGCAATTGTTTATAAAGCAAAAATTGAAACGGAGGATTTGCAATGAAACGATTACTTTCATTTGCGCTGATATGCGCTTTCGGACTATCATTTATCACCGGAATTTCTTTTGCGGCCGATATCCCATTCAAAGATGTTCCGAAGAACGCATGGTATTATGAAGATGTCTGCACCGCATATTCCAACAATCTTATCAACGGCAAGAAGTCAGATACATTTGCACCGAATGACAAAATAACATATGCAGAAGTCCTGAAGCTTGCAGCATGCATGAACCAGCTCTATATTGACGGAGCCGTGACACTGAAAAACGGAAATCCCTGGTATCAATCATATGTTGATTATTGCATTGAGAAAGAAATTATCTCAAAGTTTGCAAACTATGATTACACGGGCTTTGCAACTAGAGAGGGCTTCCTTAATATCTTTGCAAACGCACTTCCGGAGGAA
>JAZSHZ010000068.1:0-6187 GCA_045533555.1 Eubacteriales bacterium
ATATAAATTCTCCGCTTGTGTTCTTGTGCCTTTTTCGACAGTCTAAGACTCCGCGTCGAAGCAGGCACGGGGTCTCGTATTTCTTCCGGCGCACCTTTCCGAGCGTCACTCCCGTATAGTATTTTTTCAGGATCTCATCATAGGTTTTCCCACTCTGTGCCATCGCCCGCGCACCGTATTGGCTCATTCCTACACCGTGGCCGTAGCCGCGCGTCTTTATCTTCATATTCTCCCCATCAAAGCTTACGGTAAAATTGCCTGATTTCAATTCATATATTGAGCGAAGCTCACTTCCCTTGACGGAAACGCCGCCGACGGAGACCGACTTCACTCCACCTGCCGCCGTCCTCCTGATATTTGTTATCCAGTTTTCCGGATTTTCATCAAAGGCAGCATCGGGGTGCTTTTTTGCAAAGCGCTCGCGAAATTCCGACGGCGAGAATATTTTCTCCTCTTCAAAATGCGGAGAGGTTTCATCTCCCTCACTTTCAACACTTACGAGATACGGAAGATTTCCTCCCCAGACATCTGCGGAGCTTTCCGTCCTTCCGGATGAAGTAGAATGGAAAACTGCCGTTATCGGCTCGCCTTCATAGAGAAGTATCTCACCATCCGTCTCTTTTACCGCACGCCTGATCTTTTCCGAATATGTTTCTGCATTTTCGCTCCATCCCGACGCAAACTCCGAAAGCGGCTTATATGCCTTGCAGTGGGATGGATTCGAGCAGACCGCGGCACCGTTATGCTCCTTTGCAGGCGCCGAGGATGCTTTTTTCATCGTGTAGGTACGCGCGGCAACCGCCTGCGCTTTCAAAGCCTCTTCGGGAAAAAGCGCGGGCATCTCCGCGGCGACGACACCTTCAAGGTATTCATCGAGCGCGATTTCCGAAACCTTGCCTTCATCAAGCAATTTTATTTTTATTTCCGCATCCGTCGTCTCCACATCGGTTTTCTCCTCCGACGGTGAGACGGGAAGCGGCGGGACATCCGTTTCGATCGGTTTTATGAAGAGAAGCGGAATGAGAAAAGCAAGAAGCCACATTATCGCGCTCAGGACAAAAATCTTTTTCATTTTTCAGAACTTCCTTTCTTTATAAATAAAAGATTGACTAAACGCTCCAAATAATATAAAATAGAAATAATACAATCAACACAGGAGGTTACAACATGTCCGAAAATATGATGCGTCCCAGTGCAGACTTTATTAAAAAGGTATGCACGGATGTTCAGAATAATAACCTCATAACTCCCGAAAGCTTTAACAATCATCACATAAAGCGCGGTCTCCGTAATCAGGATGGCACGGGTGTTCTCGCAGGTGTCACCGCTGTCGGTAATGTCCGAGGCTACAGTATCATCGATAACGAGCGAGTTGTTATGGATGGTGTTCTCACCTATCGCGGAATCAATATTGAGGATATAATCAACGCAATCACCGAGGAGGATCGCTTCGGCTTTGAAGAGGTCGCATATCTTCTCCTCATCGGAAAGCTTCCGACGAAGAGCGAGCTTGAGCAATTCAACTATATGCTCGCGCACCATCGCCAGCTTCCCCATAATTTCACCGAGGATATGATCATCAAGGCTCCGAGCGCAAACATCATGAACAAGCTTGCGCGAAGCGTCCTTGCGCTCTATTCCTTCGATAACAACGCAGATGACACATCGCTCGAAAATATGATGCGTCAGTCATTTGACCTTATCGCGCGCCTTCCCGTTCTCGCGGCACAGGCATATCAGGTAAAGCGCCATTACTATGAAAACAAGAGTATGTATCTCCATATTCCGCCGGATAATCTTTCCTCGGCTGAGACGCTTCTTTATTGCATGCGCTCCAACCGCAAATATACGGATGAAGAGGCAAAGCTTCTCGATAAGTGCCTCATTCTTCACGCGGAACACGGCGGCGGTAACAACTCCGCATTCACCTGCCGCGTTCTCTCCTCCTCCGGCACGGACACATATTCCGCAATCGCAGGCGCGCTCTGCTCGCTCAAGGGTCCGCTCCACGGCGGCGCAAACAAGCAGGTCGTTGATATGATGAAGAATATCGAGGAAAACGTCAAGAACTGGAAGAATGATGACGAAATCTCCGAATATCTTGCAAAAATCATCCGCAAGGAAGCGGGCGACGGAAGCGGCAAGATATACGGTATGGGTCACGCTATCTATACTAAATCCGACCCGCGTGCCGTCATTCTCAAGAAGCACGCAAAGGCGCTCACCGAGAAAAACGGCTATCTTGACAGATTTGAGCTCATCGAAACTGTCGAGAGGCTTACCCCCGATGTCTTCCGAACTGTCAAGGGCAACGATAAGCCGCTCTGCGCAAATGTCGATATGTATTCAGGTCTCGTCTATGAGATGCTCGGCATCCCCTTTGACCTTTATACTCCGCTCTTTGCAGTTGCGCGAGTCGCAGGTCTTTGCGCTCACCGCATTGAAGAAGCAACGACGGGCGGAAGAATCATTCGTCCTGCTTATAAGTGCGTTTCACGCAATGCAGATTATGTTCCGCTCGAAAAAAGATAAGGGTGATCTCAGATGAAAAAGCTTTATTTTCCGTTTTTTGCGCTTTCCGTGCTTTTCGGCATCGCAGGTGCGTTTCTTCGCGCAAGGCTTCTTGAAAATGCAAATGAAACAACTCCGCTTTTGATTCTCTTTGCGGCGGCACTCGTTGTTTCGATCGTCTTTGCAATCCTCTTTAAGAAGGTCAAGGCGGAGGTCTCCGAAAGCCGCGGAAACATATGCCTTTTCCCGTTTGTGATATCCGCGCTTCTCATCCTCGCTTATGCAGGTGTGCTTGCTTTCTCGCTCCGCGAAAAGCTTGAGCCCGTTGAAGTCGTTCTCGCGCTTCTTTCTCTCTATTGCGCGGTCTCGCTCCTCGTCATCGGAAAATACAACCTCGCCGAACGTGACGGAACGGCATATTGCACTTTTGCGGCAGTGCCCGTCTTCTGGGCTTGCTTTATGCTGATCATCTCATTCCGCGAGAAGATCTCCGATCCTGTGATTTCAAATTACATTCTTCTTATCTTAGCATATATCGCGATCCTCTTCTTTGCATACGGAATTGCGGCGCATCTTCTCGGCAAGAATAAAAAGCACGTTGCAGTCATCGCTTGCTTTATGGGTATCTCCCTTATTCTGACGGATGCAGGCTCCTCCCTTATCGTCGGCGATATGACGATGCGCCTTCGCGAAATACTCCCGCAGCTTGCATTTCTCGTTATGATGCCGTTTGCGACATTTGAAATCATCGGAAAAAGATAAAATAACGTAACCGAAAAACAACTCTCTTCATAGATTGGAAATGAAGGGAGTTGTTTTTTATGAACGGATCATTCCGTCTTTCAGATATAAAGCCCGGGCAAAAAGCAAGGATAATCTCGCTCGAAAGCCCGCTCTCCGAGCGTCTTTCCGAGCTTGGCTTCATCGACGGAGCTGTGGTCGAATGCGCTCTTCGCAGTCCGCTCGGAGACCCGACCGCATTTCTTGCAGGCGGTGCTCTCATCGCCCTCCGCCGCGAGGATATATGCGATATATCCGTGGAGGTGGTGCAGTGAAGCCTGCTTTTGAAAAACGAAACGAAAACGACCTCATAATTGCGCTTGCAGGTAATCCGAATGTCGGCAAATGCACGGTTTTCAACGGACTGACGGGGCTGCGCCAACACACCGGCAATTGGCCCGGCAAGACCGTTTCAAGCGCGCAGGGATATTTCAGGGGAGAGAAGCGCGGATATATACTCGTTGATATACCGGGTACATACTCGCTGACCCCGCATTCGGCAGAGGAGGAGGTTGCGCGGGATTTTCTCTGCTCCGATATTCCCGATGCTGTCGTTTGCGTCTGCGATGCGACGAACCTCCGACGAAATCTTCCGCTTGTTTTGCAGATAAAAAAAATCACCGGGCGCATTGTTCTCTGCATCAATCTTCTTGACGAGGCGAAAAAGAAGGGTATTGATATCAATCTGCGCGCGCTTTCGCGCGAGCTCGGTGTTCCCGTTGTCGGATGTGTCGCAAGAAGCGGAAAGGGTCTCCGTCTCATCTCCGGTGCGATCGAAAGCGTTATGCAAAAAAAGGAAAACAAAGCTCCTCCGCAAGAGACAGATCCTTCCTCTCTCTTTGCGGAGGCTGACCGAATCATATCGCGTTGCGTCTCGGGAAGCTCTTCCGCCTACACCGTAAAGGAAAAGACACTTGATCGGATTCTGACAGGAAAGCTCTTCGGGTTTCCGATCATGCTTCTCGGGCTTATGCTTATCTTCTGGCTCACCATTGAGGGCGCAAATATTCCATCCGATTTTCTCGCATCGGCATTCGCTTCTTTTGAAGCGCCTATATATAAGTTTCTCGCATCACTCCGTCTGCCGCAGGCGGTCTGCGAGGCTGCTGTTTTCGGAATATGGCGGGTTCTTTCAAAGGTCATTGCCGTTATGCTTCCTCCGATGGCGGTCTTCTTCCCGCTCTTCACCTTGCTTGAGGACCTGGGTTATCTCCCGCGGATCGCCTTTAATCTCGACCGGGCATTCAAGTGCTGCGGTGCTTGTGGGAAGCAGGGGCTGACGATGTGTATGGGGTTCGGTTGCAACGCCGTCGGCGCAACGGGTTGCCGCATCATAGATTCGCCCCGTGAGCGGCTTATCGCGATGCTTACAAACAGCTTCGTCCCCTGCAACGGGCAGTTTCCCGCGATCATCTCGCTCTCGGCAATTTTCTTTGTCGGTGCCGGAGTAGGTTTTCTTTCATCCGTTGCCTCTGCCGCGGCGCTTACACTTGCCGTCCTTTTCGGAATACTCTCGACCTTTGCCGCATCAAAGCTTCTTTCGATGACTCTTCTTCGGGGTATTCCCTCATCTTTTACTCTTGAGCTTCCGCCTTATCGCGCGCCGCAAGTCGGCAGAGTCATTATCCGCTCGATTCTTGACAGAACGCTTTTCGTCCTCGGTCGCGCCGTTTCCGTTGCGGCGCCTGCGGGACTTATCATCTGGCTTCTCTCAAACATAACGGTCGGCGAACTTTCGCTTCTGTCTCATTTCTCGGAATTTCTTGACCCGTTTGCGCGCCTTATGGGTCTCGACGGCACGATTCTTGCCGCATTCATTCTCGGCTTTCCCGCAAATGAAATCGTCCTCCCGCTCGTAATTATGGCATACACCTCAAACGGGGCACTCGGTGCTCTTTCGGGAGCATCTGATCTTTTCTCAATACTCTCCGCAAACGGATGGACATCCGCCACCGCAATATGCTTTATAATCTTCTCATTGATGCACTGGCCCTGCTCAACGACACTTATGACTATAAAAAAGGAGACACAAAGCATCAAATGGACCGCCGCCGCATTTCTTCTGCCTACCGTCTTCGGCATCCTCACCTGCGCCGCAGTGAATTTTATTTTAAGATTGATTATGCATTAAAACAGTTTTATCCATTCCTGCTTCATACAACCTTTAACCTCCGCCTAAAAGCTTGCGAATCCGAAGCTGATGTACAAAGAGGAACAAAAAAGATGCACGAAATACTCGTGCATCTTTTATCTTTATTTTGTTGTAAGCAAGAAAACTCAGCCATTAATGTTGTAGTGAGCATTCATTTTATTTACTGCGGTAAACATCTTGTGGAGATACACAAATGGTCCTACAACAATAATGCTGCCAATAACATTCCAAAGCCAAAAATCAGCAGCACTGAAATTATATGCTATGCCACGTCTTTTGACCTCAGCGCCGATACGATTGGAAATCTTATGATACCATACAATGCCTGCTATACCCAATGTTATCGGGGCAACTATGAATGCAAGCAAACAAAAATGCATAGTCTTTCTGCCATCATATCTTGAAGCAACAACATTGATGTCATTGGAAACTGCCGACATAACCACAAACGGATAAATTCCAAAGGTAATGATCGAAAGCAATATTGTCTTCAATAATCCTTTATTAGTCTTAAGCTGACCAACCGGCGCTGTAACAACTGTGTTTTCCATAATACACCAACCTTTAAAATTAATTAAAATGCCTTTTCAGGGTTAACTTCATACTTATCCGTAAGGATCTTTATGAAATCAATAAGTGCTAAAATTGCACCTATACCAAAGCATAAGCTAAGTACAATTTTAACAATACCCTTCTTCGTTTCGCCGAGCATAAAATTGTGAATACCGATGCCGCCAAGGAAGA
>JAZSHZ010000256.1:0-22223 GCA_045533555.1 Eubacteriales bacterium
CACTCTCTTACTCGTAAACAAACTAGCACTTTGCCAATCTTGTTTGGACACAGCATCGCTGACAATATCATCTTCCATCTTGGTCATTGTCGATTTGGAAACCTCATGTTTTAACACAAGTAAATTCCCATTCAAGAAACCTTTAATGAATGAATCTTTTTTTGCATCTGCAACCAATGCTTCTGTCAATTTGATCTCTGATCTATCCTCATATATTCCGAACCCTCAGAACCTTCTTTTGCCACCTTTGTACCAAGTCGATATTTGCCTGTTTTTTCACCCATTTTCAACGAATAATCATTACCGCTTGTATGAAATCCGCCTGTTGTAATCCCACCAACTGTAGCACTCGTGTATGTTACTTCCAGAGGATTATATTTAAAGTATGTTTCATAAATAGGATCAATTGATATAGCTGTCCCAACTATTGGCGCTCGTTTATAAAGATTAAGTTGACTCTCCTTAGTTGTTACAGTCATAGCTTCTGACAACTCATTCTCTTTCTTATCATAATGTTTCTCAATTAAAACAAATCCAGGTATACAGCATATAACAACAATGATAAACGCTAAATAAACATTCTCAATTCCAAGTGGCCAAATTATCAAAAAAACTGCTATAATCATAGAAATAAAACATGCTATGTATTGAGCTACATTCTTACTCATTTCCAAAACTCTCTCTATCCTCGCACAACCTCTTTGAGTGTGTGTTTCACAACATCAAGTGTGCCTTATATTATTATGTATTTTGCACTTTCCGGAGGAATCCCCAACTCCTTTCAAATTCCCATAAATTAAAAAGTGCGCAGCCGAAGCTACGCACGAAAAACACATAGCTCCGATTGCTGCGACACAAACTTCACTTCCTATAACGGTATGCGAAAATAGAGCATGCATTTTTACCAAAAAGGTATAAAAACACACACCGAATATAGGAATTATTAAGTTTATGTCGCAAGTATAGTATACCACACTGAAAATAAAATGCAAGTGGAATATATTCAGATAATTTTGATGATAATAAATAAAAAAAGAAAAACCACCGAAAACACTACGTTTTCGGTGGTTTGGTCCGAGTGACAGGAGTCGAACCTGCGGCCTCTTGAACCCCATTCAAGCGCGCTACCAAGCTGCGCTACACCCGGATGTCAACTTTGATAGTATAACACACATTTCAAAAAGTTGCAACCCTTATTTTAAATTTTTTAAGGAGTTTTTTATGACAATAACTTTTATAAGAACAATCATACTTTATCTGGTCGTTTCAATCGCTCTGCGCATTATGGGAAAAAGGCAAATCGGAGAACTGTCTCCCAACGAGCTTGTCATAACACTTCTTTTTTCCGAGCTTGCCTCACTTCCGATGAGCAGCATAGAAACTCCGCTCATATACGGTGTTATACCGATTCTCACCCTGCTTGCACTTGAAATACTCATATCAACCCTCTTTCTCAAAAGCAGATGGATACGGAAAATCGCTGTCGGAAAAACAAGCATTCTTATTGAGGATGGAAAAATAAACCAGGAAGAGATGAAACGTTTAAGACTTACACTCGATGAATTTCTTGAAGAATTAAGACTCAAAGGATTTATCGACATTTCAACCGTTAAATACGCAATACTCGAATCAAGCGGCGAACTCAGCGTTTTCCCTTTCGGTCAGGATCAAAACGCAACGCGCGCAGATTTAAACAAAAACAATGATAATGTCTTTTTGCCGCACACTTTAATTTCAGACGGAATATTCATCGAGAGCGAAGCAAAAAAAGCCGGTAAGAATCTCAAATGGGTAAAAAAAGAGCTAAAAAAGCAAAAAATTGCATCCGTACAAGATGTTTTTCTGATGCAAACAGATGATTCCGGTAAAACAAAAACAGTTGTAAAGGAGAAGAAAAAATGAAAGAAAGCATAGCAAGCGCTTTGATAATAATCTCTTTATGCTCACTCTGCTTTTTTACTTCAAATAAAACATCAACCTTCTGCAGTAGCATTAAAAACCATATCGACATATGTCTTTCTTCAGTTAACGAAGATGACTGGGAAGCATCAGAAATCGCTCTTGATAAAGCACAAAATGAATATAACAAAACATCAACTCTTCTGAAAACATTCTGTGTGCACAATGATATAGACGATATCGGCAACTCCCTTTCAGCACTCCACAGTGCTATTATCTCAAAAGATAAGAAAGAAAGCCTGCTTCAAACCGGTGCTCTCATCAACAACATTGAAATACTTTCCAATAAAGACTCACTTAAAATTGAAAATATTTTGTAATGAAAAAGAGTTGCAGGTTAAGACCCGCAACTCTTTAAAACTATTTCTTCAAAGAATTAAGCTCCGCAAGGAATGATTCAATATCCTCAAACGAGCGATAAACAGAAACAAACCTGATATATGCAACCTGATCGATTTCCTTCAAGCGGCGCATTATCATTTCACCGATTTTACTGCTGGAGACTTCTTTTTCCATAGTGTTCTGAAGCGCCTGCTCTATTTCATCTGCAACTTCTTCAAGCTTATGAATTGGAACGGGACGCTTGACGCAGGCACGAAGCATTCCCGACATCAGCTTATTCTTATCAAAAAGCTGCCTTGACCCATCATTCTTAATAACATACAACGGCATGCTTTCAATAACTTCATAGGTCGTAAACCTTTTCTGACAAGAAAGGCATTCTCTTCTTCTGCGGATTGATCCGCCGCCTTCCGCAGGTCTGGAATCAAGCACCTTACTTTCAAGATAGCCGCAAAACGGACATTTCATAAACTTTACCTCCATCGGGGAATTTTACAGAAACTGTCAAAATCCATTTTCTATATGATAGCACAAAAACACTTGAATTTCAAGCAAAAACATTATTTCGTCACATCATTGTAATCTATAATTCAAAGAAGAGTCTCAAGATAGTTTTTTGCTTTCAATATCTGACTTTCTTCGTCAAAAGCAGACGAATAAACCTCAATAATGAAATCACCTTTATATCCGTTCGACTTCATTTTTCTGACAAAAGAAGAAAAATCAAATTCGCCTTTTCCGGGAAGGAGGCAATCATTTTCGCTGTTATAATCACTTATATGAACGTTGGCAACTCTTTCTCCCATAATATTAAGATATTCTTCATATGGGACATTCGCCCTTCTCGCCTGCTTCAGGTCGAGTGTGAAACCGATGTTATCGACAGATTCCGAAACCTTTCGGAGATATTCAAGCTCAGATGATTTGCACCAGGCAACATTTTCAAGGCAGAGTGTCATCCCATTTTTCTTCGCTTCGTCTGCAAGAAGAGAGAGCGCGTCCATCGCCCTTTTCTCCGCTATGCTTGCTCCGAAAAAAGTTGCTTTATTGAGTCTTTCACCATGCAATGTCAAAAATTTTGCACCCAATCGCTTTGCGTTTTTAAAGATTTCAGAATATTTTTTTATGTTTTCTTCTGTTCTTCTTTCGTAATCAGAAAAAAAGAAAACATCCTCAGCAAACGCTGTATACGGATGAACCGAAATTATCTCCGTCTTTTTATCAGCGAGATATCGCTTCAAACCTTCAACATAAGCATCGCTTATCTCATAATCACAATTATAGAAAAACTCTGCACACTGTGCTTCCGCTTTACATATCTTTTCAATCGCAACTTCGGAAATCTGCGGATAAAAAACAGCACTCGATATACCGATTCTCATTTTTCACCTCATTAAGTAAAAAGGCCTGCAGAAATCTGCAAGCCTTTCCCAATTTCAAATTAAAACTTATCCGAGTTCTTTGTGAGCTTTGCCCAGATGGGACCCGAGATGAACATCGACGAATAGAGACCTGCAACAACACCTACAACAAGCGGAATTGCGAAATCCCTGATAGAGTCGATTCCGTATATAGCTGCAAAGATAGCAACCATAGTTATCGTGAGAAGAGTTGTAATCGTTGTGTTGATACTTCTTGTTGCTGTCTGCCAGACACTCTTGTTAACAATATCGGCAAACGAAGTCTTTCTCATAACCTTCTTGTTTTCACGAACACGGTCAAAGATAATGATCGTCGCGTTGATTGAATAACCTACTATGGTAAGCATGACTGCAATAAACGTAAGGTTAAGCGGAATGCGGAAAACTACATACGAACCGATAATGATCATAACATCGTGCAAAAGAGCAACGATAGCTGCAACGCCGGATCTGATGTCAAATCTGATTGCAATGTAGACAAGCATAAGAAGAATAGCAAGAATTGTAGCTTTGATTGCCGCGTTTCTGAGGTCATCGCTCATGACAGGGCTGACAGTTTCGCAGGAAAGTTTTCCTGCAACGATCTCAGCTTCTGCATCTTCTGCTGCTTCATTCTCTACGGGAGTGATATTATAAGCTTCATTCAAAGTGCTGTAGAGCGTCGCAAGCTGGGTATCGTCAAGAACATCCGACTTGAGAACAACATCTGTTGAATTGCCGTA
Organism: Eubacteriales bacterium; assembly: GCA_045533555.1. Taxonomy (GTDB): domain Bacteria; phylum Bacillota; class Clostridia; order Oscillospirales; family JAAYXM01; genus SIG480. The sequence goes on from JAZSHZ010000256.1 coordinate 4,445, forward strand.
TTTATTAACGGAAACATCAACATTAACAGCATTCTTTGCAATATTTGCGATATTAGCATAATCAGCTTCGGTAAGCTCTGTCGGCATTCTATATGTAATAACTGTTCCGCCGGCAAAATCAATATCAAGATTAAACAGATTTGCCCCAAACGGAAGAAGAACAAGAGAAACAATGCCTACCATGCACAAAAGAAGAGCAATTATACCAAAAACATTGAACTTTTTAACAACATTGAGTCTTTCTGATATTTTTTCAAACATTTCCATTCTCCTCCTTATACACCGTATGCCTTAAGCGATTTGATGTTCATATCAACAAGGCGATAGAGCAGGAATCGCGAAACGACAAGAACCGTAAACATCGAAACAACAACACCGAGGCCGAGCGTTACTGCAAAGCCAACAACCGTTCCCATTCCGAAGAAGTAAAGAACAACCGCAGCGATAAGAGTTGTTATATTCGAGTCAAGGATAGCTGTGAATGCACGTTTGAATCCGGAATCAATAGCTGCCTTGATTGTTTTACCGGCGCGGAGATCCTCTTTGATTCTTTCATAGATAATAACATTTGCATCAACAGCCATACCAATTGAAAGAATGATACCCGCAATACCCGGAAGAGAAAGGTTTACCTTGAAAATTGACATAAGGAGAACAAGCAATGATGTGTAGAATACAAGAGCAATGCTTGCAACAACACCGGGAACACGATAAATGATAATCATAAACAACATAACAAGAATGAGACCGATGAGACCTGCGATAAGGCTCTTTTCCAAAGCTTTTTGACCAAGTGTCGGTCCAACGGAGGTGCTCTGAATATTCTTGAGCTCAAACGGGAGACGTCCGGAATTGATGATGTTAGCAAGCTCTAATGTTGCTTCTTCCGGAGAAGTTCCGTCTTCACCCTGACCTACAGTAATGATGACTTCATCGGAATTGATACCCGTCGAAGCATACTTTGAGTCTACAAACGGTCTGCTCATTTCCGAACCGTCAAGATAGATTCCGATATAGTTCTTTCCGCTTGCGGAATTTGCCGCAGCCTTTTTTGTCGCCTCAGTGAATTTCGCGCGAGCACTGCCTGTAAGTTTGAGCACTACATGATGCTGGCTGATATTCGTCTGATCGATGGGACCGTAAATCGCCTGAGCGCTTTCTACCTCATCGCCTGCAAGTATGACTGCGCCGTCTGCATCCTTGAATTCAAGAACTGCTGTCTTGCCGAGAAGCTTAGATGCCTTTTCTTCGTCTGTAACAGACGGGATAGCAACAAAAATTCTGTTTTCTCCCGTTGTCTGAACGCTTGCTTCAGTATATCCTGCGCTGTCCAATCTCTTGATAAGAACAGTTTTTGCAGCTTCCATATCTTCATCAGCAGGAACACTGCCATCCTCAGTCATTGCCTGGAAGATTATTTCTGTTCCACCTGCAAGATCGAGACCCAATGTGATGTTTCTGAAGCTCGGAAGCTCATAGTCCCCGATTTTCTGTTCAAAGCCTGCAATATAAGCGAAAACACCTATAACCAACAGGACAGCAAGAAAACCGGCAACACCTTTCGTTACGTTTTTTTTCATCATATGTATTAACCTCCTTTTTTTGCACAGAAGAAATTACCATTTCTTTTATGCATGACTAAACTATTATAGCTTTTTAATCTAATTTAGTCAATAGAAAAAAACAATTAAACTTTAAGTTCTGCTTCTGTTTCAATCTCGTCACTGTATTTTGCGATAGCGGGCTTGACATATTCCTCAAGGAATTCGCTTACCTGAGATGCACTTCTGCCCGTGTAGTTTTTGGGATCAAGATTTTTTTCAATCTCTTCCTTTGTCATTCCGAATGCAGGGTCATTTGTGATTCTGTCGATAAGGTCATTCGCCTCGCCGTCTTCCTTGACGCGTTTACCCGCAGCTATGGAATGCGTTCTGATAAGCTCGTGAAGCTCCTGGCGGTCTCCTCCGCGCTTAACAGCATCCATCATAATATTTTCGGAAGCCATAAACGGAAGTTCCTCCATAACACGGCGGCGGATAACCTTCGGATAAACAACAAATCCGGATGCAATATTAAGGTAAATCGAGAGAAGTGCATCCGTCGCAAGAAATGCTTCCGGAACGGTCAGACGCTTATTTGCCGAGTCATCCAGTGTTCTCTCAAACCACTGCGTTGCGGAAGTAAGCGCGGGATTCTGCGCAGTGCAGATAACGAACTTCGCAAGCGAACAAATTCTTTCGGAGCGCATCGGATTTCTCTTATACGGCATCGCGGACGATCCGATCTGATTCTTTTCAAACGGCTCCTCCATCTCTTTAAGATTTGAAAGAAGACGAAGGTCTGTCGCAAACTTGCAGGCACTCTGCGCAATTCCCGAAAGAGTTGCAAGAACCATGGAATCGATCTTTCTTGAATATGTCTGTCCCGAAACCGGAACGACACCTTCAAATCCGAGTTCTTCGGCAATATATTCTTCCATCTTCTTTATCTTTGCTTCATCGCCGTCAAAAAGCTCCATAAAGCTTGCCTGTGTTCCCGTTGTTCCCTTCGAACCAAGAAGACGCATCGCATCAATTCTGAATTCAAGCTCCGAAAGGTCATAAAGAAGTTCATTTATCCAAAGTGTCGCACGCTTACCGACCGTTGTGAGCTGTGCAGGCTGATAATGAGTAAAGCCGAGAGTCGGCATATCCTTATATTCATCAGCAAATTTTGAGAGCGCGGAAATGACACTGACAAGACGCTGTCTTATAAGTTTCATTGCATCTCGCATAATGATGAGGTCGGTGTTGTCACAGACATAACAGCTCGTCGCACCGAGGTGGATTATGCCCTTTGCATTCGGACACTGAAGCCCATATGCATAGACATGAGACATAACATCATGACGGACTTCCTTTTCGCGTTTTTCGGCTTCCGCATAGTTGATATCGTCCTTCATGCTTTCAAGCTCCGCAACCTGCTCGGCGGTTACGGGAAGACCAAGCTTCATTTCTGCTCTTGCAAGAGCAATCCAAAGCTTACGCCATGTTTTGAATTTAGTGTCCGGTGAAAAGAGCTCAAGCATTTCAGCGCTTGCATATCTTCCGGAAAGCGGTGATTCATATATGTTTCTCATAATATCAATCCTTTATCCAATAGTCTTTTCAAGCGCCGCAAGCTTCGTGCAGAGTGTGAGAAGCTCGGAAGCAATCTTGAGTTCATCAACCGACGGATATGTCGGAGCAATTCTGAGATTTCTGTCTGCCGGGTCATTTCCGTATGGGAATGTTGCGCCGCAACCGGTCATAACAACACCTGCTTCCGCCATAAGCTTATGTACGCGTTTTGCTGTTCCTTCCATAACATCAAGGCTTATGAAATAGCCGCCGCGCGGAGCAGTCCATTCTGCGATACCGAGACCTGAAAGCTCGCGATCAAGAGTCTCAAGAACAACCTCGAATTTCGGAGCAATGAGAGCTGCATGCTTTCTCATATGAGCCATAATGCCATCGAGATTCTTATAGTATCTGACATGGCGGAGCTGATTGATCTTATCGGGACCTATCATCTGATATGTCATAACCTTTTTCGCGGAAGCAACATTCGCTTCACTCATTGCCATAACGGCAACACCTGCGCCCGGGAAGGAAATCTTCGAGGTCGAAGCGAAGATATAGACCATATCCTCTTTTCCGTTCTTTCTGCATTCATCGAGAATGTTGAGAAGCTTATCCCCTTCTTCATAGAGATCATGCACGCAATATGCATTATCCCAGAAAATTCTGAAATCTGGCGCCGCAGGATTGAGAGCTGCGAATGCACGGACAACATCATCAGAATATGTTATACCACTCGGATTGGTATATTTCGGCACACACCAAATACCCTTGACAGCAGCATCACCTTCGACATATTTTCTGCCAAGCTCCATATCGGGGCCCTCATTCGTCATCGGAATCGGAATCATTTTAATACCAAAGCATTCGCAGATTCCAAAATGCCTGTCATATCCCGGAACCGGGCAAAGGAACTTTACTTCCGGAAGCTTGCACCACGGTGTATTTCCCATAACACCATGAGTTACGGAGCGCGAAATCATATCGAACATCATTGTGAGGCTTGCATTGCCACCAACAATGACTTCCTTTGATGACACACCGAGCATCTCCGCAAAGATTGCCTTCATTTCAGGTATACCGTCAAGCCCGCCGTAGTTTCTGACATCCGGTGAAACATCAGCAACATCCTCTTTGCTTGAAATTACTGTGAGCAGATCGTCGCAGATGTCAAGCTGGTCGGGAGCAGGTTTGCCTCTTGACATATCAAGTTTCAAACCTTTCGCCACATACTCCGCATAGCTTTTATCAAGCTCGCTTTTCAGAGCAATTGCCTGCTCGCGACTGAGCGCCGCATAGGAAACTTTTTCCATATATTTACTCTCCTAAAAATAGATTTGCAAAATTAACCCGACCTGCGATCACTTTTCTTTTTACTCAATCGCATATAATCGGACATTATATAATTACATACAATATATTAAACCACAAAATCGAAAAAAAGTCTACATAAAACTTTGAATTTCATATGTATTTTTCTCAAATTTCTTGTCGAAAGCAAATTTCCACAAATTGCAGTTTTTATTGTGTATTTTAACTCTTAAAATCAGGAATACTGTTTTTGTACGTTAGAATTCTATATAAACAAGGAGTTGATAACAATGCTCGACAGAATCGCACTTGCGCTCGTTGTCGTCGGCGCGCTTAACTGGGGCTCAATCGGAATCTTCCAGTTTGACATCGTTGCATCGGTTTTCGGCGGTCAGGGTGCAATCCTCAGCAGAATCATCTATACGCTCGTCGCTTTGGCAGGAATCTGGTGCATCTCCCTTTTCTTCCGTGACGATGCAGTTCCCGACACACACACAAGAACAGACAATATATAGCGTACAAAAAAAGGAACAGACAAAAGCTCATCTGTTCCTTTTGTTATTTTGATTAAAGTGCCTTTACGATCTCTTCCGTGTCGCGTGCAATCATAAGCTCCTCATTTGTCGGAATTACGAAGATTCTGACATTTGAATCGTCTGCCGAAACATCAACTTCCTTGCCGCGGACATTGTTCTTCTCAGCATCGATCTTGACGCCCATATATTCAAGGCCGGAGCAGATGTTGCGTCTGAGATCACAGGAATTTTCACCAATACCTGCAGTGAAGACGATTGCATCAACACCACCCATAGCAGTTGCATATGCACCGATAAACTTCTTGACATCATAAATGAACTTATCAAGAGCAAGGCGAGCGCGCTCGTTACCCTTCTCAGCAGCTTCGTCGAGATCGCGGAAGTCTGAGCTTACGCCCGAAATACCGAGAACACCCGACTTCTTGTTGAGGATGTTGTTCATTTCCTTGATATCATAGCCATAGCGATCCATAAGGTATTCAAGGATGGTTGCATCGATATCACCTGCGCGCGTTCCCATAAGGAAGCCTGCGAGCGGGCCGAGCCCCATGCTTGTGTCTACACACTTGCCGTCAACAACCGCAGAAAGGGATGAACCGTTTCCGAGGTGGCAGCAGATAACGCGGCTGTGCTCCGGATTGCCGAGCATATCGATTGCGCGCGCAGAAACATAGCGGTGGCTTGTTCCATGGAATCCGTAGCGGCGGACATCGTCCTTTTCATAGTATTCATACGGGATCGGATATATGTACGCCTTCGGCGGCATTGTCATATGGAACGCTGTATCGAAAACTGCGACCTGCGGAGTCTTCGGCATAACCTTCTGGCATGCGCGGATACCTGTGAGGTTTGCGGGATTGTGGAGCGGACCAAGCGGGATGCACTTCTCAATTGCAGCGATGCATGCATCGTCTACAAGACAGCTTGCCGTAAATTCCATGCCGCCATGGAGAACGCGGTGACCGACTGCAGCGATTTCATCAGTCGATGCGATAACTCCCTTTACCGGGTCGACAAGAATGTCGAGAACTGCCTGGATAGCCTCGCCGTGAGTCGGCATTGCAATATCTGCCTTGACATCGTCACGACCGGGAACCTTGTGGGTAAGGCGGCCGTCAATTCCGATTCTTTCGCAAAGACCCTTTGCGAAAACTTCTCCGCCTTCTGATTCCATGAACTGATATTTCAGAGAGGAACTGCCTGCGTTGATAACAAGAATTTTCATTTTTTGTTGCCTCCGTAAATAATTTATTTTGTTCGTCTTGAAAAAACGAAGCTTTGCGGTTACAATATATAAAAAGACACATCTCTTTTCATACAGTAATATATTCTATATCATTCTGTTATTTTTTGCAAGTCTTTTTTTATTTTTTCCAAAAGGATGTTGAGAGGTATGAACATTTGCGGTATCGTTTGCGAATATAATCCATTTCACAACGGCCATTTATTACATATTGAAGAAACGCGCAGACGCGGCGCGGATGCGATAGTTTGCATTATGAGCGGAAATTTCGTTCAACGCGCAGATTTTGCTGTCATGCAGAAAGGTGCGCGGGCAAAAGCCGCTGTTTTATCCGGAGCGGATCTTGTTATTGAGCTTCCGCTCCCGTGGTCAATCGCTTCTGCTGAGCACTTCGCATTCGGTGCCGTTTCTATTCTCAATTCACTCGGCATCATAAACTCCCTTTCTTTCGGTGCAGAAAACGATACCATCGCGACATTATCCGAAATTTCCGAGATTCTTATATCTCCCGATTTTAAAAAAGAAATAATGAAAGCATATGAGACGGGAGTTTCTTATGCAACAGCGAGAGAACTCGCGCTTTCCGGAATTATCGGTGAATCTTCCCGACTTATCGCATCACCAAACAACATCCTTGCCATCGAATACCTCAAAGCTCTCAAAAAGCTGAACGCATCCATATCCCCCATCGCCATCGGGCGCAACGGTGCCGCGCATGACAGCATGAAGTTTGAAAACAATATAGCATCCGCAACTCTCGTCAGGGAGCTTATACAAAACAGCGGTGACTTCGCCTCTTTTATTCCCGAAGAAACGCTTAACATATTCAGAGAAGAAGTCAAGCTCGGTCACGCCCCCGTTTCGATAAAGAACGCAGACATCGCTATTCTTTCACGACTGAAGACTATGGATGCAGATGATTTCAGAGGAATCTGCGATGTATCGGAGGGGCTTGAATACAGACTTTGCGACGCCGTCGCAAAAAGTACAAATCTCACTGATGCCATCGAAAACGCAAAAACAAAAAGATATGCCCACTCAAGAATCAGGCGTATTTTTCTCAACGCATTTCTCGGTATACCTTCGGGTCTGCGGCTTTCCCCACCTCCCTACGCACGCGTTCTTGCCTTCAATAACACCGGCAGAAACATGCTCAAGGAGGCAAAGAAAAAAAGCAGCATTCCGATAATAACAAAACCGGCAACCGTAAAAGAAGAGAGTGAGACTGCCGTCAAGCTTCTCACTCTCGAAAGAAACGCAGATGATATCTACTCCCTGTTTATGGATACACCCGTTTCTCAGGGAACCACTTTTACCTCATCTCCGATTTATATTGAAAAATAGATTATAGCGACATAACGATCTCACGGAAGCGATCACCGCGTTCCATGAAATTCTTGAACATATCAAACGATGCACATGCGGGAGACAAAGTCACTATATCTCCGCTTTCCGCAACCTCGGATGCAGTTCTGATCGCGCTCTCAAAAGAATCACAGACGATTATCGGAAGTTTTTCCGCGTTATATCCATCGCATTCCTCAACCGCCTCTTTAATCTTATCCGCAGTTTTCCCGACAAGAACAAGCTTCTTGACATATTCCTGTGCCGCCGGCCCGAGCTCATCAAAAGGAATATTTTTATCATATCCGCCTGCGATGAGAATCACCTTGCTGTCGAATGCACGCAGCCCTGCTATTGTTCTCGTCGGACTCGAAGCTATTGAATCGTTATAATACTTAACTCCGTCTTTTTCGCGAACAAGCTCCATTCTATGTTCAACTCCGCCAAAACCGCGCGCAACGGAGACAATATCCGCTCCGGACACAAAGCCTTCCGTTGCAGCAATCGCCGCCATATAGTTTTCGACATTATGCACTCCCGGTATTCTGATATCGGATATCGCAAGAACTTTTTCACTGACACCATTTTTCCTTGCAACGATATAGCCTTCTTCAAGGCAATATCCGTCATCAAGAAGAACTTTGGACGAGAACAAAACGGCTCGGCTTCCGATTTCTTCGGAAATCCTGCGTGTTTCGGCGTTATCAAAATTCAAAACAACACGACCTTCGGACTTTGCGAAAATCTGCTTTTTTGCCTCGGTGTATTCCTCCATTGATTTATGAACGTCAAGATGATTCGGCGTGATATTCGTGATTACGGATATATCCGACGAAGCCTTGATATTCATAAGCTGGAATGACGAAAGCTCAACAACTGCAAAGTCTTCATCGGTCATATTGCCCGTTTCCGAAAGAAGCGGTTTACCGATATTACCGCCAACAAAGCATCTCTTGCCGGCTTTTTTCAGAAGCTCACCGATTATCGTCGTTGTGGTGGTCTTACCGTCACTTCCCGTTATCCCTATACTGCGACAAGGGCAACAACTCAAAAAGCACTCCATCTCGGTCGTTATTAAAGCGCCTGCTTTCTCCGCTGCGGTAAGTTCAGAAATATCATATCTCATACCGGGCGTTTTGAATATAATTTCCGATCCGGAAATATCCGCGAGATATTTTTCTCCGAAAACAAGTCTTGCCCCATTTTCTTTAAACTCAGAAACCACCGCAGCAGGATGATCTTCTTTTTTATCACAGACAGTTACTTCCGCACCGTTTTCAAGCAGAAGCCTGATAAGCGGAATATTGCTTACCCCCATTCCGATGACGGTACATTTTTTCCCGCGCACACTTTCAAGAAATTCGGTAAACTTACTCTTCATAGGAATCCTCCAAAAAAAGAATTAATATAACATATTAAAATATTAAAATTTTTATTGCTATTTTATAAACATATAAAGTATAATACTTTCAGGAAGTTTTTTCAACCATTTATAAATTATTTTCAGGAGAACATATGAACGTTGCATTCTACACACTCGGTTGTAAAGTTAATCAATTCGAGACTCAAGCCATAGAACTTATGCTTTCGGAAAACGGACACACTGTTGTTGATGATTTTTCAATTGCTGATGTTATCGTCGTCAACACCTGCACCGTCACTTCGACAAGCGATCAGAAATCAAGACGAATGATAAGGCATTTTGCAAAAACATATCCCGAAGCACGGATAGCCGTTTGCGGCTGTCTCTCCCAAATAAATCCGCAAAGCATCAAGAACATTGACGGAGTTCATCTTATATCGGGAACATCAGACAAAAAGACTTTTGCAAAATCTATTGAAGATATTTTTAGCGTAAACCAAGACAGCCTCACAATAGACAATGCATTGAAACGCAGAGAATTTGAGTTCCTTCCATCGGGCGGCCTTCACGGTCACACGCGCGCTATGCTGAAAATCGAAGACGGATGCACAAACTTCTGCACATATTGCATCATCCCATATACGCGTGGCCCCGTCCGCTCAATGCCGCTTGAAGAAGCGGTAAGCGAATGCGCAAAGCTTTCGGATGCCGGATACAAAGAAGTTGTTCTCACGGGAATTGAAATTTCTTCATACGGACGCGACCTTTCGCCAAAACTTGAACTTACAGATATAATCGCAACACTTTGTAAAAGCTTCCCTTCTATGCGATTCAGACTCGGCTCAATTGAACCTCGCACAATAACGGAAGATTTTTGTGTTAAGTTAAAAGGCTTAACAAACTTATGTCCGCATTTTCATCTCTCACTTCAAAGCGGTTGCGACAGTACACTCGAAAGGATGAAACGCAAATATAATTCCGAACGTTTCTTTGAATCAGTCACATTGCTTAACACCTATTTCCCCGATTGCGCAATTACAACCGACCTCATCGTTGGTTTCCCCGGTGAAGATGAGGAGGAATTTTTGCAGACTCTCTCCTTTATTGAGAAATGCGCATTTTCTTCAATGCACATCTTCCCCTATTCACGAAGAAACGGAACTCCCGCCGCATCAATGGATAATCAGATCACAAAAGCCGAAAAGGCGTTGCGTGCAAAACGCGCCGCCGCTGTTGCCGACAAGCTTGAAAAGAATTATCTCAACTGCTTAATCGGCACAACGCACACGGTTCTCTTTGAAGAAATTTCGGACGGTATGTGGCGCGGGCACGCCCCGAATTACGTCACCGTTTACGTCAAATCCGATGGTGAACTTCACAACTGTACGGAAAACATCAAGATTGTTTCAACTTTCCGTGACGGTCTTCTCGGCGAGCTTGTTCGCTTTTAAATAATATATCAGAAGGACAGTTTTTTATGTTTAAATCTTCAATTACAGCACTTTCCGCTATTCCTGATTTGAGAATAACAGAGAACGAATTTATGAGCAACCATACCTCATTCAAGATCGGAGGTCCAGCACGTCTTTTTCTTGAAGCTTTTACAAAAGAGGCTGTTATCAAGGCACTCGATATTCTGAAATCAAGTGATATAACACCACTTATTATTGGAAACGGAAGCAATCTTCTCGTTTCCGACAGTGGGTATAACGGAGTTGTTCTTAAAATTTCCGCCAACAAAATCAAAGTTTCCGATAATTATATATATGCAGAAGCAGGCGCACTCCTCTCTTCCATTGCATCTGTAGCTCAGAAAAACGCACTGCAAGGCTTTGAATTCGCTCACGGAATCCCGGGCACACTCGGTGGTGCAGTTGTTATGAATGCCGGTGCATACGGCGGAGAAATCTGCTCTGTTCTTTACAAAAGCGAATGCGCTTCTCCCGACGGAATCATTGAAATCTCAAACGAAGAACATTTCTTTGGATACAGAGCAAGCATTTATAAGCAACATCCCGAATATACAGTTCTTTCGGCAACGCTTAAGCTCGAAGCGGGAAATCCCGATTGCATTTCTGCAAAAATGCGTGAACTTGCCGAAAAAAGAAGAGATAAACAACCTCTTGAATTCCCGAGCGCAGGCAGTGTTTTCAAGCGACCTGTCGGATATTTTGCAGGTGCTTTAATTGAGCAATGCGGTCTTAAGGGATATTCAATCGGCGGTGCCGAGGTTTCAAAAAAACATGCAGGCTTCATTATAAACCGTGGCGGAGCAACGGCAGATGATGTCAAAAAATTAGTTGATCACATACAGAATGTCGTTCTGAAAGAAACGGGAGTTTCTCTTGAATGCGAAATCTGCTTCATCTAAAGATAAAGGAAGTGTTATAATTATGGATTTCTTCATTATATCCGGTCTTTCCGGTGCCGGCAAAAGCCGTGCGGCGGCAGTTCTTGAGGATATGGGATTTTATTGTGTTGACAATATGCCTCCCGAATTCATCCCGAAATTTGCTGAGATGTGTATTGCCGCAAACAGCCGTTTTTCACATGTGGCACTTGTCACCGACATCCGCGCAGGTCTTGATTTTTCTGCGCTGTTTGATGCACTCGACAGTGTCAAAACTCTTGATTGCAACTACAAGATACTTTATTTTGAAGCATCGACAGATGTTATCATCAAGCGTTATAAGGAAACCAGAAGACGTCACCCTCTTTTTTCAGAAGGAACACCTATTGAAAAAACGATTGAGACGGAAATCGATATGCTCGCCGATGTCAGAGCTCGGGCCGATTATATCATAAACACATCATCGCTTACGGCTGCAACACTTCGTGAGCGTCTTATCCGTTTCTTTGATGATAATGCACTCCGCGATCAATCGATGATTATAAACGTTTCTTCATTCGGCTTTAAATTCGGAATTCCCGTTGATGCCGATCTCGTTTTCGATGTACGTTTTCTCCCCAATCCATATTACGACCTTTCTCTGAGACCAAAAAGCGGACTTGATTCTGACGTTTATGATTTCGTTATCAATTCTCAACAAACAAAAGATTTTTTAAATCATCTTTACGGTATGATTGACTTTCTAATTCCGCAATATATAGAAGAAGGAAAAACCTCACTCAACATTGCAATAGGCTGTACCGGCGGAAAGCACCGTTCTGTTGCTCTGACGGAAACACTTGCATCTCATATTGAAGAGCTTGGATATCGCACTGTCAGAATGCACCGCGATGTTTCCAGATAAAATTTAATCTCAGGTGAAACTTATGACTTTTTCTGCAAAAATTAAGGAAGAGCTTTGCAAATTGCCTTTAAAGAATCCCGAATGTGTTCTCGCTGAATGTTGCGGATTAATCCTCTTTGCAAACTCGACGAGAAAAGATAAAATTAAAATAATTACAGAAAACAAGGATGTTGCACACAGAGCATCATGGCTCCTCAAAAGTCTTTTTGGATTTGATTTCGATAAAAAAATCATTCCTGCAGCATCTTTAAAGAAATTCAACCTTATTATAGAAAGTCCGGAAAAACTTGATATCATCTTCGAGTCTTTCGGAATCGATGCGACGCTGTCCCTCAGGCTCAATGCGGCTATAATCGAAAACGATGAGGCAAGAGCTGCATTTTGCAGAGGCGCATTTCTCTCAGGCGGCTCTGTCACCGATCCTGAATCCGCATATCATCTCGAGCTTGCAACCTCACACAACATACTGAGCCGTGAGGTTATTTCCCTGCTTCTTGACCTTGAGCTTCCCGCAAAAACTGCAACAAGAAAATCGAATTACGTCATATACTTTAAAGAAAGTGGGCATATAGAAGATTTTCTCACGAGAATCGGCGCACCTGTTTCTGCTGTTGAACTGATGCAGACGAAGCTTTTCAAAAATGTCAGGAATCAGACCAACCGCCAGGTCAACTGCGACGTTGCAAATCTCAACAAGGCTGCAGACGCCGCTAAAGCGCATCTGCTTGACATTCACACGATTATAGACAGCGGTGAGTTTGACTCTTTATCGCCGCAACTTCAATCGGCAGCAAATCTTCGCCTTGCCTATCCCGATGCAACGCTTTCCGAGCTTGTCGCCTATTCAAACGGCGAAGTCGGAAAATCAGGTCTTAACCACAGATTTTCAAAACTTCACGCCATTGCCGAAGAAATTAAAGCACGAAAGGATTCATAAACGAACATGAGCGGATTTGCACATTTGCACGTACATAGCGAATACAGCCTTCTTGACGGAGCTTGCAGGATCAATCGCGTTTGCGAACACGCAAAAGAGCTCGGTCAGCCTGCTATTGCAATAACCGACCACGGTGTTATGTTCGGTGTTATTGATTTTTACAGAGCTGCAAAGTCCGCAGGAATCAAGCCGATTATTGGCTGCGAAGTATATATGGCTCCGCGCACGATGACAGATAAGGACGCCTCAACAGACAATGAACCGGCCCACCTTGTTCTTCTTTGCAAAAATGAAGTCGGATACAAGAATCTCATATACCTCGTCAGCCGCGCTTTTATTGACGGCTTCTACAGAAAACCACGAATTGATCTTGACATTCTGAAAAAGCATTCAGAAGGACTTATCTGCCTTTCCGCCTGCATTGCAGGAACAATTCCGAGAATGATTCTGCAGGGAAATATTGAAGGAGCGCGCGAATATGCACTCAATCTTAATTCCATTTTCGGAGACGGCAATTTCTACCTTGAAATACAGGATCACGGAATTGAAGAACAAAAAGAAGTCAACCGTGAACTCGTTAAACTTTCCGAGCAGACGGGCATTCCGCTCGTTGCAACAAACGATGCTCATTATATAACGCGCGAGGATGCTTATATTCAGGATGTTCTTATGTGCGTTCAGATGAACAGATCTGTAAGCGATCCGAACAGAATGAAATTCGCAACAGAAGAATTCTATATCAAGAGCGAGGAGGAAATGCTCGCTCTCTTTCCCGGACATCCGGAAGCACTTGAAAACACAGTCAGAATCGCCGAAATGTGTAACCTCGAATTTGATTTCGGAACAAAACATCTTCCCGAATATGACACTCCGAAGGAATATAAGGATTCTCTCGAATATCTGACAACACTTGCAAACGATGGATTCGCAAGGCGCTATCCCGATGCACCCGCTGCATATCGTGAAAGACTCGACTACGAGCTTTCAATTATCACAAGAATGGGATATGTCGATTATTTTCTTATAGTCTGGGATTTCATCAACTACGCGAGAAGCCAGGATATTCCGGTTGGTCCCGGCCGCGGAAGCGCCGCAGGAAGCATTGTTTCATATTGCCTCGGAATAACCAATATTGACCCGATGAAATACAGTCTCTATTTCGAGCGTTTTCTTAATCCAGAAAGAATCAGTATGCCCGATATCGACGTTGACTTCTGCTATGAACGACGTCAGGAGGTTATTGACTATGTCGTCAGAAAATACGGAGAGAACAGAGTTGCACAGATCGTAACATTCGGTACAATGGCGGCAAGAGGCTCTATCCGCGATGTTGCGCGAGTTATGGATATTCCATATAATGAAGCGGACACAATTGCAAAAAACGTTCCAAATGAGCTTCATATGACGCTAAAAAAAGCGCTCGACATTTCGAAGCAGTTCTATGAATTCTATGAAGAAAACGAGACATATAAAAAGCTTATCGATACTGCAATTGCGCTCGAAGGCATGCCGAGAAATACATCGACACACGCAGCAGGCGTTGTTATAACCAAAAATGACGTTTCATCATACGTCCCACTTTCGACAAACGATGAATCCATCGTCACCCAGTTTACTATGGTTACGCTTGAAGAACTCGGGCTTCTCAAGATGGACTTTCTCGGTCTTCGCAACCTCACGGTCCTCCACGATGCGGAGGTTCTTGTCAAACGTCATACCCCTGATTTCTCGCTTGCAGATATTCCCGATGACGATGAGCTGACCTTCAGCGAGCTTTCTCTCGGAAAAACGGCGGGTGTATTCCAGCTTGAAAGCCAGGGCATGACATCCGTTGTTATCGGAATGAAGCCTCAATCGATAGAAGATATCACCGCTATCGTTGCGCTATACCGCCCCGGTCCGATGGACTCTATCCCCCACTATATCAAATGCAAGAACAACCCCGAAAGCATAACCTATCTCCATCCTATGCTTAAAGAGATTCTTGAAGTCACCTACGGATGCATCGTTTATCAGGAGCAGGTTATGGATATTTTCCGAAAACTTGCAGGATATTCACTTGGGCGCGCTGATATGGTCCGCCGCGCAATCTCAAAGAAAAAAGAAAAGGATCTTCTACGCGAACGCAAAAACTTTATTCACGGAAATGAAGAAGACGGAATCGCAGGTGCGATAAAAAACGGTATTTCAGAGGAAATTGCAAATAAAATCTTTGATGAAATAGTCGCTTTCGCAAACTATGCGTTCAACAAGGCTCACGCCGCGTCCTATGCAGTGGTTTCTTATCAGACCGCATATATGAAATTCCACTACCCGAAGGAATATATGGCAGCTCTCCTCACATCCGTTCTTGATTTCACGGACAAGCTGGCGGGTTATTTCGAGCTTTGCCGGGAGATGGGCATCAAGGTTCTTCCGCCTGATATAAACGAATCCTCTGACAGCTTTACAATCAGCGGTGATAACATCAGATTTGGGCTCGCCGCGGTTAAAAACGTCGGGCGTGCATTTGTCAAATCAATCGCGGATGAAAGAGCAATCGGCGGTCCTTTCAAATCGCTGCGCGATTTCTGCACGAGGCTTCAGTATCGCGAACTCAACAGACGAGCACTTGAAAACCTCATCAAATGCGGTGCATTTGACGGTACCGGCGCAAATCGCGCTCAACTTTTGCAGGTTTATGACAGCATTCTCAGCGGAATCTCATATGTGAGAACTCGCACGATTGAGGGTCAGGTCGATCTCTTCTCTATGGATGCACCTGAACTTAACGTTTCACACGATGTTGATATTCTGCCGAAAGTTTCTGAATTCCCGCAAAAGACTATTCTTTCCTTTGAAAAAGAAACACTGGGAATTTATCTTTCGGGACACCCTCTGGATAATTATACCGAGCTTTTGAAGAAAATCAAGACTGCAACCGTCTCTGATTTGCTTGACAGTGATAAACACAAAGACGGAGACAGTGTTCTCGTTGCAGGTTGCATTGATTCTTTCCGCCTTAAAGCAACGAAAAACAACACAATGATGGCTTATATTGTACTTGAAGGCGCAATAAGCTCAATTGAAGGAATCATCTTCCCCAAGGTTCTTGAAAAACACCAAGGCATTGTCGAAGAGAACGCTATCGTTGTTGTCAGGGGCAGAATAAGCACAAGAGAAGACTCCCCTCCCCAACTTATATGCGATGAGATCAAGCGTATTTCCGACTATGAGCATATCGCAACGGAAGAAGTTTCAGACAAGCTATATCTCAAACTTTCAACAGAGGATTGCGATAAGACAAAAACGGTTAAGGCAATTCTCAGCGCCTTCCCCGGAAATCTTGAAACTATTCTTTATTTTGAAGATACAAAAAAACGCGTCCGCACTCATACATCCCGCGAGACGATTGTTTACACTCGTCTGCGAGAATTACTCGGTGCTGAAAATGTTGTTTTAAAAAGCGGTGGAAACAAATAATTTTCAAATCTTATCTTTACTTTTAACACTTAAGTGATATAATTATATTTAGAATAATATGTTTACTTCGAGAGGTTGATTTTTATGTCAGATATCAAAACAATCGGTGTTCTTACAAGTGGCGGAGATGCACCGGGTATGAACGCCGCAATACGCGCAGTTGCAAGAACCGCTGCATATCACGGCATTACTTGCCTTGGAATCAGGCGTGGATACAACGGACTTATAAATGGTGACGTTGTTGAACTCAACGCAAGAAGCGTTAACGGAATCATTTCTAAAGGCGGAACAATGCTCTTTACAGCGCGTTGCCCGGAATTCACAACAGAAGAAGGTCTCAAGAAAGCCGCAAACACCTGCAAATATCTTGGCATTGACGGTATCGTCACTATCGGTGGTGACGGAACTTTCCGCGGTGCGCGCGACCTTGCGGCACGCGGAGTCCACACGATCGGCGTTCCTGCAACAATCGATAATGATATCTCTTCAACAGAATACAGCATCGGGTTTGACACAGCCTGCAACACGGCACTCGAGGCAATCGACAAGCTTCGCGACACGATGCAATCCCACGAAAGATGCTCCGTTGTCGAAGTAATGGGTCGAAACGCAGGTCATCTTGCGCTTCATGTCGGAATCGCTTGCGGCGCACAGGCTGTTCTTGTTCCTGAGAAACCCTTTGATTTCCAGCGCGATGTTGTTGAAAAAATTCGTGTAGGACGCATAAACAAGCGCTCGCATTTTATTATCATTCAAGCGGAAGGCGTCGGTAATTCAATTGATATAACAAACAGAATTATCGAAGAAACAGGTATCGATACACGTCTCACCATTCTCGGCCACATTCAGCGCGGAGGCACACCGACCGCGCGCGACCGCGTTATGGCGAGCCGCTTCGGCGAATATGCTGTTCACACACTTATGTCTGGCAAGACCAACCGCGTTGTCTGCTCTCTTGATAACGACATTTGTGATATTGATATCAACGAAGCTCTCGAAATGAAAAAAGATTTGCCCGAGAACATGTATACAACTTCAAAAATTATGTCCATATAAAAATAATCCGTTTGCCCAGGCAAACGGATTCAAGCTGTCGAAAAAGGCACAAGAACACAAGCGGAGAATTTATATATAGGGAACGATCTATGTGTCGTTCTGTCTCAAATTTTCACAAAACCAATTTACAAAAAAACGGAGCATTGTATATAAAACGCCTTGAAACATCAAATTT
>JAZSHZ010000046.1:0-3978 GCA_045533555.1 Eubacteriales bacterium
ACCATCCGGTTATGAGCCGGGAGCTCTAGCCAACTGAGCTAAAGGCCCACATAGCAAGCTTATATATTATACAAAAAAATATATCGCTTGTCAATATCTTTTTTGAAAAATATTTAGTCCGAAGTATCAAGCATTGAGCGCAAAAATTCGTTATAGATGCGTTCTGCGTGGTTATAGAAGTTCGCAGTAAGCTTTTTTGCCGATTCGCGCGACATCGCCGTCATCGAGAAAGAGAAGATATCTCCCGAGTCATCCGAAAGCGAGCATACCGCGCGGTAAACATCGCCGTCTTCAACGACTTTGACATTGACGAGGCTTTTTCTTATGACCTCTTCGCGGACAACATCCGCCGCCTTTTCCGCTTTGCGGAGAACAGAACCGGGGACGGATGAGCGGATATGCTCAAGATCGCGGATTCCCTTTTTGGAAATGGTATATCTCTCCGTGCCCGTGTCGGAGCACACCTCAACGTGGCCTGTTTCAACCATACCGTTGAGATAATCTGCGAATTTAAAATAATTTATAGCATCGTCGACAAATACCATGCGCATAAGCTCGTCAAAATTGACGGAAACATTGACATAATCGAGAACGTGAAGCGTGAGAGTTTTTATCTCAAGCTCAGAACGAACAAATCCATATCCCGGCAATGCAATTCACCTCTTCGTTTTGATATGCTATTATTATATAAGAAAATAAAAGGTTTTTCAAGTGGTAACAGATTATTTACTGGACTTTGAGAGAAAAATGGTGTAAAATAATTATTAACTATCAGACAGGAGATGTATGCAAATGAAGAAAAAACTTATTATCGGAATAATCGCGGGCGTTTGCGGAATCGCAATAATCATCGGCGCGGTGTTCGGAATAATGGCGATCGTAAATGCACCTGCAAGCGGAACGGCGGAGGAGCGCATTTCTGCGGCGCAGAGCCTTGCGGATGAAGGAAAGCTCACAAAGGCAGAAAATACATTTGAAAGTGTCATCGAGGAAAAAGGTGCGGAGAAGGAAGCTTCGCTCGGCCTTGCTGAAGTATATATGCAGAAGGGCAAATATGATGAAGCAGCAAAAGCGGTCAAGGAAGCAATAAAGCAGAACCCTGAGGATGTTGAGCTCTATGATGATCTTATGCGCGTCTATCGTGAGGGTGCGGATACGAAAGAAGCTTTTGAATATATCGATTCGATAGATGATAAGGAGCTTCGCCGCAAATATATTGACGCGGCATATGACAGAACAAGCGAGAATAACCTTGTTGTCGGCAATACGATGGGAAACCTCTCAAGCGGCGGCGTTATGGCGTTTAAGGATGATGCGATTTTCTATTGCGATATCGCAAAGGGCAATAAGCTCTTCAAGATTGAGGAAGGAAAGACAACGCAGCTTTCCGATGGCAATATTTCCTCGCTCAATATAGTCGGTGATTATATCTATTTCGTCGACAAGGCGCGCGATTATTCAATTTTCAAGATGAAGACTGATGGAAGCGACTATGTTTGCGTCAAGGAGATAATGGCAACTAACCTCACGATTATCGGCGATAGGATGTATTTTATCAACTGGAATGAAGATTGCTGCGTTTACAGCATTGATATGAACGGCAAGAATCTTACTCAGATAACCACGAAGCCGACAGAGCATCTCTATGCTTACGGTCAGTACCTCTTCGTCAGCGACCGCGACAGTATGACCGGATTCTATCGACTTGAGCTTGACGGAACAAACGAAACCTTCCTTTCGGAGGATAACGTCTATTTTGTTTCGGGATATGATAACAATATCTATTTCAGAAGCGGCAACGATTCGCTCAATATCTACCGTATGACAACGGACGGAACTGTTTATGAACCGCTCAATGCATCGCGTTCGGGTTATATCAATGTTTCCGATGGCGGTGAAGTTTTCTTCATTGATTTTGCAAACAACGGCTCAATTGTCCGTATGAACGAGGATGGAAGCGGTCAGACGATTCTCTGCAGTGACGGCGCGGAGAACCTCTCGATAGATGGAGACTGGGTATATTATTTCAGCGATTACCAGGATAAAAAGCTTTTCAGAATAAAGAAGGACGGAACTGCAAAGGAGTGTCTCAACTGATATGATCAAATTAAGAAATTCGCAGAAAAAAGATATCAAGGAAAATCTTCGCGGCGGAGTCGGTGCACTTGATTTCACACATATTTTCGAGAAGGATGAGCTTTCGGGCAAGGCGAATATGTTTGCTGAGGTAAAGCTTCTTCCGGGTCAGTCGATCGGTGAGCATCCCCACGGCGATGAAGGCGAGATATATATCGTCAAAAGCGGTGTCGCAACCGTGACGGATTGCGGAAAGGAATATGAGCTGAATGTCGGCGATGCGATGTGGACAACGGGCGGAGAGACTCATTCCGTCGAGAACAAGTCAGATGAAGAACTCGTTATCTATGCGATAATTCTTCCGTAAGTATATTGACACGAAGCCTTGTTTCGTGTAATATAATATTAAGCAAATATTCTTTGGGGCGAGGTGAAATTCCTCACCGGCAGTTATAGTCTGCGAAGGAAGGCGAGAGCTTTCCCCGAATCGGTGAAACTCCGATACCGACGGTATAGTCCGGATGTGAAAAGAAATATGGCGCAATATGTCATATCTTTGTCAGCCCCCGAATATCGGGGGCTGATTTTTCTGTTTCGGGGAATATCTGCAAAAAATCAAGAGGTGATAAAAAATGCAAAAACAAACTATCGGGAAAAGGATCTTTTCCCCAAAACGAATGGCGATTATGGCGATGTTCGTTGCTCTGAGCTACATTGTCAGCCTGCTTGAGTTCGCGGTTTTTCCCGCAACGCCATATCTGAAAATTGATTTCGGAAACGTATTCATTCTTCTTGTCGGATTTCTTTTCGGCCCGATTGAGGGAATCATCGTCTGCGTACTTAAAGAGCTTCTCTGCCTTATCGGGACATCGAGCGGCGGCGCAGGTCAGGTTGCAAATATGCTTATGACAGTGGCGTATATAATCGTCCCTTGTGCGGTATATCGCAAAAGAAAAGGCTTCGGAACAGTCATCGCAACGCTCGTTGCCGCCTGCATTATCGGAACAGTGACGGCGCTTATCGTAAACCGTTTTATCGTCTTCCCGCTTTATATGGGTGACGGAGCGAAGGATGTTTTCAACGGTGTCGTCGGATACGTTGCCGCATTCAATGCCGTCAAGACGGTTTCAATAAGCGTTCTTTCGCTTCTCCTTTATAAAAGACTTTCGTGGTTTATCAAAAAATATGATATCTGACAAAAAAATGAAGGCTCTGCCTTCGTTTTTTTGCATTTCGACAGAAATTTTGAGAATGAGAAAAAAAGGCTTGCATTGCTTCGGTCGGGGGAGTATAATAAATTTCGATAAAAAAATAACGTTAATTCAAAAACGAAAGGAACGGAAAAATGCTTTACATCATTGACACAGCGAATATTGAAGATATAAAAAGACTTGCGGAATATTATCCGATAGATGGAGTAACAACCAATCCGACGATAATTTCAAAGGAGCACACGGATTTTCTTGCGCTCATAAAAAACATAAGAAACATAATCGGGGATCAGAGTATGTTTCATATTCAGGTAACGGGGGAAACCTCGGATAGAATGATATATGAAGCGAGAAAGCTCCGCGAATATGTCGGAGGTAATTTCTATGTCAAGATCCCGATTTGCGAAGAGGGTCTGAAGGCGACGATGAAGCTGAAGGAAGAGGGCTTCAACGTTACGATGACTGCCATATTCACGCAACAGCAGGCTTTGATTGCGGCAAAAGCCGGCGCAGATTTTGTCGCTCCGTATGTAAACCGCCTCGATAACATCGTAAGTGACGGCGTCAGTGTTGTAACCGAGACGGTCGAGATGTTCGAGAAGCAGAAGATTCCCTGCAGAGTGTTGGCGGCGAGCTTCAAAACGGTCGAGCAGATTCATAAGGTAGCAATGGCGGGGTGTCAGGCGGTGAC
>JAZSHZ010000184.1:0-15797 GCA_045533555.1 Eubacteriales bacterium
TACATAATAAAAACTCCTTTCAGTCGTTTGTTTTTAATGTGAAGTTGTTCGCTTTTGCTCACAGTGAAGTTTTTGCTTTCGCAAATGTGAAGTTGCATATGCAGTGAAGTTAAGTTTGCCCACTTCGCCGCGAGGCGAAACTTCACTATCGAAGAAAACTTCACTTGCCCGTAAGGGCAAACTTAGTTGCAAAAGCTCCCGCTTTTGCTATGCCCACATTGGTTTTCCGTTTTCCCAGACGGGAGACATTTTGCGAAGTCTTTCCGCCACTTTTTCAACGGCTTCCGCAATCTTTATCTCATCACCGAGCTCATTATCCTCGCCGAGCGAGAGACGGAGAGAGCCGTGGGCGATATGGTGCGGGAGTCCGATTGCGAGAAGAACGTGGGAAGGATCGAGCGAGCCCGAGGAGCAAGCGCTTCCGGAGCTTGCGCAGACTCCTTCATTGAACATATTGAGAAGGAGAGCCTCACCCTCAACCGCCTCGATAACGATGCTGCAGAGGCCGGGAAGGCGGTTCTGCGGATCACCCGTGAGGCGCGTATACGGAATTTTGAGAACTCTTTCAATGAGCCTGTCTCTCATTGCGGTAAGTCTTTCAATATTTGCCTGCATATTTTCGTTTGCAAGCCTTGCCGCTTCGCCGAGACCTACGATATAAGGAACGTTTTCCGTTCCAGCGCGGCGTTTTCTTTCCTGACCGCCGCCGTGGATAAGATTATCGATCTTGATTCCCGTTCTGATATAAAGCGCGCCGATTCCCTTCGGCGTTCCTATCTTATGACCCGAAAGAGAGAGAAAATCTATGTTCATTTCATCAACGTTCATCGGAATATGACCAAACGCCTGAACAGCATCGGTATGGAAGAAGACATTATGCTTCTTTGCAACCGCGCCGATTTCAGCAATCGGCTGAATCGTTCCTATTTCGTTGTTTGCCGCCATAATTGAGATGAGAATCGTATCCTCGCGGATTTCCTTCTCAACCTGCTCTGCAGTAATTCTTCCAAGCTCATCGACGGGGAGATATGAAACCGCAAATCCCTGTTTTTCAAGATATTTGCAGGTTTCCATAATAGCGGGATGCTCTATATTCGAGGTTATGATATGACCTTTGCCGAATTTGGCGGCAACGCCTTTGAGCACCCAGTTATCGGATTCGCTTCCGCAGCTTGTGAAGAATATTTCGCGCGATTTTGCGCCGAGAACCTTCGCAACCTCTTCCCTTGCATTTTCTACTGCCCGCTTCGATTCATATGCAAAGGCATAAAGGCTTGAGGGATTTCCATATTGCTCCGTCAGAAAAGGGAGCATCTTTTCAAGAACCTCCGGCTTGACCTTCGTCGTCGCCGAATTGTCCGCGTATATCATTTGCTTTTCTCTCCTTAGGTTGGTTGATTTAATAAATTTGCGTTGTTTGAGTTTAGCCTTCTCCGGTGGATGCGGGTCGTCGGGGACGCCGACCCCTACGTTGGGTTGGACTGATATTTCTTGCTCTCTGCGACGGCGAGCTCATCGCATCTTATGTTCTTTTCTGTTTCCGCATGTCCCTTTATCCATATGAAAGAAACCTTATGGATATCGCAAAGCTTCAAAAGCTTATCCCACAGATCAGCATTGAGCGCTTTTTCCTTGCGGTTTCTCATCCATCCGCTCGCCTTCCATTTTTTTGCCCAGCCCTGCTCGATTCCATCGACAACATATTTGCTGTCCGTATAGAGGATTACGACACACGGCTCTTTGAGCGCGGAAAGCGCGCTGATAACGCCCGTAAGCTCCATTCTGTTGTTGGTGGTTTCGGGTGCGCCGCCTGACAATACCTTCTCGACTCCTTTATAATCGAGTATTGCCGCCCAGCCACCGGGACCGGGGTTTCCGCTGCAGGCTCCGTCTGTATGGATATTGACATGCTTCATATTCTGAGTTCTTATTAAATTTTCGCGCAGTGGCCTGAAATATTCATCGTTATGGTATTTTTCGTTAGTTAACATTATTCTTCGGTTGTTTCCTCAACTTCAGCTTCCGTTACGGTCGCTTCTTCCTCTTCCTCGTGCGGTGCCGCGGCAACGGAGATTACTCTGACATCCTCCGCAACTCTCATAAGAATAACGCCGCGCGTGACTCGTCCTATCGTGTTGATGCTCTGAGCCGGCAATCTTATTATAACACCGTCATTTGAAATTATCATAAGATCCTCGCTGTCATCAATCATAATGACGCTTGCGATCTCGCCTGTCTTTTCGCTGATGGCATAGTTCATAATACCCTTACCATAGCGGTTCTGGAGTCTGTAATCCTCCGCAGCCGTTCTCTTTCCGAAGCCGCGCTCCGTTACGGTCAGGATATCCTTGCCTTCGCGGATAACACCCGCGCCGACGAGATAATCGCCATCCGCAAGGTCAATACCGTAGACACCGCCTGCTTCTCTGCCCGTTGCGCGGACATCGCTTGCGCGGAACTTGATTGCGATACCCTTTCTTGTTGCGAGGAATATCTCGCTCTCGGGCGTTGCGAGCATAACGGAGATAAGCTCATCATCATCGTCAAGCCCGATTGCGCGGACGCCCGTCTTTCTGTTTGAATCGACTCGCGAGAGCGCGATTCTCTTGACTACGCCGTTCTTCGTTGCCATAACGAGATAATGCTCGTCATCAAATTCCTTTATCGAAAGCATCGCCGTGACCTTTTCATCAGGCTCAAAGCCGATGAGGTTGACGATATTCATACCGACGCTTGTTCTGCTCGATTCGGGTATCTGGAAGCCCTTCATACGATACATTCTTCCGCGGTCAGTGAAGAAAAGAAGCCAATCGTGGCTCGATGCCGTAAACATCGTTTCGACAAAATCCTCTTCCTTCTGCTTCATACCCGAAACACCTCTGCCGCCGCGTCTCTGCGAGCGGTAAACCGAAACGGGCATACGCTTGATATATCCGCGGTGAGTGAGCGTATATGCGCAATCCTCAACCGGGATGAGGTCTTCAATATCGATTTCATCGTCGATCGGAACGATTTCCGTTCTTCTCGGGTCGCCGTATTTCTCCTTGATGACGGTAAGCTCATCCTTGAGAATTCCTGCGACAAGCTCATCGGAAGCGAGAACTTCCTTGCAATATGCAATCTTCTTCATAAGCTCATCATATTCTGCATCGATCTTCTCGCGCTCAAGACCCTGCAAACGGGCAAGTCTCATATCGAGAACAGCCTGAGCCTGGATATCACTCATATCAAACGTATCCATAAGTCTCTGCTTTGCATCGTCATAGCTTGTTCTGATTATATGTATAATCTCGTCGATATGGTCGAGCGCTTTGCGGAGACCTTCGAGAATATGTGCTCTCGCCTCTGCCTTTTTAAGCTCAAATGCCGTTCTTCTTCTGATGACATCCTTCTGATGCTTTATATACTGATCGAGTATATCGCGGAGAGAAAGAGTCTTCGGCTTATTATCGACAAGCGCAAGAAGGATTACGCCGAAGGTGGATTGCATCTGAGTATGCTTGAAGAGCTGATTGAGAACAACCTGCGGATTTGCGGAGCGCGAAAGCTCGATGACGATTCTCATACCCTCGCGGCTCGATTCATCCTGAATATGTGTTATGCCCTCGATGACCTTGTTCTTGACGAGGTCGGCAATATGCTCTATGAGTCGCGCCTTATTGACCATATAGGGAATCTCGGTCGCAACGATTCTGAAGCGGCCGTTGTCAAATTCCTCGATTTCCGTCTTTGCACGAACCTTGATATGACCCTTACCTGTCGCATATGCGGCGCGAATTCCCGCAAGACCCATAATGACGCCTGCTGTCGGGAAGTCGGGGCCCTTGATATGCTCCATAAGATCGCCGAGCGTTGCTTCGGGATTATCAATAACCGCAATCGTCGCATCAATAACCTCGGAGAGGTTATGCGGCGGGATATTCGTTGTCATACCGACGGCGATACCGTTACTTCCGTTGACGAGAAGATAAGGAATGCGCGAAGGAAGAACCGTCGGCTCTTCGTGGTAGCCGTCAAAGTTCGGCTGGAAGTCAACCGTTTCCTTATCAATATCGGCAAGCATTTCAAGCGCTATCTTTGAAAGACGCGCTTCCGTATAACGGTATGCAGCCGCGGGGTCACCGTCAACCGAACCGAAGTTACCCTGACCGTCAACCATCATATAGCGCATCGAGAAAGGCTGCGCAAGGCGTACCATCGCGTCATAAACCGAGCTGTCGCCGTGCGGATGGTAGCGACCGAGAACGTCGCCGACTGTCGTTGCGGATTTGCGGTATGCATTCGTCGGTGTAAGGCCGTCCTCATACATCGTATAGAGAATGCGGCGATGAACGGGCTTAAGACCGTCTCTGACATCGGGAAGAGCGCGTCCGACGATAACCGACATTGAATAGTCGATATAAGCGCGCTTCATTTCAGTATTGAGCTCAACGTCTATGATTTTTTCAATATCAAGATGGTTGAGCGGTTTTTCTTCTCTTCTTTGTTTAGCCATAGGTGATACTACCTCACTATGAAATTTGTTGTTTACTGTGTTTTTCGGGCGATTCGTGAATCTCCCCTACAAATTTTATATAAAAGCCTCGCAGAGTTTCATGTCCGCAGACATGAAATAATTCCAATAAGATTTTTTCAAGGACATGCGCCTTGAAAAAATCACTTCTCACTCTGCAAACGTGCAAGCTGAAAGCTTGTGCGCTGCAGCAGAGTGCAGTCCCTCTCGATGAAAACCTGTTTTCATCGAAACTTATACATCAAGATTTGTGACGTATCCTGCATTCTGCTCGATAAATTCGCGTCTCGGCTCGACCTTTTCGCCCATAAGAAGCGTAAATGTCTCGTCTGCGGCGATCGCATCCTCAAGCGTAACTCTTGCGAGAACTCTGTTTTCGGGGTTCATCGTCGTCTCCCAGAGCTGCTCGGGGTTCATTTCACCAAGACCCTTGAAGCGCTGAATCTTCGCATCCTCGCCGATTTCGGCAAGCGCCTGCGGAAGCGATGCATCGTCATAGACATACTGCTCTTTTTTGCCCTTATATACCTTATAGAGCGGCGGCATCGCGAAATATATGTGACCTGCTTCAACGAGCGGTCTCATAAAGCGGAAGAAGAACGTCAGAAGGAGTGTTCTGATGTGAGCACCGTCGACGTCAGCATCCGACATGATAACGACTTTATGATAACGGAGCTTTTCAAGATTACAGTCACCGAGGATGCCCGTTCCGAGCGCCGCAATGACGGGAGAAAGCTTATCGTTGTTATAAATCTTATCTGCTCTCGCCTTTTCGACGTTGAGCATCTTACCCCACAGCGGAAGAAT
Source organism: Eubacteriales bacterium (assembly GCA_045533555.1). Lineage (GTDB taxonomy): Bacteria > Bacillota > Clostridia > Oscillospirales > JAAYXM01 > SIG480. The sequence continues at coordinate 5,321 of JAZSHZ010000184.1, forward strand.
TGCCTGGAATCTTCTGTCGCGTCCTTCCTTTGCGGAGCCTGCAGCGGAATCTCCCTCAACGATATAGACTTCCGTGAGCCTTGCATCCTTGAGCTGACAATCCGCGAGCTTACCGGGAAGCGAGAGAGAATCATTTCCTTTTTTGCGCTCCCTGTCTCTTGCCGCTCTTGGCGCTTCTCTTGCTCTTGCGGCATCGATCGTCTTGCCGACTATGGCGCGCGCAATCTTCGGGTTCTCTTCAAAGAACGTCGAGAGCTTGTCCTTTACGATATAGTTTACAAGTGTCTCGACGCTTGCGTTGCCGAGCTTCGTCTTCGTCTGCCCTTCAAACTGCGCCTCAAGAACCTTTATTGAGATAACGCAGGTGAGACCCTCGAGCATATCCGTTCCTTCGAGCTTCTCATCCTCTTTTATCATCTTGTATTGCCTTGCATATTTATTGATAACGCTTGTGAGTGCAGTCTTGAAACCGGTCTCGTGCATACCTCCGTCAATAGTATTAATGTTGTTTGCGAAGGAGATTATGTTTGAGGTATATCCATCGTTATACTGCATCGCAATTTCCGCGATATCATCATCGCGCTTACCGGAGACATAGATGACCTCTTCGTGGACTATATCCTTCTTTATCTTTGCATTGAGATATTCAACATAAGTCCTGATACCGCCTTCATAGCAGAAATCATCGCTCTTTCTGATATCATCCTCATTTTCCTTCGGGCGAAGATCTTTGAGAACGATTCTGACACCTGCATTGAGGAATGCCTGCTGCTGGAGGCGCTTCTGCAATATATCATAGTTGAAGACCGTTGCATCGAAAATTTCGGCATCGGGCTTGAAGGTAACCTTCGTTCCCGATTCCGTTCCCTTTCCGATAATCTTTATCGGGGTTTCGACATCGCCGCGGATAAAGCGCATATAATGAATGTTTTCTCCGTCGCATACCTCTACCTCAAGCCACTCTGAAAGAGCATTGACGACAGAAGCGCCAACGCCGTGGAGACCGCCCGAGACCTTATATCCGCCGCCACCGAATTTACCGCCCGCGTGGAGAACGGTGAAAACGACTTCAAGAGCAGATTTTCCCGTTGCGTGCTGACCTGTCGGGATGCCTCGGCCGTTGTCGGAAACGCTTATAATGTCACCCTCGCGGATTTCTACGGTGATGCAGGAGCAATGCCCCGCAAGCGCTTCGTCTATCGAGTTATCGACTATCTCATAGACAAGATGATGAAGACCTGCCTCGGATGTCGAGCCGATATACATACCGGGTCGCTTTCTGACGGCCTGAAGACCTTCAAGCACCTGTATATTGCTTTCATCATAGCTTCCGTCAACGGAAGTATCAAGCTCTTCGATGTTTTCAAAATTTTCTGCCATAATATAAAATACTCCTTCGGATTATTTTTCTGTGTTTTTTTACTTTATGTCATTCCTCTTCAATCAGCTGCTCGAAGCGTTTTTGAAGCGTATGAGGTGATATCTGCGAGATATAGACTCTTTCCTTGTTGCCGTCACGGCAGACGATGAATGAGCGCGGAATATCATCGCAAACGTTTATAACGTGGTTTGCCTTTTCCTTCTGCGCAAGAAACGCCATAGTGCGCTTCGATTGCGATGTGATTTCAAGATCAAACACACCTATTATACTTGATTTGGGAATAAGCTTTCCTTTTCCTATATGAAGAAACATAAGAAAAAAACTCCTTCGTAGTTTTTTCAATGCATAATGCATAATGCAGAATTCATGTGTTTTGTATCTTAATTTTTATCTACATTCCCTTGCCTTCGACTGCGCCTTTTACTTCACCTTTCGATATCGTAAATATCCTTCCGCGGTGAAGCTCGGTAAACATACTCGGGTCACAGCCCGTGATGACCGTTTGCCCGCGGTCGACATCGTTTATGAGAAACGCGCGCCTTGCAGGATCAAGCTCGCTTAAAACATCATCAAGAAGCAGGATCGGTTTTTCGCCCGAATCACGCTCGATTATTTCGTGCTCCGCACATTTGAGAGCGAGGACGCAAGAGCGAATCTGCCCCTGCGATGCGAAATCGCGCGCTATCTTTCCATTGAGACGAACCGTGAAATCATCGCGATGAGCGCCGACGAGGCACATCTCCGAAGCAAGCTCCGCTTCCTTTCTGCGATGCAGATGGAGAAGATAATTTTCAAAATTATCCTCACAGGGGTTTTCCGCTGCGCTGTCGCAATTATATGTAATTTCAAGAGCTTCGCTGCCGCCGGATATTCTTTGCATCGTCTCCGAGGCGCTTCTTGAAAGCTCATTTAAAAATTTTGCTCTCTCACGGGTTATTTCGTTCATTGATCGCGCAAGCTTTTCGTTGAGAATATCGAGGTAATCGAAATATTTTTCCTTTCCCTCTTCCATTTTCAGAATTTTTCTTTTGCTTTCGATAATTTTGTTATGCTCCGAGAGCGCCCTTATATATGACGGACGCATCTGCGAGATCGCAATATTCATAAATCTTCTGCGAAGTGCAGGCCCTTCCTTTATGAGCTGAAGGTCATCGGGAGAAAAAACAACGGTTTTTATAAGCCCGATATGTTCGCTCGGCTTTCCGACGGGAATACCGTTGACGGAAAGGTTTCTTTTTCCCTTCGTTATATCACAGGAGACCTCAAGCTCCCTTCCGTAGGCTATAAAGCCCGCGCGGAGCCTTGCTTTCTTCTCACCTTCAAGAACTGCATCGAAATCCGCCTTTGAGCGGAATGTCTTGAGGCATGAAAGATAGAATATCGCTTCAAGAAGATTCGTCTTCCCCTGCGCGTTTTTTCCGAAAAGAAGATTCTGCGTTTCGGAAAATTCTATTTCGGCATATTTATAGTTGCGCCAGTTTTCAAGCGCAAGTCGGGTTATCTGCATTTTATTATTCTACTTTGAGCCTTACCGGGAGAACGAGATGGAGATAATCTTCTCCCTCCGGCGGAGTTATGACGATTGGTGCAACGTGTGTGTTGAGCTCAAGATTGACTTCATCATCGGGGCAGGCGCGAAGCGCATCCTGAATAAACTTATGGTTAAAGCCGATTTCAAGCTCCTCGCCGCGCGTGAGAAGCGCGCATTCGTCTCTCGAGCTTCCCGCGGGAGTGCGGCAGGTGATATGGAGATCACGCTCGGAGAACTTCATCTGGATCGGAGTCTTTATTTTTTCGGAAACGAGGATGGAGACTCGCTCGATCGTCGTCAGAAGATCGCGGCGGTTTACCTTGACCTTGAATGCGCCGCTCTTCGGGATCGCGTTTTTATAATTGAGGAAATCGCCCTCGAGGATTCTTGATATGATCATGGTTCCGCTCATACGGAAGATGATGTGCTTTTTGCCGACGCAGATAGATGCTTCTTCGTCGCTTTCGTCGCAGAGCTTATCGACTTCCTTGAGAGTTGAGCCGGGAACGACGAAATGGAAGTTTTCTTCCTCGCTGTCGTTCTCTATTTCTGCTTTTCTGTATGAAAGGCGGAATCCGTCAACGGAGACAACCGTCATATTATTGCCCTCGACATCAAAGAGAGAGCCTGTGTGAACCGGCTTCGATTCATCGCCGCTTATCGCAAAAATAGTCTGCGAGATCATCTTTTTGAGATCGTTCTGGCGGAGAGAGAGGAAAAATTTTCTCTCGATATCCGGAAGTGACGGAAAATCCTTTGCGGAAAGGCACATGATTTCGTGCTTTACGTTGCCGCAGGTAATCGTTGCAACGAGGCTGTCATTCGCGTGGAAAGTAACCGGTTCGTCGGGAAGAAAACGGATGACATCCTGGAATATTTTCTTATTAATGACGATAGTTCCCCTTTCTTCGATTTCGGAGGGAACCGTAACCCTAATTCCGGTTGAGAGGTCATAGCCCGTCAGCGTAAGTTCGTGAGCCGCATTGACGAGGATACCTTCCATAACGGGAACGGAGCTGTTTGAAGCGACCGCCCATGATGTCTTCGTTATGGCGGAGAGAAGAAGTGATTTTTCGCAAATAAATTTCATATCGGATTTTCCTTTCACGGAAGAATAATTTTTTGGTTTTATGAATATAATATATACTTATGAAGTATTTGTAGTAGGGGATGGGGAAACTGTGGAAAACAGGCTTTAGCCATTGAAATCAAAGGGAAAAAACATCCTAAAGGAATTTGGGATAAAAAAGGGTGTTTTAACAGGCTGCCTGTGGATAGAGGTTTTTCAACAGGTTATCCCTGTTTATTCCACAGGAAAGTTTGGGAAAAATGTCGCATTATAAATTACGGTGTCAGGACGGAGTTTTTGACATCCTGAATCTTTTCGCGGAGGACGGAATCCGTCTTGAGCTGCTCTTCGAGTGAATCGACGGCATATTTGACGGTCGTGTGGTCCTTGCCGAAAATTTTTCCCATCTTCGGGAATGATTCGTTCGTCATATCGCGCACCATATACATTGCGATCTTTCTCGGCTCGGCGATTTTTGATGAGCGGTCCTTGCCGAGGATATCCGTATCTGAGATTTCAAAATATTTTGCGACCGCCTTGATGATGAATTCGGGGGTAGGGTTGATCCATGGGTTTTCCGCGATGATATCGAGTATTGCGCGCTCAACCGTCTGGACGCCCTGCTCCTCCTGAAGAAGATCGCGGTATGCAAGAAGCTTATGCACCGCACCTTCAAGCTGACGGACGTTTGCTTTGATGTTCGTCGCAATTAGCTCCTTCTGCTCTTCGGAAAGAGTCAGCCCGATGCGCGAAGCCTTGAGCGAGATGATCGCCATTCGCGTCTCAAAATCAGGCGGCTCGATATCTGCAAGAAGTCCCCATTCAAAGCGGGTCTTAAGTCTGTCCTCAAGCTTTGCCATTTCCTTCGGCGGTCGGTCAGATGTGAGGACTATCTGCTTGTGTGCCTCGTGGAGCGCATTGAAGGTATGGAAAAATTCCTCCTGAGTCGAATCCTTGCCGGCGATGAACTGAATATCGTCGACGAGGAGGACATCGGCATTTCTGTATTTATCGCGGAATTCCGCCTGCGAGTTTTCCTGGATCGCGCGGATGAGCTCGTTCATGAAATTCTCGCTCTTGACATAGGCTATCTTTGCCTTCGGATTATTCTGAATGATAGTTCCCGCAATGGCATAGAGAAGATGCGTCTTTCCGAGACCCGATTCGCCGTGGATAAGTAGAGGGTTATAGGATCTTCCCGGCTGCGTCGCAACCGCCTTTGCCGCGGCGTGGGCAAACTTATTTGCCGAGCCGACAACGAATGTGTCAAAGGAATATTCCTCATAATTCGAAATCGGAGTCGAATTGACTATTGCGGGCCCGTCAAACTCATCCTGAGTCAGAAGCTCGAATGTGACCGGCATGGAAAAGATCGCTTCAAGAGCCGTGTTGATCTTTTCGGTATAATTTCTCAATATTACGTCTTTTTTGAAAATTTCCGGTGTTACGATGGTGAGCAGATTTTTCTCAAATTTCACGGCGGTTATATCGTAAAACCAAGTGTCGATAGTTGTCGATGAAATGCTGAGCTCGTTCTGCATATACCTCAAAACACCTGTCCAGATATCTGCAACGTTGTTCATAAAACAAATTCTCCCACTCTATTGTTGATAAAAAGTATTATAGCAGAAAAATCGTTTTTTGTAAACAGTTTCTACATATTATATTTATATATATAAGCAAATTTTTCGTGGTGAATTTTATTATTGCAAAAACCTATCGTATGGGAGGATATCATCCTTCCGCATCAATCAGCGGCAAAGTAATAAAAAAATTGCGATTTCGCAAAAAAACTGTTGACATTTAGGGATATCTTGATTTATAATGTATGTTGACACTGTATCGGATAAGTGTGTCAAGGTAGGTTTCCTTACACACAAAAACTAATATCGGAGGTGTATATAGAATGGTACGTACTTATCAGCCGAAGAAGCTTCACCGCTCCAAGGTTCATGGCTTCCGAAAGAGAATGGCTACCCGCAACGGTCGCAAGGTTCTTTCCGCACGTCGTGCAAAAGGCAGAAACAGGCTTACTCACTAAGTCAGAAAGAAACGGGGCGGATATATAATTTAAAAGAAGAGGTTCGCTCCGCGAAAAAAAGATTTAGCCTGACGCCTGAGGATTTTTTTATCCCGTCCGGGCTTTTTCTTTTTATTGGGAACACAACAAGGTTCCCGGATACCCGGCAGCAAGCTTTGATTGCGTTGTTGTGTGGGGTTCTTATTTGGAGATTTTATTTATGAAGAAAACGGTGTCTATCAAAAGAAACAATGATTTCAGATCGATCTATAAGCGGGGCAAAAGCGCTGTCTCGCCGTTCCTTGCTGTCTATGCAAGGAAAAACAAGCTTACGACAAATCGCCTGGGAATCACTGTAAGCACAAAGGTTGGTTGTGCCGTTGTGCGAAATCGCGTGCGCCGTCGCATCCGCGAGGCGTATCGGAGAAATGAAATGTGCTTCACACCCGGCCGTGACATTGTTGTTGTTGCAAGAGTGCGCGCCGCATCGGGCACATATCATGATATTGAGAAGAACCTGCTTAATCTCGCGAAAGATTTAAGCTTGCTTTCGGAGGTACGGGAATGAAGAGTCTTCTCCTCGCCGTAATACGGTTCTATCGAGCCGTTATTTCGCCGCTTTTTCCCTCTTGCTGCCGTTTTGAGCCGACGTGCTCAAGATATGCGCTCGAGGCTATTGAGAAATACGGCGCTCTCAAGGGCGGATGGCTTGCATTTAAGAGAATTATGCGTTGCCACCCGTTTTCAAAGAAAAGCGGATATGATCCCGTTCCCTGAAAAAAGGGGAAAATAAGGATGAATGAAAGGGAAATTTAAATGTTTTCTATTATAACGGTACCTTTCGGCTGGATACTTAAATTTGTCTATAATATCGTCAATAACTACGGTATTGCGATTATAATCTTTACAGTTCTTTCAAAGCTCGTCATTCTTCCCTTCCAGATGAAGAGTAAAAAGAGCATGCTCGATATGCAGAGGCTGCAGCCGCGCCTTGCCGAGCTTGAAAAGAAATATAAGGACAATAAGGAAAAGTATGCACTCGAAACCCAGAAGCTTTATAAGGAGGAGGGCGTTTCCCTCTTCGGAGGATGCCTCCCGATGCTTATAATGCTTCCCATTATGTTCGGTCTCTATTATGTCGTCCGCGAGCCGCTCGTCCATATCTTCGAGCTTTCTTCGGAGCAGCTTATGGCGATTGCGGAATATCTCCGCGCGCAGGGCGTTGCGGGTATTCCGGAAACGATTTTAAAGACTGACTATATGCTTCAGATCGAAGTCGCAAAGCACGTTTCAAATCCCGCATTTACCGCGGAAATACTCAAGATCGCGCCGAGCCTTGCAAATGTTGATTTCACCTTCCTCGGAATCGACCTCACTCAGATTCCGAAGTTCGGCCTCATCAACTGGCTCTGGGCAATCCCGATCCTTTCGGGTCTCACGGCGTGGCTTTCGGGCTGGCTTATGAGAAAGCAGCAGGGTCCGAACGTCAATGAGCAGACGAAGACGACGAACAGCATGATGAATTTCATGATGCCCGCAATGTCAGTCTGGATCGCGTTTATGGTTCCGGCAGGTCTCGGTCTCTATTGGATTGTTTCCAATATCCTCACTGCGGCTCAGGAACCGCTTCTCACATTATATTATAAGAAAAAGGCTGAAAAAAAGGCCTCGGAGGGAAAATAAATGGCAAAAAGTGTTGAAATCAGCGCAAAGAAAGTTGAGCTTGCAATAGAGCAGGGTGCTCTTGAGCTCGGAGTAGCGCAGGAAGATGTCACTGTTGAGCTCATCGAAAGCTCAAAGGCAGGTTTCCTCGGAATCGGCGCAAAGCCGGCAAAATATCGCGTTTCCGTAATCGGAAGCGATGAGCCCGAGAACAAGCCCGCAAAGAAGATCGAAAAGGAAGAGAAAAAGCCTGCTCCCGCAAAGAAGATCGAAAAGAAAGAGGAAAAGAAGCCCGCTCGCGAGAAGAAGCCGCTTCGTCCCTCTTCCTCCAACAGCGATGCAGAGAAGTTCCTCAATGATGTTCTCGCATTCATCTGCGAAGACGGAGCACATGTTGAGGAGAGAACGAATGAGGACGGAAGCGTAACGCTCGAAATCGTCGGCGAGAATCTCGGCGGAATCATCGGTCGCCGCGGTGAGACGCTCGATGCTCTCCAGCATATAACAAACCTCGTCGCAAACAAAAAGGGCGATGATAAGGTCAGAATTTCTCTCGATGCGGAGAATTACCGCGCAAAGAGAGCGGAAGCTCTCGATAAGTTTGCAAAGCGCGCAGCTGCTTCCGCAATCAAGTATAAGAGAAATAAGGCGCTTGAGCCGATGAACGCATATGAGCGTCATATCATCCACGTCGCACTTCAGGATATGGAAAATATCTCGACGTCAAGCGTAGGAACGGAGCCGAACCGCCGCGTAGTCATCAACTACACAGGCCCCGACGCCCGTCCCCCGAGAAGAAGATACTAAAAAAATGCTCCATCGTAAGGTGGAGCATTTTTTAATGCAGATTGCAAAATGCAAATTGCAGAATTGAGGTGTTTTCGCTTTGCGAAAACGATTGGCAATTATCGCCCACCTCCTCCGTAGGGGTCGGCGTCCCCGACGACCCGCGTCTCCCCCAAAAAACACGAAATAAAAATTTCAAAGTTTTTTTCGGAGTAAATTGAGGCGCGCGTAGGGTTTGATGCCAAAAAAGTTGGCAAAAACTTGGCAACCCGGAAATTAATTTTGGTGATATAATATGAATCACAGATATAGGGGGAGTATCTGTCGTTTAATTTCAAGGTCTTGAAAAAAACGAAAAAGCATTCTATAATAAGGAGGTGAAAAGAGAAAATGAGAAATAACGAATACAATTTATTTGTGTCTGAGAAAAAGAAGCCGTCATTCGCAGAATGGACAATGCAAAACGGTGTAAGTTTAAACCAAACAACCCAAAAGCCTCTCACCTTGGGAGAGGTGGCGCCGAAGGCGACGGAGAGGGCAACATCGTCCGCACCCACAACAACCCAAACCCGTGACCCATTCCTCGAAGGATTCTATTCGACGGAAGACAAACCCATATGGTTCACCCGTCAAAATCGTTGGCAACAACGTGACGGGAAAAGACTATGATGCTTTCTTGGAGGGGTTTAACGACCCATATGGAGAAAAAAGAGAACAGGCACAGTTGCGAGAAGCGCAAGCGCAAAGGGAAAGAAACACAAGCATTCCCACAAGCGTGAATAATCGAACGTTGGCTTCTCGGAAAACAACCGATCCATTTCTTGAAGGGTTTAATAAGGATTCAACGCGACAAAATGAGGCTGATAAAATCAAAGAAAACCGGGAGCGTAAAGAAGATTTGTTGCAACGAATTTATGTAAGCCAAGTAATGGCGACCACTCCATTTCCGACTAATGTTTTAAGAGCAGGAATCGGCAGAGCTTTGGAGGAACACGTCAAGGAGAAGCATTATGAAAGAAATAAGCATAATGTCAATTTGCCACAAAATCAAGCTGAGGCAATTGAATGGGGATGGGAACCGGAAGTTGCCGATTGTCACCAAAACACATCATCAAAAGATAAACCGCATATCAAATATGTTTCTCCGGACGGTAAGCACCGTGAAAACATATTTAATTATGATGGGGATGAAGTTATTACAGCAGTTGAAGATGAACCTACATACAATTATGCAAGTCCTGATTGGCCACTTGAACACGGTGTTTTGGATATATTGCCGTGGATAAGATATGGAAATGAACCCGAAGATCCGACAACATGGTATAAAAGAACAGGAGGAGCTCTTAAACATGCACTCAAGTAGAATATTTAAGATTATCTTGATTTCAATCGTGATTTTTCTTGTGCTAAATATGATATATGTCGTCTATGGGAAAATCCAATGCAACAGAATGATTGATGCGATAGAAAACAATGACATAACAGAACTTGAATCCATACTGGAATTTGCAAATCCGAATTGCGTGACTGATACTGTCATAAGAGCAATGCTCGGGCAAAAAGCGCGACATACTCCATTGGGAGAGGCGTGCAATACAGGCAACTTTGAAATGGTTAAACTTCTGATAGAAAAAGGTGCAGATGTCAATTATGTGCCGCGATATACACTCAATACGCCTTTAAGTTTTGCAGTGCGAAGCAGAAGTGTTGATAATTTTAAAATAGTTAAATTTCTGATAGAAAATGGTGCAGATGTCAATTTTTGCAGAGGAAACCAGCCTCTGCCTATAATTGCGGCAGGTCCTGTCAGTAAGGCAAGTTGGCCAAATGCAATGGAGATTCTGGAGTTTTTGCTGGAATCAGGTGCGGATTACAAAAAAGAGGTGGCACTAAGCGCCGCTTGCTCTTCTAAGGATGAGGAAATGATCAGATACCTTGTCGAGAAACGGGGATATGATGCATCTGATCCAAATTGTATTGTCTCATATTGTTATGGATTTGGCGAATATTCTTATGAGACGTTTGAAT
>JAZSHZ010000268.1:0-2024 GCA_045533555.1 Eubacteriales bacterium
ATCGTTTACAGAGCACTTGCGGGAATGGAAAAAATCAATGTAGGGGACGGCGTCCTCGACGTCCCGCAAGCTCCCGACTTTGACCAGGTCGCGGACTATGCAAAGGATGCAGTTTCCGCACTTGTAGGCGCAAAGCTTGTCAACGGTAAGAACGGTCTCATCGACCCGACGGCAAACACAACACGCGCAGAAGTCGCAGTGCTTATCAAGAGAATTCTCGATTACATAAAGTAAGAAACTTTAAAAGCCTTCCCCTTGAGGGGAAGGTGGATTGCGAAAGCAATCCGGATGAGGTGGAAAATCCGAGAGGACACCTCATCAGTCTCGCTACGCTCGACAGCTTCCCCTCAAGGGGAAGCCTACAGCGGAGGCATAAAAAAAAGGAGGAAAAACAGATGAAAAAAATTCTTTCAATCATCCTCGCAATCTCGCTCATACTGACTCTGCTCCCGACCTTCGCATCGGCGGTGACTGCTCCTGCAGGAACGCAGGAACTCACCTTTGGGGAAGGTGGCATAACGGAATTTATTTATGGTACAGGCAGAGCCACCTTGGAAATTGAAAACGGAGTCTTCGCTGCAACAAAAATTCAGACAAGATCTATTCAGAAAAACCACAAATCCACGCATACGGCATATGCTGCGTTTGAGTTTGTTGCAAATAACACCGGAGCATATGAGCTGAAGCTTAAAACAGATAACCCGACGAAATATTCGTCATATGTAAGCTTTTATTTCCTCGAGGAAAGCCAGTATGTGAAGCCGGCGGATTATCCGCTTTCAGACGGCAAAGCTGCTCCCGCATATTTCCTTGGCTCGAGCCATGCAATAACATATCGTGTTGGTCAGTTTGATTTCGCCAATGCGACGGCTGGTAAATATGAGAACGTTCTCTCATCCGGAAATAAGGTTATTGTCAATCTCGAAAAAGGAAAGCAATATGCGCTTATTGCATATTGCGATGATATAACCGCAAGCAAAATAGTCGCAGACGATCCGGAAACTGCGGATGTAAACGAAGCAAATACATATAAGAGCGGAAGTTATGAGTGTCAGGAATTCTTCCTTTCGGGAATCCGTTTCGAGCCTGTTATGGAAATGTACTTTAACAGCTCCGTCATTACAAGTATGCAGAAGTATGACGAGACCGCCGGAAAAAATATTGCCGCAGAGCCTGCGGCATGGACAATCACTCCTGCGGCAAACTGGATTGTTGACTCGACAATTTCGCGTTCCACAAACTATGGCACGCAGTCGGCAAAGGAAAACCTCGTTGTCATATCTCTCTCGAGAAGCTCAAAGACATATGAGCCGTGGAGCACTTATACAACAGGAAACACAAATAACAACAACAAAGCAAAGCAGTCGATATTCACGATCAAGTCAACGCTTCCCTTCGAGGAAGGCTACTATCGCGTAAAGGTTCTCGGCGGAAAGTATAATAAGGGAACAAAAGCGGCATTCTATGTTGATAATAAGTTTGCCGGCTGGTACGATTGCTATGATGAAAATGCGACGAACCCCGTTGTTGACAGCGAGATAAAAACACTCAACACGGTCTATCTTACTCCCGGTTCGGACGGAACGGTCTCCGTTGTAATCTCATCGGAAGGTCCGGTCTTCAATTCGAGTAATGATATAACAACCGACGATATAAACTTATCGACACTCGTTCTTTCAAAAATTGAGCTTGAATATCTCGGAAAAGAGAAGCCGCTTTCGGCAACTCCCGATAAGATAGTCATCGAGGAATATCCCGAAGCTCTCGAAGAGGCGGGAACAGCTCCGATTTCCGCATACGTTCTTATGAAGGACGGCTCAAAGCTTCAGATAAGCGGTATGGAGCGCGCAATAGACCATGCGACAACTCCGCTTTGCCCGCAGACAGACAAAGACAACTTCATCAAGGTATCCGCGTCGGAGAATCTATCCATTGCGGCAGATTTTGAAGGCAAAAACGTCAAAAACGGCGTATTCACCAACCCCGACGGCAATGCAACGGGAACAGTTACCGCAAACGGAAAC
>JAZSHZ010000245.1:0-5594 GCA_045533555.1 Eubacteriales bacterium
GCTTCTGTTGAGTTGACGAGAAGCGGGGATTTTAAAGAATATACATATGAAGTAAAAGCTGTTGCATACAGAAGCTCGGATGATTCCGTTGCGGAAATTGATGTTGTGACAGGTGAGATTACAGCGAAAAAAGAAGGCACTGCAATTATTTGCGCAGATGTGACAGATTGGAAAGGTAACACGGTTACCGGCGAAAAACTCATAGAAGTTGTAAAGAAGCCGGTTCTTGGTTCGATCGAAGTCAGTGCGGATACAGAAGTGCCTGTCGGCGATACGTCGGAAATAAGTGTTGGAGCTGTTATGGATGATGGCTTAGCAGGGGATATAGCAAATTATTCCTTGATTTATGCAAGCTCGGATGAATCTGTAGCGACAGTCGAAAATGGTATAATCACAGCTGTCAGCTCGGGTAAATGCGTGATTTCGGTTTCGGCAATGAACGAAAACGGCAAGATGTGCGTTGGCGTTCTTGATGTTTCGGTATATGCGAATGTTGACCGGATCGTTATTGACTTTGCGAAAACTGAGCCTAAGCTTGATTACACACAGCCCGATGTAACGCCGGGCTACACTATACGCACAGATATCGGAACTCCGACGCAATACAGAATTTTCGATTGCTACGGAACTGATATGCTGTCGGTCAGAACGGGAGCTATCCCGTGGCCGCAGACTCTGGGAAACAGTAAATCCGCGTTTGCTTTTGAATTTGAAGCATTCAAGGAAGGTGACTACGGAATAGAGTTCTATGGCGGATACTTCTTTTCATTGGCTAATTATTCGATATATGTCAATGGCAAATATGCGGGCGATTATGTGTTCCACAGTGCCGCTAATTCAACAAGAAGAAACAAAGGCCCGAAGAAGACGCTCAATACATTGCACTTGAACAAGGGTAGCAATGAGATTGTTTTCCTTGTCCGCGAAATACCTGAGGAAAATCAGGCATATATGCTTCTCAGAAACCTCACGTTTACTCCGAGAAGCGAAGATGTAACCGTCGCTGATATTGAAGTATCAATACCGGATAAGATTGCGGTTGGAGAAGAAATAAATCTTGAAGCGAAAGTCAAAATGAGCGATGGAACGTATCGTCATTTCGGCCCTGATTATGAAAGCGGGGCAGCGGAGTCGCCGAACGATAAAATAACTCTTACCGATGCAAATCAATTAACGGAAATAGAAAAAAGTGTGAAAATCGGTGATACCGATACAACCGAATTTTCTGTTTTGGGCAAAGACGGTGGAGAGACGACAATTGTTTGCGCGGCAGTGATCAACGGTGTTGAATATAAAGAAGAATTCAATGTTGTCGTAGAGAATGATGCGATAGCAGGAACCGGTGCGGAAATCCGCCCCGATGAAATCTATGAAGGTGATTCCGTTCGCCTTAATGCCACACCGATTTTGAAATCGGGAAGAAACATAGCTTCCGATTCTGCCGAGAATTACTTTGTGTCAAAGAATAAAGATGTTGCCACAATAAACGGAGATATTCTTACCGCTCATAAAGCGGGAACGGTAACGGTCGAGGTTACATCGGTATTCAACGGAAATGTTGTGAGAGGAACGACGGATATTGAAATTCAGGAAGCCGGAATGACATCTGTTGCCATTACGGCGGGCGGCAGTGAAATAATTCGTCTGACTGATAAGGAATATGATTCCGTTCCGCTTTATGTGACGGCGACGGATAACCTTGGCAATGAAATAGATCTTTCCGATGCAGAAATCGTTGCTGAGACAGTCTCCGATATCGTAACTCTGGATGGAAACAACGAAATCTATCCGAATGCCGAGGGTGAGGCTGTGTTCAATGTCACTGTAACTCTTCCGAACGGAAGAATGAGAAGTGCGAGTGCGGCGTTGCGTGTATCGAAGGGCAAGAGCAAATCCACATATTACACCCCGGAAGAAATCGCAATAGCGCGTGAAAACTATAAGACGCTTGATTGGGTAAAATCTTCATATGCAAGCTATATATCAAGCGCGGAAGCCTATGTTGATAAGATCGATATCCTGTATTCGCTGATTCCGTCGGAAGGTATTCCGAGAGCGATATCCATCGGTGAGTATACAGATCCGCTGGCATATACATGCCGCTTCTGCAGTACGGACCTTATGGCAAAATTCGGTCAGTTCCCATGGCTCCATAATCCGATTCAGAGACCGTGGAAGATTCAGTGCCCGAGCTGTAAGCGTCTTTTCCCGAGTAACGATTTCGGCAGCTTCTATGAGCTCGGTCTCAATGAATACGGCGAGTTTGACAGACAGCGCGCTCTCGACAAACATGCGGAAATGTTTGGAGATAAGTCTGCGCCTGTAGGTTCCGATGCATGGTATGGCTACGGCATAAAGGGCGGATATCTTTACAATGAGTTGTATGAAAACACAGATTTGTCAAAGGTGGATACCCTTAACGGCGGAAAGGGACTTCGCCCCGGAGAGTCTCAGGAAACATGGGGTGTTGATGATGGCTATGGCTATGCACCAAAGGATGAAAACGGAAAGCCGCTCGTAAATGAAAACGGCACAATTGAGCGTCATACATATGTTGCAGAGTATGTTCATTTCGGAATCTGGCGCCAGTCGTCATACACAAAAACAGGCGGAATTATCAGAAATGCGATAAGATATTGCAGCTATGCATATATGTTTACGGGCGATATAAAGTATGGTCGTGTTGCGGCAATACTTCTTGACCGCGTTGCAGATGTATATCCCGATCTTGATATAGCAAGCTGGAATGATGAATATCCATATGCAAATACTGATGGCGGAAAGGATAAAGGTAAGCGCGTCGGCTCTATTTGGGAATGCGAAGAAGTTCAGCAGACAGGCACAGCCTATGATATGGTATTTGAAGCCTTTGAAGATCCGTTTGTTGTGAAATATCTCAGCGATAAGTCAAAGGAAATCAAAATGCGCCATGCAAAGAATACGCCATCGCAGATCAGAACGAATATTGAAGATGGTTTCATTCGTCCTGCACTTGAAGGCTTGCGTACTCTTGCCGTATCGGGCAACTTCGGCCTCCCGCAGAAGGCGAATGCTATTTGTGCAGTTGTTCTTGATAATATGCCCGAAACTGCAGAGTGGCTTGATTATCTCCTGGCTCCGGGATGGACATCGACATCATCTGCAAAAGAATGTCCCGGTGGTGGTATTGGCGAGGTGCTTATGAACAGAGTTGATGCCGACGGACAGGGAGATGAAGGATCAAACTATAACCAGAACTGGAATTATCCGCTCGTTGAGGTTCAGGAAATTTTGGATGACTATGACAGATATGACAAAGCTAATTTGTTGAATAACCCGAAGCTGATTCAGATGCTTTATGCAAATATTCCTCTTATGACAGGATATTATACCCCGCAGATCGGTGACTCGGGAACAACTGCAGGAACAGGCCATTGGATGAACAGCAACCTTGCACTTGCGGGTTGGAAGTATGTTAAAGATCCGATATTTGCACAGGTCCTGTATTATCTCAACGGCAATTCGGCAAAGAAGCTTCACTACAGCGAAACTGAAAAAAATCCCAATCGCCTTGAAGATGAGGTCAACGATGTCATTGAAAAGTTTGGCGAGCTTTCGCTCGAAACAGATGCTTTGCCTCATTTCGGATTCAGTGTTCTCAGATCAGGCAAGGACTATTCCAACACAGTTGGTGTAACGGCTAAAGATACCAGCCGCGATGTTTGGATGTATTATGGACATACTTCAGGTCACGGCCATAAGGATACATTAAATATCGGTATGCGTGCATTTGGTCTTAACTTTATGCCGGATCACGGATATCCGAAACTTACATCAACAGATCCTGAAAATAAACAATGGACAAGAACAACCATCGTTCATAATACGGTTCTTGTAAATGAAGAGCCCCAGAAAATCTTGTCCGAACAGCGCGGTCAGCTTATGCATCTTGCTGATGACGGAACAGTTAAGGTTATGGAAGCATCCGCTCCGTATATATATGATGCAACTGATGAATATCGCAGAACTGTTATGATGATTGATGCAGGAGATGATGTGTCATATACGGTCGATTTCTTCCGTGTACTCGGTGGCAACACTCACACATATAGCTTCCATCCTTCGTCAAATGAAATTGCAGGAACAATCGGACTTGATCTTGTCCCGCAGATGAAAAACGGCGTATATTCGGGAACATATGCGGGTATCGATGTGCCGCACGGAAATGACCCGGGAACAGATGCCGGAACATTGATCTATCCGGAAGGATTTTCGTGGCTTAAGAATGTCGACAGAGATGAAAATCCGGAAAATGTTTTTGAAGTTGATTTTAAGATTAAGGACTTCAATAAGGTTTTAAAGAATTCGTCAGGGCTTCGCCTCCGTATGACGGTTTTCAACGGAACAAATGTTGAAAACGGTGCAGATGCCGATGTTGCGATTGCGGACGGATTACCCCCGCAGGCAGCAAAAAACAAAAACGTCGATAAGCTGAAATATGTCCTTCTCAGAAATCGCGGCAGCAATTTGAATACTGTATTCACTACCGTATTTGAGCCGTACAGAAATGAGCCGTATATCACGGAAAGTGCAGAGCTTGCCATGATCCCGATAGACGGAAAAACGGATAAGGACGATGCGGCACGCGCAATAAAGGTTGTTCATACAAACGGCAGAATTGATTATATCTTCTATGCAACGAATGTAAATGTAACCTATAAGGTCGTTGATGAGCTTGGCGATGGAGAGTCCCGTGAACTTCTCTTCCGCGGATTTATCGGAGTCTATACTGTTAACGAAGCAGGAGAGAATATCTACAGAGCTGTAAATGACGGAGACATAATCGGAGAGGCGATTGACGGAAGAGCATCGTTTGAAGGTGTTGTAAAAGGCTTCACTTCAGAGCACCTTGCAGAAAATGAAATCCGCGTACTTACGACTTCGGTTCCCACCGAAGAAGAGCTCGCAGACCTCGGCGGAAAATATGTCGTTATTGATAACGGGGCGTTCACTCGCGGCGGAACATATAAGATTGAATCTGCGCATATGGATGGTGAGGATCTCGTTCTTGATATCGGCAGAGCAACGGCGATAAGAAAGTTTGTCGACTCTGCTATGCCTGAAAAGGGTTATATCTATTCGATAGCAGTAGGTCAGAAAGCAAGAATTCCGATGATGCCGAGCGAGGATAATGCTCCTGAATTTGATGAAGTCGGTCAGCTGAGCGTCTCTGCGGGAAGCTCAATCAAGATTTCGTTAAGAGCAGAAAGCCCCTTGGAAAGAGCGATAACATTCGTGGAGGAAACGCTTCCCAGAGGCGCAACAGTGGATGAGAAAACAGGCGTGGTAACATGGAAGCCTGATTCATCTCAGCTTGGTGATAACCATTTTGCGGTAACCGCGCGAGATGCGGACGGAAGAGAAAGCACCAAGCATTTCATAGTCAAGGTCTATGGTTCGACAACAGGCGGCGGAGGCGGAAGCTCTGCTCCGTCCACACCTGCACCGAGCACACCGACCATCCCCGCAACAAAGCCGGAGGATAAGGATAATTCAACGTCCTCCACCGACAATGTAGATAAAACTCCCTCAGTCGGCGATGCTGACAGCTACTT
>JAZSHZ010000108.1:0-25446 GCA_045533555.1 Eubacteriales bacterium
TATCTATCAACTCATCGGGAAGAATCTCAAATTCCGAAAACGCAATTTTCGTTGACTTTATGGGGCGCACCGCATTGTCATAATCGGGGACGATATGCCAGACGTTGAAGCCGCCCTCATATGCAACAACCTCAAAATGAAGATCATAGAGCTTCATATCGTTTCTGCCTTCCTTGAGCTCACCTGCAAAGACGATGAGCGGTGCGCCGAATTTACCGAAGGAACACTTCGTTGCAACGCGCGTTCCTTCGCCGTATTTTTCCTTTGATATTATGCTTATGTAGCTGAATGCATCGGGTCGCCCGTCAAGATAATTCGAGACGTGGTCCTCATGGAGATTGAACTTTGCGACACTTCGCGCGTGGGGAGAATATGCATAGAAAAAATTCTCCTCAAGATTTGCATCCTTATTTAAAATTATCCTTTCCATTTTTTATCCTTTCATAATTGCGCTGTATGCAGTTTCCGCCGCAGATATATCCATATTGCAAAGAATTCGCCAGAACGACGATTTCCTTGCCGCCGTATCCACTGCATCGAGAACGTTGATTATGCCTCCGCCCGCGGGCATATGAATACACGGCAGAAGTCTTGTCAGAACCTCTCTCTTTTCCATTGCAATGACAGAATTTTCCGCCGAGCGCTCAATGAAGCAGACGTTATCGAGAGCGACGCGCGCATTCTTGTTTATTTCTTCTTTTCCGCACCATGGTGTGCCATAGGCATAAGCTATTCCGTCGATTATTCTGACAAGCGGCTTATCTCCGTTTATTATCTCGCATTTCTCGCCGCAGAACTTAAGCCAGAGAGAGGCGTGAGTCGATTTTCCCGTCCCGCTCTCTGCGCACAGGAGAATACCTCTCCCCTCGCAGGACATAAGAACACCGTGAATAAGAAACGCGTTATACTCGGAAAGCTTCTCCGCGATTTTTCTGTATATTGCGAGAGTTTCCAGATAGAATGGAGGAAAATCCCCCTCGTATCCGTCATTTTCGCGCATAATTTCCTCATCTGTCGCGCTGACCTCAAATTTAGGAGTCTCCTCCGTCAAATAATCGCGGCACATTTCGCGGATATATTCATATTTGTTTTCTATGCGGATCGGAATATCCGCAATTTTTATATCAAACATCAGTCCTCACCCCGCAAAACCGCTTCTCTCATTTCAAAAAGGCTCATTCCGCTCTCATCGGCGGCACTTCTGATATCATCGAACTCGAGCTTTTCCCGGCTCACGCCGAAGCCTTCGCTTATTTTTCTGCGAAAACTCCCAAACCCGGTCGTCACGGTTTCTTCACGCCTTGCAAGAACATATCTTTCGCAGGCAATCTTTCTTATTCCTATCGTCGTCGTATTCTTGAAAACAAGCTCCGCAAAGCTTTCCGCGCGCGAGCTTTCGCAAAGGACGCATAATTTTATTCCCGGTCTTCCCTTTTTCATTCCGATATTTTCCGTCCAGACATCGAGCGCGCCCGATGCGAGGACTTTTTCTGCGGCATATGCGATTTCCTCACCCGTCATATCATCGATATTCGCGCAGAGTATGCAGGTGTCTGCCTTTTTTTCGCTCTCGCCAAGCATTGCGCGAACGCAATTCGGTGCTTCAAAATCCTTTTTCCCCGCTCCGTAGGCGATTTTTTCATATGTCATTTTCGGAATCGCTCCGAATTCCGAAACGAAATATTTTATGAGCGCCGCGCCTGTCGGTGTGCAAAGCTCACCGCGTATTTCACCGCCGTATATCGGGATGCCTGAAAGTATCTCCGCAGTTGCGGGTGCGGGAACAGAAAGAATTCCATGCGCGCATTTCACCTGCCCCGAGCCGATGTGTATGGGCGAGGCGATGACCTTTTCGGGTCCGAGCTTTCTCATGCACAGGCAGACCGCCGCAATATCCGCGACGGCATCCATCATCCCCACCTCGTGGAAATGAATCTCGCGGGTGTTCTTTCCGTGGACACGGCTTTCAGCCTCTGCAATTATATTATAGACATTCATAATGTCCCGCTTTATTGTTTCATCTGCATTGAGCCCTGCGACGATTTCTTCGATATCTCGCATACAGTGCCCGTGGTGGTGATGCTCACCCTCTTCTTCACCGTTGATCTTAACTGAGAGGTGGCGGCATTTTATCCCGCATTTCATCATCGGAGCAAGCGAGAATGTAACATTCGGGATATTGATCCCCGAAAGCTCTGAAATGAGCTTTTCGTCATCATCAAGAAGCCCCGAAAGAGCCGCCGCAAGCATATCTCCCGCCGCGCCCATCGAAAGATCAAGATACAGAAGCTTCATTTTCGCACCTCCATATGGTTTATCATATTAGCAAGATAACCTGCGCCGAAGCCGTTATCTATGTTGACAACGGAAACTCCGCTCGCGCAGGAATTCATCATGGAAAGGAGAGCCGCCATCCCTTCAAATGCCGCGCCGTAGCCTACGCTTGTCGGCACCGCGATGACGGGGCAATCGCAAAGGCCGCCGACTACACTTGCAAGAGCGCCCTCCATCCCCGCAACGGCAATGACGACCGAGGCTCCCATAAGCTCATCAAGATTGGAAAGAAGCCTGTGCAGACCGGCAACGCCGACGTCATATAACCGCACTACTTCGTTGCCGAGAAATTCCGCAGTAAGCGCCGCTTCCTCCGCAACCGGAATATCACTCGTTCCGCCCGTCGCGACGACAACTTTCCCTATTCCGTCCGGCTTCTGCATTTCGCCGTGAATACCGATTCTTGCTTCTTTATAATATTTTACGTCACAAAGCGATTCTGCCTTTTCTTCCGAAAGCCTCGTTATGAGGACATTTTTCTCCCCCGATTGTTTGAGAGTCTCAATTATCGAGCTTATCTGCGAAGCTGTTTTTCCCTCGCCGTAAATCACCTCGCAAGCTCCGTTACGAAGTCTGCGGTGAGTATCTACCTTTGCAAAATCAATATCGCGGAATGGTTCGGTCTTCAGAAGTATCGCCGCATCTGCGACACTCATTTTGCCGTCCCGAACTTTATTCAGAATGTCAGTCAGTGAGTTTTTCATCCCGAACCTCCCAATCTTCTTTTATTTCATCAAAATATTTCCCGAGTTCTTCCAATATATTTTCTTTTTCGCGCAAAAATCTTTTCTCATCCGCGCGGCGAAGCTCAAGCCTTGCGCTGTTTTCCGAAAGCCGCACGCGAAAATCGGAAAAACCGAGCTTTCTCAGAAATTCTTCGGCTTTGGAAACTCTTAAAAGCTTCTCCTCCGTTATTCTCTCGCCGCATTTTATCCTCGTCGCAAGGCATGCATAGGAGCATTTATCCCAGAGGGATATCCCCTCTTCCCTTGCGCACCGCCTTATCTCACCTTTCCCTATTCCGCATTCGCGAAGCGGCGAGTGGACGGAAAGCTCGCAAATCGCGCGCCATCCCGCTCTGTCTTCTATATCATCCGAGGCATTCGTGCCATCGCAAAGGAGCTCGAAGCCATCTTCTTTTGCAGCATCTTTTATTGCGCCCATCATGCGCAATTTGCAAAAATAACACCTGTCTTTTCCGTTTTCTGCAATCCCGGAGCTTTCAAGCGCGGAAAGCTTTATTATGCGAAGCGGCACTCCCGCCTTCTCTGCGGCAATGCTTGCATCGGAAAGCTCGAATTCCGGTTGAAACTCACTTTTTGCAAAATATGCGCGCACCCGGGCACCGCATTTTTTCGCCATATGCATAAGGAATATTGAATCGATTCCGCCCGAAAGCGCAATTGCGACTTTTTTGTTTTCTTCAAAAAACTTTTCGAGCGTCATCTCCGTCACCTCTTGAAAATCATAAACCTACTCAATTATACATTATAATCTTGAGTCCGCTTCTTTGTCAATCTCTTTTAATTTGGTGCATTATGTGTTATGATAATATCAGGAATCATAAAAGGTGGAATTCATATGAATATATTGGTTATCTTTACGGGAGGGACTATCGGAAGCCTTCAGAAAGGCGACTGGATCTCAAACGATGACAGCGCAAAATATCTCCTTCTCGGAAAATATCGCGAGATGGCAGGTCAAAACGGAGTTTCGTTTAAAACAACCGAACCTTACAGCATTCTCAGCGAACAGCTTTCGGCAAGTGAGCTTTCGCTTCTCGGAAAATGCATTTCCGAAAAGCTTTCGGAAAAATATGACGGAATCATCGTCACCCACGGGACAGATTCGCTTCTTTATACCTCAGCGGCGCTTTCCTTTATGTTTGCGGATATATCCGTTCCGCTCGTCCTCGTCTCCTCGGATTACACATTGGAAGACAATGGCGCAAACGGAAACGCAAATTTTTATGCGGCGGTGGAGTTTATCAGAAAAAGCCCTTCTCCGGGAGTCTATGTCAGCTATAAAAACGCATCATCCGATGTCACCTCAATCCACCTCGGCACAAGACTTTCGCAATACACGGAGGCGACGGCGGAGCTTTTCTCGCTTGATAATGCGCCGTTTGCATATTTTGACGGTGAAATAAAACTCAACCCCAATTTCCGCAAAAGCGAAAACGGCGTGGCAGCGGGTGCTGTGACTTTCTCTGAAAACTCACATATTCTCGTCATTGAAAGCCGCCCGGATGACGGATTCTCCTACCCGCTCGAGAATATCTCTGCGGTCATACTCCGTCCGTACCATTCGGGGACACTCAACACCGAAAGTAACTTTTTCCGCGAATTCTGCAAACGCGCAAAAGAAAAGAACATTCCGGTATTTCTCGTCAATAACCGCGGCGGTGTTCAATATGAAAGCTCAAAGCTTTTCGGCGAGCTTTCTATCGAGGTTCTTCCCTTCTGCGCCTTCACCTCAATATACATGAAATGTCGGATTGCCGAAAGTCTCGGAGCGGATATACGCAAATTCGTAAAAACTCCCATCGCGCAGGAATTTTTAATTTGACCTCAAAGTTATTGACTTATCAAAAAAAATATGTTTTAATATTTTATCATTTTTATTTATACTTGTTTTAAAAGGAGAAAATCCGATATGAAAATCAGAGTTGCAATTGCAGGCTACGGAAACCTCGGTCGCGGGGTTGAATGCGCGGTCAATGCCGCAAGTGATATGGAGCTTTGCGCGCTCTTCACAAGGCGCGATCCCGAATCCGTCAAAACTGTTTCGGGCGTCCCCGTCTATTCTATGGAAAAGGCCTTGGAAATGAAGGACGAAATCGATGTCCTTGTTCTCTGCGGAGGAAGCGCAAACGATCTTCCGACGCAGACTCCCGAGCTTGCCAAAAGCTTCAACGTTATAGACAGCTTTGACACTCACGCAAAAATCCCTGAGCATTTTGCAAATGTCGATGCATCGGCAAAGGAATCGGGCAAAATTGCGATAATCTCCGTCGGTTGGGACCCGGGAATGTTCTCACTCAACCGTCTCTACGGTCAGGCGATCCTCCCCGAAGGAAATGACTACACCTTCTGGGGAAAAGGCGTCAGCCAGGGACACAGCGATGCGATAAGAAGAATTGACGGTGTGCTTGATGCAAGGCAGTATACAATTCCCGTCGATGCCGCGCTTGACAGTGTCCGCGCAGGCAACAACCCGACTCTCACAACGCGCGAGAAGCACACAAGAGAATGCTTCGTCGTTGCAAAGGAAGGCGCAGACCTTGAGAAGATCGAGAGCGAAATCGTCAATATGCCGAACTACTTCGCGGATTATGACACAACTGTCCATTTCATTTCACAGGAAGAGCTTCTCCGCGACCATGCGGGTATTCCCCACGGCGGAAGAGTCTTCAGAACGGGAACGACGAATAACGGAAAGAACTCCCACGTTATCGAATATAGCCTTAAGCTCGATTCCAACCCCGAGTTTACGGCAAGCGTTCTCACCGCATATGCAAGAGCGGCATACAGGCTCAACAAGGAGGGCGCAAGCGGCGCAAAGACCGTCTTTGACATCGCGCCCGCCTATCTCCACCCCGCAAGCGGTGAAGAGCTCCGCAAAAAGCTTTTATAAGCCAAGAAATACTCAGCGCAGTGCGAAATCGCACTGCGCTTTATTTATAATTCGGCAATATTTCTCACTTTCTTTTTCTGTCTCCGCGCTTTTTCAAAGAATTTATACGCACCGCCAAACGGATGGTCAATATATCCAATGACATATTCGGATTTCTTAAGCATCCATTCGTTTCTCCACGAAATTGCAAAACGTTTCGGAACAAGCTCTATCCCCTCCGGATATATCGAATCGGAGTAATCATTGCCATCATCACCCGGCGGATACGCAAGAACAACCGAATACTTTATTTCGGGATATTCTTTTTTTAAATCACGAAGCACACGCCTTACCATTCTATCAAAATCACCATTGTTCCCGACATAGAAA
This sequence comes from Eubacteriales bacterium, assembly GCA_045533555.1. Lineage (GTDB taxonomy): Bacteria > Bacillota > Clostridia > Oscillospirales > JAAYXM01 > SIG480. Next base: position 6,340 of record JAZSHZ010000108.1, read on the forward strand.
AATTCGACTCCATGCTCTTTTATCAGAGCTTTGATTTCCTCGTATAGAACATTTGAAACCTCGTTTGCGACAGTTCTGTGCCCGAAAAAAGTACACGCCGGCATTTTTATTTTCCTCCGCATTTGCCTACTTGTTTGATTTTCTCCTGTTGTGCTCACGGCAGAGCAGCTGACAATTTGAAACCTCTGTTTTTCCACCCTCGCACCAAGGTGTTATGTGGTCTGCCTCCATCTCTTCAAGCTCCCAATGCACCTTTTCTCTTTTCTCTGCTTTGCAATGAGGACAGATACCATTTTGTTTTTCATATACCTTTCTTTTCATCGTATCGGTAAACGCTCTTATATACCGTTTTTCCTTCTTTTGCAATCCCATATTCGGACTCATCCCACCCGGAAAGAGCAATCTGCGTGTTTGCAACAGGTGATGTTGCATAGCAGGTTGCAATCAGCTTTTTTATTCCGAGTATGTTGAAATTCATCGCAAAGTATTTAAAAAAATTGCTCTCATAAGGATCATCACAGTTACAGAAAACTGTTTTATCTTTAAAATATTCCTTATAATGCTTCAATTCGTTTTCTATATCGGAAAGCTGAGTGTAAAACTCATCATTTTCGCCTTACTTGCTTTATTCAGCGCATTATTACCTGCCATTATTCTTCACCCACTACTAATTTTTCATTTCTATAATAGGTCAATTTCACCCTAATGTCAATAGGTCATTTTGCCATAATAATAGTGGGGTGATAAAATGAACAGATTAAAGGAATTGAGAAAAGAGCGTGGTTTCACACAAATAAAAATGCAGATGCTGACAGGAATTGACCAAAGCGATTATTCAAAAATAGAACGAGGGAAACGTTATTATACATTTGAACAGTGCATCAAAATCGCAACCGCACTCGGAACGAGTATGGATTATCTCGCAGGACTCACCGATGAAAAGAAACCGTATCCGCGAACAAAGAAATAGATAAAAGCAAAAAGCGCAGTGCAAATCGCACTGCGCTTTAAGTTTATTTTGATTAGCCAAGTCTTGACTTGAGGCCTTCGAGCTGATCGTACATTTCCTTCGGCATTCTGTTGCCGACGCTCTGAATCTTTGCATAGAACTCTTCGAGGTTCGCTGCATCTTCCTTCCAGAGGTCTGCATCGACGGAGAGGATTTCATTGAGGATATCCATTGTTACTTCATCCTCGATGCCCTCACGGTTGATGTCCTCAGCCTTCGGAACATAACCGATTGCTGTCTCGTTTGCGCCGATCTCATCGTCGCAACGCTTGAGGATCCATTCGAGAACGCGGAGGTTATCGCCGAATCCCGGCCAGAGGAACTTGCCGTCCTCATCAGTTCTGAACCAGTTTGTGTTAAAGATCTTCGGCTTCTTTGTGATCTTCTCGCCCATTTCGATCCAATGTGCGAAGTAGTCACCCATATTGTAGCCGCAGAACGGAAGCATAGCCATCGGGTCACGACGGACAACGCCGACTGCACCTGCAGCTGCAGCTGTTGTTTCGGAAGCCATAGCAGAACCTACGAATACACCGTGGTTCCAGTCGAAGGACTGGTAAACGAGCGGAGCAGTCTTAGCGCGGCGGCCGCCGAATACGATTGCGGATATCGGAACACCCTTGAGGCTCTCAAATTCCGGAGAGATGCACGGGCATTCGCTAGCCGGAGCTGTGAAGCGGCTGTTCGGATGTGCACCCTTCTCGCCGGACTCGCAATCCCACGGCTCGCCCTTCCAGTTGATAGCGTTCTTCGGCGGGTTCTTATCAAGGCCTTCCCACCAAACTGTGTTGTCCTCTGTGTTATGAACAACGTTTGTGAAGATCGTTCCCTGCTGGCATGTTGCGAGAGCATTCGGGTTGGACTTCTTGTTTGTTCCCGGTGCAACGCCGAAGAAGCCTGCTTCGGGGTTGATAGCCCAGAGACGGCCGTCATCGCCGACGCGGAGCCATGCAATATCGTCACCTACGCACTCAACTTCATAGCCCTTGTCAGCATAAGCCTTCGGGGGGATGAGCATAGCGAGGTTTGTCTTACCGCAAGCAGACGGGAATGCTGCTGCGATGTATTTCTTCTCACCGTTCGGAGCCTTGACGCCGAGGATGAGCATATGCTCAGCCATCCAGCCTTCGTTGCGGCCCTGATAGGAAGCGATACGGAGAGCAAAGCACTTCTTACCGAGAAGAACGTTGCCGCCGTAACCGGAGTTGATTGACCAGATTGTATTGTCCTGCGGGAACTGTACAATGTATCTCTCTTCCGGATTCATTGTTGCACGGCTGTGGAGACCGTGAACGAAATCTGCGCTGTCGCCGAGGTTGTCAAGAACAGCCTTGCCGATGCGAGTCATAATCTTCATGTTGAGAACAACATAGATAGAGTCGGTGATCTCGATACCTGCCTTAGCAAACGGAGAGCCGACAACACCCATGGAGAACGGAAGAACATACATTGTTCTGCCCTTCATGCTGCCGTCATAAAGCTTTGTGAGCTTTGCATACATCTCAGCGGGATCCATCCAGTTGTTTGTTGCGCCTGCTTCTTCCTTTGTCGGAGCGCAGATGAATGTACGGTCTTCGACACGTGCAACGTCATCGATAGCCGTTCTGTGGAGATAGCAACCCGGAAGCTTTTCCTGGTTGAGCTTAATCATCTCGCCTGTTGCGCAAGCTTCAGCGCGGAGTGCTTCGAGCTGCTCCTCGCTGCCGTCGATCCAAACGACAGTGTCAGGCTTAACCAATTCGGTGATTTCCTTAACCCAATCGTTTACATACTTGTTTGTTGTTAAACTCATTGTTATGTTAACCCCTTTCGTTTTAACTGCAATTTTTGCTATTTACTATTTTATTATGTTTTCGTGCAAATATCAAGAGCAATTTGGAAGAAAATCAATTATTTAACAAAAAATTTTTATACATTTTGACGATAACGGTATTTTCGGGCAAATTTTACATCGCAAAAACCGCCTTTTACGGCTCATTTTTCCCATCCATTTCCCCCTTTCAATAATTTTTTCTCACTTTCTTTCTTTTTATTCATCTTTCATCAACCATTTCCCGTGCTTGTTTTCAGCATTCTCCGTTTATACTTTGTTTCATAAAAATAATATGAAAGGACACAATGTTATCATGGATGTCAAAAAAGAAAGAAGATCAAAAGCTTTTATGGTTTTTGCAAAATCGCTCATCACCTCTCCGCGCGCCGCGCCACTCCTCTGCCTTCCGCTGAAATTTCTCGGCGGTTTCATCATATCCCGCGCAGTTGTTTTCGGAAACTCCGCCCCTTTCGGGCTTTCATTCTGCGCCGTATCATCCGCACTTCCCTCCGCTGTTGCATCACTTCTCGGCGCAAGCTTCGGCTATCTCTCGCTTCTCGATGATATCAATTCTCTCAAATACATAGCCTGCGCGATTCTCATCTTTACCGCTCGCTTCGTCTTCGGTGAAACGAGTCTTTCAAAGCATCGGCTTTTCGCACCGCTTTCCGTTCTTATCCCGTTTCTCTGCATTGACTTTGTCTTTGTTCTCGATTCGGGTTTTGCGCTCCATGACACGGCGGTTTCAGCATTTGAGATCGCGGCGGCAACTGTGTTCGCGGCATTTACATTTCCCGCGGAGAATGCACTCACGCATCCGAAAAGCCTTGCGCTTTCGTTTTTTTCGTATGCCGCTGTTTTCTCCGTTGCAGTGTTCGGCTTGACCTTACCGGGCGGTTTCTCCGCCGGAAGAGCATTTGCCTTTCTTTTTATTCTTCTCACCTCTGCTTGCGGAGGCGCGGGCGCATCTGCGCTCATTTCGGGAGTTTTCGGAATCGCGCTTTCCCTTGCCGCGTCCTCTCCGGAGCCATGCATCATATATGTCATTTTCGGAATTTTCTCATCTCTCGGAATCGGGAAAGGAAAGCTCTGCGCGGCGGTTACAGGCGGTCTTTCCGCGCTTTTCGTCTCGGTTTGCCTGAATCCCGCTTCGCTTTTCCCGATGCTTTCGGAGCTTTTGCTCTCCTCATTCTTATTCTTCCCGCTCGCAGGGATATTCCCGCGCTTTGCGCATCGTTTCTTCATCCGTGAAAAAGCAGGTCGGGATTCTCATATCCGTTTATATGCCTCGGAGCGGCTCCGCATCGCGGCAAATGCCTTCGGAACTCTCGGCACGCTTATCTCCGAAACGCGCAGGCGCAACCCGAAGGAATCAACCGTCGATATCCCTGCTCTGTTCAACCGCGCTTCAAAGGAGCTGTGCCGGGATTGCAAGCTCTGCTCGATATGCTGGGAACGCGATTATGAGGCGACGCGCGATGCACTCAACAACGCCGGCGAATCAATACGGAAAAACGGTACGCTCCGCTCAAAGGATTTTCCGATGTATTTTTCCTCGCGTTGCCTCCATATCGAGGATTTTATAAATTCGATAAACCGCGAAATATTCTCGATCCGCTATCGCAGGCTCTATGAAGGCAAGCTTCGCGAAAGCCACGAGCTTCTCACAAAACAATATGCCGAGGTCGCGGAAATATTCTCTTCGGTTTCGTCCGATATTGCCGATGCCGCGCGGTTTGACGAGGAGGCTGAAAACTCCCTCCGCGATATTCTTGCATCCTTCGGAATTCTCTGTGAGACTGCCGTTTACCGTGATTCCCGCGGTCACAAAAACATCCATCTCTGCGGCAAGGATCTGAATCCGGTTATTGAAAACTCCGAAAAATTTCTTGTTCATTTTTCTCTGGCAACGGAAACACAGCTCTCACCTCCGATAATCTCACACACAGAAATCCTCGATGATATAGTCATCCGCGAAAAGCCTCCGCTTCGCGCCCTCTTCGGCGCCGCGACAAAAAAGCGGGGCGATTCGGATATGAGCGGAGATTCCGGAAGCTTCTTTCACCCCGCAAACGGGATCTGCGCACTTCTTCTCTCGGACGGAATGGGCTCAGGCAAGCTCGCCGCCTGCGAGAGCGCAACGAGCATAAGACTTCTTGAGGATCTTCTCAGATCCGATATACCGCCCGCACGCGCACTGCAGACGCTCCACACGGCATTCTCGCTGAAAACGGAATATTCGGGATCCTTTGCGACGCTTGACCTTGCATATATTGACCTGTTTTCCGGCGTCTGCGATATATTCAAATTCGGCGGCGCGCCGACATATATCAAACGCGGAGAAAAGCTTCGCAGGATAAGCACAAGCTCACTCCCCGCAGGGATGAGCATCGGCTCGGCTTCCGAGCCCGATAAGACAACGCTGACACTCCTTCCCGGCGATTATCTCATAATGACGAGCGACGGCATATGCGACGGTGATGAAGAATCGGGATTCCCCGAATTTCTCTCAAAGACGGAGGCTGAATCTCCGAAGATGCTCGCTGATGCGATCGCCGCTTTTTCGCTTGCCACCTGCGGAAAGAACGATGATATGACCGTCGCGGTAATTGAAATTTCAGAAAATGAATAAATACCCATGCTTACGGAAATAATCAAACATATAATATAAATGCGGAGGGGTCGGCAATGGTCAAGGGTGTTTCAAAGAGGGTTATCGTCGTCAGGACGCCGGATGACAGTCTTTTCGCCGAGGCGATTTTCATCCTGAACGAAAGCGCACTCGACGGAGGCGCAAGGGATTCGGATTCCGTTCTGCGCGAGGCCTGCGCCGTTGCGGATGATTTTGTCCTGCAGAATTGCGAAGGTAAAAAAAAGCGGTGCATCCGTGGCGCACTTCGACCAGTTATTATGAGCAATCTCATTATCATTACGGCAATGACTCTTCTTTATCTCATATTCCTCTGTTAAGAAATAAAAAAAACGAATAACCCGCAAAATCGCCGTTCACGAAGCGCGGCGGTTTCGCGGGTTACTTCTTTTATAGCTCCGACATATATTGACAAGTTTAATATTTTCATATATAATACCTACAATAATAAATAATACCGGAAGCTGTCTTCCGCGCAAATCAAGATATTATAAATTCTTATATCTTGATCAAAGCAACGGAAACTGTCGGCAGCTTTCTCTCTCAGGAAAGGAGATTTTTAAGGTGCAGAACAATTTCGATTTCACAATAGTTGATGCAATCATCGAAGCTCACGATTGCAAGCAGCAGGCAATCATCGCCATTCTGCAGGAAGTTCAGGAGCATTACCACTATCTTCCGCAGGAGGTCTTCCCCCGTCTTGCAAAAAAGCTTGATATGAGCGAAGCGAGAATCTATAGTGTTGCGACGTTTTATGAGAATTTCTCGCTTGAGCCGAAGGGCAAATATGTCATCAAAATTTGCGACGGAACGGCTTGCCATGTCCGCCATTCACTTCCGATTCTTGAGCGTTTCCGCCAGGAGCTCGGTCTGAGTGCTGACAAGCACACAACAGACGATCTTAACTTCACGGTTGAGACGGTTTCCTGCCTTGGTGCTTGCGGCCTTGCTCCGGTCATTATGGTCAATGAGGATGTTTATTCGGCTATGACTCCGGACAAGGCATCCGAACTCATCAAAAAGCTTAAGGAGGAACTTGCAAATGCTTAAATCGAGAAGCGAACTTTCCGCACTTCGCGAAGAGTATGCAAAGGCATATGCCGCGCAATCAAAAAGAATCATCGTCTGCGCGGGTACGGGTTGCGTTGCAGGCGGCTCCATGAAGATATACGACAGATTGAAGGAGCTCCTTTCCGAGCGCGGTCTTTCCGTTGCCGTCGATCTCGAGGTCGATCCCCACGGCGACATTATTGACCTTAAAAAGAGCGGTTGCCACGGTTTCTGCGAAATCGGCCCGCTTCTTCGCATAGACCCCGAAGGCTGGTTATACACAAAGGTTCAGCTTTCCGACTGCGAAGAGATCATTGAGAAAACAATTCTCGGCGGCGAATATATCGACCGCCTCGCATACAAGTGCGGATGCGATATGTTCAAGAAGAACAGCGATATTCCGTTCTACAAGAATCAGACACACATCGTTCTCGATCAGTGCGGAACGATCAATGCGGATTCCATCCGCGAATATATTGCCGTCGGCGGATATACCGCTTTGGAAAAGGCACTTTTCGAGATGTCTCCCGAATCCATAACGGATGAGATCAAAAAATCCAATCTCCGTGGTCGAGGCGGCGGCGGTTTCCCCGCAGGTCGCAAGTGGGAGCAGGTCCGCCGTCAGAACTCCGCACAGAAATACATAGTCTGTAACGGCGACGAGGGCGATCCCGGCGCATTTATGGACGGAAGCATTATGGGTGGCGATCCCCACAGAATGATCGAGGGTATGATCATCGCCGGCATCGCGTGCGGCGCAAGCGAGGGTTATATCTATGTCCGCGCTGAATATCCGCTCGCCGTTGAGCGACTCCGCACAGCCATTTCACAGGCAGAAGAGCTCGGCCTTCTCGGCGAAAACATTCTCGGAACCGAATTCACTTTCAATCTCCATATCAGCCGCGGCGCAGGTGCATTCGTCTGCGGCGAGGGCAGTGCGCTCACCGCATCCATCGAGGGCAAGCGCGGCTTCCCGCGCGTCAAACCCCCGCGCACGGTTGAACACGGTCTCTTCGACAAGCCTACCGTTCTCAACAACGTTGAGACCTTCGCAAACGTTCCGCTCATTATCACCAATGGTGCTGACTGGTATCTCGGCATAGGAACAGAAAAGAGCCCGGGAACAAAGGCATTCGCACTTACGGGAAATATTATGAACACCGGCCTTATCGAAGTCCCGATGGGAACGACTCTCCGCGAAATAATCTTCGGTATCGGCGGCGGAATGCGCGACGGTGCGCAGTTCAAAGCAGTCCAGATCGGCGGGCCGAGCGGCGCTTGCTTAACTGCCGAGCATCTCGATCTCCCGCTCGACTTTGACACACTCAAGGGTGTCGGCGCGATGATCGGCTCTGGCGGTCTCGTTGTTATGGATGATAAGACCTGCATGGTTGAGGTTGCGCGCTTCTTCATGAACTTCACGCAGAATGAATCCTGCGGAAAATGCGTTCCCTGCCGCGAAGGCACAAAGCGTATGCTTGAGATTCTCGAGCGCATAGTTGCAGGTGAGGGACGCGACGGCGACATCGAGCTTCTCGAAGAGCTTGCGGACACGATTGTCCACACGGCTCTTTGCGGTCTCGGCAAATCCGCTCCCAACCCGATCATCAGCACAATAAAGAACTTCCGCGAGGAATATGAGGCTCATATATATGAAAAGCGCTGCCCCGCGGGTGCTTGCCAGAAGCTCAAGAAGATCTATATCGATCCCGAGCTCTGTAAGGGTTGCTCGAAGTGTGCGCGTCAGTGCCCTGTCGATGCAATCTCGGGCAAAATCAAAGAACCGTTTACAATCGATCTTTCAAAATGTATCCGTTGCGGCAGCTGTCTTGATGCTTGCCCGTTCAAGGCTATAAAGGAGGCTTAAGAATATGTCCAACAAAGAATATATCACAGTTGACGGTATTCCCGTGCCGATAGAAGGAGAAAAGAACCTCCTCGAAGTTATCAGAAAAGCAGGCATAAAGCTTCCGACCTTCTGCTATCATTCCGACCTTTCCATCTACGGTGCTTGCCGTATGTGTATGGTTGAAAACGAATGGGGCGGCCTCGATGCGGCTTGCTCGACTCCGCCGAAGCCCGGAATGAAGATCAGGACGAACACGGAAAGACTTCGCCGCTATCGCCGCAATATTCTCGAGCTTATCATCGCAAACCACTGCAATGACTGCACAACCTGCAAGAACAACCTTCGTTGCAAGCTCCAGGATCTTGCAATGAGATATAATATTGACGGTGTCCGCTTCCCGAATACATCGGGAAATGCTCGCCCGAAGGACGAATCCTCCGATTCGATAACAAGCGATCCTTCAAAATGCATCCTCTGCGGCGACTGCGTCAGAGTCTGCCACGAGGTTCAGAATGTCGGCGCGATCGACTTTGCATTCCGTGGCTCAAAAATGAGCATCAGCACGGCTTTCGGAAAACCGCTTTCCGAATCGCCCTGCGTAGGCTGCGGTCAGTGCGTTGCCATCTGCCCGACAGGTGCACTCGTTGTTAAAAATCATATCTCTTCCGTCTGGAAAGCAGTTGATAATCCCGAGCTTAAGACGACAGTTCAGATTGCACCCGCAGTCCGTGTCGCTGTCGGAAAAGAACTCGGTGTCCGCGAAGGCGAAAATGTTATGGGCTAGATCGTTGCGGCGCTTCGCCTTATGGGCTTTGATGAGGTCTATGATACATCACTCAGCGCAGACCTCACTGTCATCGAGGAATCAAATGAATTCCTCGAGCGTCTCGAAAACGGCGGAAAACTCCCGCTCATCACCTCCTGCTGCCCGGGTTGGGTCAAATATTGCGAGAATAAGCATCCCGAGCTTCTCGATAACGTCTCTTCCTGCAAATCCCCGATGCAGATGCTTGCGGCGCTCCTTAAGGATCGCGCAAAGCAGAACGGAGAAAAGACATTCCATGTCGCAATTATGCCCTGCACTGCAAAGAAATCAGAGGCAACCCGCGATGAATTCACAACAGACGGCACACCGGATGTCGATGCAGTTATCACGACAAACGGACTTATCCGTATGATCAAGGAATCGGGAATCGACTTTGAATCTCTTGAGCCGGAAGCAGTCGATATGCCGTTCGGAACCATTTCGGGCGCAGGCGTAATCTTCGGTGTTACCGGCGGTGTCACGGAAGCAGTTCTCCGCCGCGTTGCCGCGACGAAGACACGCGCATCTCTCCTCTCCGTCGCAAATCAGGGTCAGCGCGGTATGGAAGGAGTCAAGGAATTTGACCTTGAATATGGCGACAAAACCCTCCACATTGCTGTTGTCAGCGGACTTGCAAACGCAGAAAGAGTCATCAAGCGAGTTCAGGCAGGCGAGCACTTCGATTTCATCGAGGTTATGGCATGCCCCGGCGGTTGCATAAACGGCGCAGGTCAGCCTTACGTTATGCAGGAAGGCCGCAAGGAGCGCGCAAAGGGTCTCTACGAAGCAGACAGACTCCTTAGTGTCCGCACCTCTGATGAAAACCCGCTTATCACGGCAATCTACAACGACATCATCAAAGATCGCGCGCACGAGCTTTTGCACGTACATTACGGAAAATAAATACAACAACGGCAGACGTTTAAAAAATGAACGTCTGCCGTTTTATCTTATTTGTTTACAACATTTATCGGCTTGCCTTCCGCGAAAGCCCTGATGTTTTCCGCAACCATCGTTATGAGGCGCATCCTTGTTTCGACCGGTGCCCACGCGATGTGCGGCGTTATGAGGCAATTCTTCGCGCCGAAGAGCGGATTTTCCGCAAGCATCGGCTCAACGGAAAGAACATCAAGCCCCGCACCTGCAATCCTGCCATTATTAAGAGCTTCGGCAAGAGCCGCTTCGTCGATTGCACCGCCGCGCGATGTGTTGATTATATAAGCGGTCTCTTTCATCATCGAAAGTGTTTCCGCATTTATCATCTTTGTTGTCTCCTCCGTGAGAGGCGCATGGAGCGAGAGGAAATCCGAGCGGCGGAAAAGCTCCTCACGCGAAACGACCTCGGCATCAGTTACCTTTGCAGGCGTCCTCGTGCAGGTTATGATTTCCATATTGAATGCGCGGCCAAGCTTTGCAACCTCACGGCCTATGCTTCCATAGCCGAAGATACCGAGTGTCTTGCCCTTCAGCTCGCGGAGCGGGAACGGGAAATAGGAGAAGGTCTCCGATTTTATCCATCCGCCGTTCTTCGTGGAATTCGTGTAGTCACAGAAGCTTCCGGAGAGCGCAAGAATCATCGAGAAGGTAAGCTGCGCCACCGCCTCCGTCGAATATCCGGGAACATTGCAGACAACTATGCCGCGTTCCTTTGCCGCCACGGTATCGATGTTGTTATATCCCGTGGCAAAAAGCCCGATAAAGCGAAGCTTCGTGCAAGCCTCGATTATTCCGCGGTCAAGATATGCCTTGTTGCAGACGACGGCATCGGCATCGCCGATCGCACCGATGAGCTCCGCGGGCGGAAGAACGTCATAATAGGTGACTTCGCCGAGCGCCTCGATTTCCGCAAAGGAAATATCCTCGTTTGTGACTGTGTTTCTGTCGAGTATTGTTATTTTCATTTGATTATCCCTTTCTCGATATCCTCGATTATTTTCGCCATTGCATCCTCTTCATTGCTGACCGTCACGATATCCGCCGCCGCAAGCGCATCTTCGCAGGCATTGGCAACCGCAATGCTGATCTGCGCCGACTCAAACATCGGTATGTCGTTGTTGTAGTCTCCGACGGCTATGGTCTTCGTTGCACCGACGATCTCCGCGATTTTAAGAAGCGCCGTTCCCTTGCTTATATCTTTCGGAAGCACCTCATATTTATCGATTTCGGAGCGTATATAGCTGAAGAGATCTCTCTTCGGGTGCTTTGCAAGAACCTCCATAACCTTTTCTATCGCCGCTTCATCATCATCGGCGAAGAATGCCTTCGTTATCGGCTCGGTGATATCATCGCAATCCTTTTGCAGATCGGGCAGCCCTGTCAATGCACGGAACCTCGTCATCGCGCTGTTGTCGCGCAGGAAATAGAGCGGTCCGAAGGTATTTATGTGAACTGCGACGCTCGGCACCTCGCGCATAACCTTCCTGATGATATCGCGGATATCATCGGGCACAGTCTTTGCCCAGACGTATTTTCTCTCTGCCCAGTCATATATTCCTCCGCCGTTCATGCAGCCTATCGGAGCATTGGGATTTACCTTTTCGCAGACCACAGCGGCTATCTGCGGAGCACGCCCCGTCACAATCGAGAAGAAGCCGCCCTCGGCTTTGAAATATTCTATCGCCTCGATATTGCGCTTTGAAATGCTCTTGTCATTGCGCAGAAGCGTCCCGTCAAGATCCGTGCAGATAAGTATTCCCTCAAATTTTTTCATATATTTTTCTCTCTTTGCTTATTTTTCTTTGGCGCTTTACAAGCTGCGGAGCTGGTATGCAATTCTCGGCGAGCCGTCGTCAATATAGATTATTCCGCACCGTCTGAAACCGAGCTTATCAAGAACGTGTTGCATCGTTTTGTTGTTTTCGTGCGTGTCTATCCTGATGTTTGAAATCGTCTTTCTTCCAAACTCAACCGCTTCTCTGACCACCCCTGAAACAGTTCCGTCACTTGCAATGCGGTGGATCGTTCCGTATGGCTCGTCAGACGGCCAGCTTCCGTCCTCGATATATGCATACGTCGGGTCTTCACCCAATATAAACGCGAAGACGAAATGAAGCTCGCCTTTCTCGTTTTCTCCGACGAAAAGCTCACCCTTTCTTATGTCATCCTCAAGAAGCTCTTTTCTCGGCTTATCATTCCCCCACTGGGTCGGGTTCCCGGTGCTTCGCATATATTCGCGGGCTTTTGCATAGATTTCAAGAATCGAATTCAAATCCTCGCTCTTCGCTTTTCTTATGTTCATATCGCTTTCTCCGTTTTGAAATCACTTTGTGTGCATATATTTATTTATGATTTTTCAAGTTAGGGACAAAAAATTTAATGGTTTATCGGCACTTTTTATCGGCGTTTTTAAAAGTGCCGATAAAATTACCAATTAAATGTTATCCCGAAAGGCTTCCCCTTGAGGGGAAGCTGTCACGAAGTGACTGATGAGGTGTTAATTTCATTCCTCCCTATTTTTCAATTCCACTAAAATATGCTCACAGTTAATCACCTTTTCAGCAAGCATAGTTTTATTAAAATAATAATGATTTGAAGCTTCATATCCAAATAAGCTGTTTTCTTTCATAAGTTTATACATAAGCTGGGCCATTTGTTCTTCTTCATTTATAAGCTTTATAAGGTACTCGCTATCCTTTGCATCTCTCTTATCCACGAACTCAGCCTGCAAATATGACGAATTAAATACTGTATATGCTCCCCAAGCAGCCTGCTTGAAAGAACAATCAGGCATTTGCTTTATTTCTTCAAGTCCCTTTTTCCAGCCGTCACGCAGTTTCTTAAACTGATTTATATACACATTTTTAGGATAAATCGATCTCCAACTATCAATATCATCATAGGCGTAACCTGTCATTGTAGATTCAAATCCACTTGGTTCAAGATACAACAGGTTTGACGGGCCACCGTTCTGTGGGCCTCTATATAAGCTCTTTACATGGAATGGAAATTCACGGAATGCATCAGAAAAAAACTTAGATGCCTTTTTAGCATTCTCTGCATATTCGCCGAACTCTTCCCTTAACAATAACTCATATTTTTCTTCACTTGTATCCAAAATACAGGATGATGCAACTTTTAAATTTATAGAAGGGTGTCCTCCTAATGTCCAGCTTAACATTAAATGTTCAACATTGGCATCTTTAAGACCCTTCATATGTTCTCGTATAAGGTCAAATACCGGCACAAATGGCAAAGTACTGCATTCCCAGGTTGTAGTCACCTGAACCTTTGCCGAAACTTCGTGACCTTTTCCCTTGGCATAGTTCCAGATATCTAAAGCAAGTGGTGCAGGTCCAGGAATTGACATACTGTAGTCGCTGATGTTTCCGGTGATGCCACCGATTGTGAATTCCTTTTGTGCCTCGCTGTTGCACTGAATAATTATTTCCTTTGGCAGCAAATCAATACATTCTCTGATTTCATCCTTGGTCATATAATCATCCCATGCCCAAGTCCAGGCTATCGTGCGTATGTTAGGGTTTACTTTTCGGGACTCTTCCGAAATTGCACAAAGAACCTGTGCTACAAGCTGTGATATAGGCGTATTCTTGCATCTTTCACATTCTTCTCCTTCATTTCTTGACTTACAATGTGTAAGATTTTCAGAGCAGGTAATTGCAAAAAAACCACCAATCTCCGGTACCATCTCACAAAGTGCATAAACGCTATTACGAAGATACTTTAAAACCTCCGATGTGCTTGTACACATAGCAGAATACATATCTGTTGTTCGACCCTTCATCTGCGGATATTTATCAAAAAATTCTGTAGGCATACATCTTGGTTCATTTAAGTAAAGATAAACTTTGATACCATATTTATCGGCTTTTTTTATCAATTCTTTAAGTCTATCAATACGCTTTTGCCAGCCATCGGAGTAGCTTTCGTCAAAAGGAAATGGAACAATCTGATACAGAATAACGGGTAGCCATATAGCATTAACACCAACGGACCTATACATATCAAGAAGTTTGTCAGGATAGGATAAGTCAATATCATTATCAAGAGCTCCTGCATATAAGCCGCAGTAAGAATATATCATACGCAAATTATCATTACTCAAAACTTGCATACCCCTGCTGGTTTCTTCGAAAAAGTCAAATGGCACAGCTCCGTCAAACATTCCAGCAAAATGTTCTTTCATTATACTCTTTATATTTGCAAGCTGTATCTTTTGTTCATCATTTAACTCCGTAACCTGTACCGGCTCACAGTAAGGCTTAAAGCGACCAAGTTTAATATAAAGAAAATCATCCTCTTTTAAAACTGTGGCAAGTTTTTCTTCATTCCAGTCAAGCAAGGTAAGCAGTTGATCATATGGAAGAATCTGCCAGGCATTTTTTATCGTTGTTATGTATCCGCGCTTTTCCCATTTATCAATATATTTTTGGTTAGGAAGACCCATTTCCTCGGCAGTATTTTTAACCGTCTCTATTTTAGTGCCCAATGCTTTTGCAATTCTCTCGCAAGATACAGTTTCCCACAAGCGAAAAACTGCAGCATGAAATCTGCTTGGAAAATGCTTAAACTCAAGTTTTTTATCTGTTTTTATCGGCGGCAATTTTGTATATTTCATAACTATTACTTCCTTTCTATTAAATCCAATCTTATTATTCCTACGCTTGCAGATACCGTTGTAGCAATATGTGATATTATCATTGTATATGCACTAACGTTCACGTCATATATCATCCACAAAATTCCATTCATTAGCATAAAAATTCTGTATCTTGATGGTTTTTCCTGTATAAGACTTAGCGCACAAGTAACGGAAGCCAATGCTGAAATAATATCGGCATGTCCTTGATATGTCATAACTGAACATAGAATGTAAAGGGCAAAAAAAGTTCCTGCAACCCAACCCGATATTTCTTTGTTCTTTACCCTACAGAAAAAGCACACAACAACCTGTGTTAATGCAACGAGATAAATTCCGCATCCTGACAATCCACCAAGCAATATATAGCTTGCTGCTCCAACACCATTACAAATAAGCTGACATATAAGTATAAATTTAATATTTTTCAGTTGCATTGAAGCCATGGCGGCTGCCGAAACTATCAATCCACATATTTGGGAAATAATGTTGCTCATAATACTTTCCTCTTCAAAAAATTATATCTTAATTGCACCACACCAATAAAAAATAACAATACCAAATTTGTTGTCGGTTGTAATGTAATGCATATTAGTTCTCCTTTAATTAATACTTCCATAAAAGTTCGTGTCAAGTCAGGACAAAAAATTATTGATTATTCTTATAGCTGCAATATCGTTCAATTAAATATTTACCTACCTTAGCCATATATTTAGCACCCTCATTTCTTAAATTGACGGGCATATTGTGCACAAACAATCCTGCTTCATAATTCAGATTCCCTTCATAAGAAATGTCAGCAAAAGCCCTCATAACATTTTCCCATTCTATATTGCCGTAATACGGAAGAGTATGGCAGTCAGAGATTCCGTCATTATCGTGGATATGAGTGCAACCTATGTGCTTTCCGATTTTCCTTATCATATCGGCAGGATTTTGTCCGCATATATTTGCATGACCGACATCGTAGCATACGGTAAAAGCCTCATTATTCAGATCATTTAATAATTTCAATAATCCTTTCGAGGTTTTAGTAATACAGTTGGGAATATTTTCAATTGCTATCTTCATGTTATATTTTTCGGCGTAAGGAATGAGACTTCTGTAATATTTCATATTGCATTCATACATTTTATCTTCATTTTCTTCTGTATTCAGATTAATATGAGATAAAGGATGAACAACTATCATTTTTGTTCCCAAATATGACGAATGCTCCATTCCTCTTATTATTTCTTTAAAATGAATTTTGGCTTTTTCTTCGTCTGCCATATCTCTTGCAAATCTGAAAGGAGCATGGGCCTGAGTGATTTCAATCCCAAGATCATCGCAAAGCTCTTTAATTTTCTTATAATACTCCTTATCGTGAGCTTCAGTATAATATTCTTCTATATCGCTATTAAATTCGATCGCTTCAAAGCCCGCCTCTGCAAAAACCTCAATTGTTCTTTCAAGTCCAAGCACTTGTTGAAAGCACATTACATTAGTTGATAATTTCATTATAGGACACCACCCAGCTTAAAATATTTTCCTTTTGCCAGATCATCTATAACCTTGGCTATTGCGTGTTCTTCATTGCTTACGGTTATGAAATCAGCCGTATCCAAAGCTTCCCTGCAGGCATTGGAAACCGCAATTCCGATTCCCGCCGCCTTAAACATTGAGATATCATTATTGTAATCACCTATTGCAATGATTTTATCAATATCAATATTCAGGTGACTGCTCAGTTTTATAATTGATGTTCCCTTTCCGATTCCTTTAGGCAGTATTTCATACAAAGTTTTTTCAGAACGTATAAAATCGAACTTATCAGCAAGCGGATGCGATTTAAGCGTTTCCTCTATTGCTTTAATCTCTTCTTCGCTTTCACTTCCAAAAAGAATTTTGGCTATCGGCTCCTGCACATCATTGTAATGGCAAACAAGGTTTTCAAGCTTTGTCACTCTTCTGAAATTTTCCATAGTTTTATTTTCTTTGCAAAAATATGTTTTATAAAAGGTATTGATCTGTATTCCCACTCCCGGAAAGCTTTCATCAATAATTTCAACAAGTTCAGATACATCCCCTGGCATATCTGCCTTCCAGACATATTCTCCGCTTTTTCGATCAAAAAGGCCTGCTCCGTTAACACATCCGAAAGGCACATTTGGCTTCACAGTATCTAAAACATACGAAACAAAAAAGGGCATTCTTCCCGTGATAAAGGTGAAATATCCGCCTTCGCGTTTAAAATACTCTATTGCTTCTGTATTTTCACGAGATATAGTCTTGTCGTTTCTCAATAAAGTTCCGTCAAGATCCGTGCAAATTAACCATCCATCAAATTTTCCCATATATTAAAATTCCTTTTGGCTTATTGCATCAAAGTGGTTAAATCTATTTTATCATAACTCATAACATCTGACAAACATTATATTATTTATTCAACATAAGGAAGTGTAAACAAAATGAGCTTTTGTATGCAACATCACAAACTTCTCCTTCTTTTTATGCATCAAATCTTTTTATGAATACTTTATCGTGTTGCTTTACTTATTCCTTAACAATTTCAATTTTTAGTAAAACGCTGTTATTCCCGATTGCAGCTGCCGCATTATAGTGACCGTTTCTGTTAGCATACACCGTCTTTTTATCAGTAATTATGCTATCTGTTGAATATATACATTTATATCCTTTGTATGAAATAACGGCACTTTTTTCCGAAACAGATATGTTTGTGTGATTCTTTCCGTCAAATTCAAACATAGGAAAGAGAATTTCAATTTCACCCTCTCCGGAGGCGTTAATCTCAACACCGCCATCAGAAATAGTGAATGTTTCATACAAGGTTGTTCCACTTTCGGTTTTAATCTCAAATTTCAGCCTGATAAATTGGTCTTGAATATTCTTTTCAACAAGCTTATATTCTGCCTGCGGGCTAAATGTATACTCATATCCGTCATTTGTTTTTATACCCGGGCAAACAGAAAATTGTGACGGATTCTCTATATCGAGCGCGTAGTTTGGATGCCCACTGAAAGGTACTGACAAACAAATTGCTGACGGTGCACCTTTTTTATGTATTCTACCCAGTCCGCTCGCATCATAATGCTCATCTGCATTTGTATCAAACTCAACAAAATAGTCTCCAAATTTGCACATCACTTTATGAAAATAATGGCTTGTTTCACAGATGTAGTTTTTTGATATTGCCGGGCAATCAACTTCCTCAATGCCATCATCAGCCATAGCATACGCAAGATAAAGCCAGGAGGCCGTTGTTATCATATACTTATCAAAATATGCATATTTCTCGCATCCGAACATACTGTCATTAGCATAACAATTCTTTATGTGATATATTTCGCCTTGTTTGAGCCAAGGCATTATAGAGTCGACAGCAATTCTTGCCGCATTTTTGAACTTGCCCGCTTTTTTTATGTCACCGCGTTTTTTGAAAATATCAGCATAAAACTCAAAAAGAGCTGCATAAGCAGTTTCGTTATGCAAAAACTGATTACTTCTTCCGCCAAAGGGAATTTCACCGGTAACTGATTGCATATCCAATGTTATATCAGCAGATTTTAACAATTCGTCTTCAAGAGCTTTTTTACTTTCGCCGTCATACCCGAAATAAAGTGCCGTTGCAAGCTGCAGGCGTGTTGCGTAATCGTATACCATAGGTTCGTTTGGATCTCGGTACATTCCTTTTTCATCAAAAGAAAGCAGCTGTGATTTAATCTGATTTTCGATAAAAGAGCTTTCATTACCTATGCCTGCGTACTTTCTTGTCTGTTCACTGGCAGCACCGAAAGCCGCCCAGTTGTTCACTCGTTCAGGTGGGACAGATGCAATAACGCTATATGTTTTATAAGGTTCAATTTCAGACAAATATTTTCTCCATCCGTCTGTAACAGTTTTTTCAAAAATGCCTGCGCTTTCAATTTCAAGCAAACAAAATACAATTTCCTTTACAGAAAAATCATTTCCTGCAGACCAACCATTTTTACCAAGTGCAACGGGAATTTCTCTGCAGCACATGTCCATCATTTTACGGAACTCATCCTTATACTCCGTTTTTCTGCCATGTGCAATTAAAATTCCAAGATTTGCGGTAAGTCTTGGATACCCATGCTCCTCAATTCCGTTTTTTATAACGCTTTTTGTATATGCTCTGATATGCTCATCGGTATATGCAGCCATAACACTTTCCATTAAGTCAATATAAACTGTTTTTTTCATTCTCATTTCTCCTTTCGACAAAATTCGACATCCCTTATATGATTTTGTCAAGTTAGGGACAAAAAATTTAATGGTTTATCGGCACTTTTTATCGGCACTTTTTAAAGTGCC
>JAZSHZ010000053.1:0-4208 GCA_045533555.1 Eubacteriales bacterium
ACGAGGCTGAAACGGCAAGATGTTGCACAGTTGCCTCAATATCAAACACACTTTCATCCAACCAGGAGTTATGGTGATATCCACCTCGAAGTACATATTCAATCCAAACGGACGGACAACCGATGGTGGCATCCGAAATGAAGCAGTCATCTCCATAATAATTATCGCATTTTGAAACGGTAAAATCAGGATGTATTTCAGTAAGGTGTTCGCAAGTTTTATTGAGTATGATATTTCCTGCAAATCCGGGATGATCGGGAGCTTCCTTTGCTGCATATGACTTATTCTTCGATTTATCGAATGAGGAGGTAATTCCGTCTGTGTTTATAGAACCTATGGTTCGTTTTGAAAGGTCACCGCCGAAATGTTCTGCAACGGCCGCAACACCATACATCTCTGCTGCAAATACAAGTCGAATGCTGTATTTAAGTTTGATTTTTCCTGCATCAACAAGCTTCTTGATTGCATTTACAATTGCGATTGAACCAACAACACCGTTAGCATTATCATCAACGAGCGGCTCATACATATGGCTGACAATCCAGAGCTCTCGTTCGTTTTCGCCTTTGAGAAGACCTGTAATGGCAGGTAAGAACGTTTCATATCTTCTTCCGTTAGAAACGATTCTGGCGTTAACCTGTCCGTGTTCGCAGGCATTTCTGAGTTCGAGACCAATTCTTGGTGTGATCTGAAACGAAATAAAATCGCGGTCTCCTGCTTGAACGTGCCATGAATTTCGTTCAGTAGCAGCATTCATCCAGGAAACTGAATCCGGCGTAGTGTGAGGATCCTCGAGATTATCCGATACCCAACCTATTGCACCGAGATCAAGAATTGTGCGGATTATTTCACCTCGAGGGCGAACTGCCTGATTTAAAAGAATGAGTGCACCCTTGACATCTTCGCCCGCAAGCATTTGCGCTTCCGTGACTATATTTACAACAATGCCTTCGGGTGGAGTTGAAACGGAATGCTTGACAATAGAGAGCGGCTCGTTTGTAAAATCAGCAATAACAGGATTATCAATTCCGGGGACAGGTGTCGTGAGTGTAAGAGTTGCGTTTGAAACATCCCAACCGATTGGCATACATTTATCCTGATAGATTGTTTTGCCGTCTGCGGGGGATTTTATTATTTCGGAATCAATGCTGCAGGAAGTCATAAGGTTATATGTATATTCCGCTGCTTGCTGATATGCAGGAAAGGTTTGTTGCCGTTCGATTTTATAAAGATTTATAATATGTTCAGTCAGCCATTGCCGGTCAAACATTTCTTCAAAAATACCAATATAATTTTTCATTTTTATTTCTCCCTTGCAGTGTTTTGTTTTATTATACAATTGCCGCTTTGAATAATCAATACCATTAATTGTTATGATTGTTCTTTTTATTATAATGGTCAAGGCTCACGACGAACACTGCCGTGAGCCTTGTAATAAGGGGATGAGTATGGGGATGCTGACGGTAGTCACAGCATTGGGAGTATGCGTGCTTCCCGTAGCATTTAAAAGATATGTTCTATCTTTTATGAATATAATATAACATATATTTTTGATGAAAGTATTTATGATTTGTAAATAATTAAATAATAAAAAGTGAATAATATTTAAACGACAAAAAATCCTTGAAAAACAACAAAAAACGATGTATATTATATATATACGAAAGGGGTATGTTTTATATGATAAAAGTTGATGTAACCAGAACAAAAAAATTCGTCTCAGAAAATGATTTGAATGATATTATTCCGAAGCTTTCTGCGGCGCATGATACACTTGTAGGAGGTACCGGTGCGGGGGCTGATTTTCTTGGATGGCTCAGGCTTCCTGAAGAAATAGATATGGAAGAGTTTGCCAGAGTAAAAAAATGTGCAGAAAAGATTAAAAAGGATTCCAATGTTCTTGTTGTTGTCGGAATCGGAGGATCGTATCTTGGCGCAAGAGCGGCGATTGAATTTATAAAAGGGAATGAATATAATCAAAGAACGGGCGGTTGCCCTGAGGTTTATTTTGTTGGCAACAATCTTAGCACGGATTATATCAACGAGATAATTGAAATTATAGGTGACCGCGATTTCTCTATTAATGTTATATCCAAATCCGGTTCGACAACGGAACCTGCAGTGGCGTTCAGACTTTTCAAAGGTCTTATTGAGAAGAAATATGGAAAAGAAGAGGCTCGCGGTCGTATATATGCAACAACGGATAAGGCTCGCGGCGCATTGAAGAATCTTTCGGATAACGAAGGTTATGAATGCTTTGTTATTCCTGATAATGTCGGTGGCAGATATTCAGTCCTTACACCGGTAGGTTTGCTTCCGATGGCTGTTGCCGGTATTGATGTTGATGCGGCGCTTCGCGGAGCAAAGAAGGCTATGATAAAGCTTATCAATACAAAAGATATGACTAATCCGGCATGGGTATATGCTGGAACAAGAAATGTACTTTATAATAAAGGAAAAAAGGTCGAAATACTTGCTTGCTTTGAACCGAAGTTCAAATATATGGCGGAATGGTGGAAGCAGCTTTACGGAGAGAGTGAAGGAAAGGATAATGTTGGAATTTTCCCGTCATCCGTTGAACTTACTGCAGATCTCCATTCAATGGGGCAGTATATTCAGCAGGGAGAACGCTTCCTTCAGGAAACATTTGTTTCGATTGGCAAGCCTGCAACAGATATTATTGTACCCGAGAATCCTGAGGATTTTGACGGATTAAACTATCTTGCGGGAAAAAGTGTTGATTTTGTTAACGTAAATGCATATGAGGGAACTGCGATTGCGCATGAAGATGGCGGCGTTCCAAATATGTGCATTGAGCTTTCAGGATCGGATGCGGAGAATTTTGGATATTTGGTATATTTCTTTGAATTTGCTTGCGGACTTTCCGGCTATACACTTGGAGTCAATCCTTTTGATCAACCCGGCGTTGAGGCCTATAAAAAGAATATGTTTGCTTTGCTTGGTAAACCGGGGTATGAAGACCTGTTGAAAGAAATTTTGAAAAAGTAAGAAAAATTATACAAAAAACGTTGAGTTTTTTCGAGTAATATGTTAATATAGATATAGGATAACTCAACCTAACGGTTGAAATACGGCCATCGCTTGCCGTGAAAGCGATAACCGCAATGGTTTGCGGAGATAGGAGTAATTATGGTTCGTGTAATTATGGGACTTCAGGGTCATGGCAAAACAAAGCAGATTATTGAGCTTACAAACAAAGCTGTTGCAGATGACTTAACGGTTGCATGCATTGAGCGCGGAACTAAGCTTACATACGATATTAGTCATAAGGCTCGTTTGGTTGATGTTTCGGAATATTTTATCGAAAGCTATGAGCATCTTAAAGCTTTTATTTGTGGTATGCATTCTGCTAATTATGATCTTTCCAAGATCTTTATCGATAGTCTTTATAAAGTATCAAAGAACGATTTTACACAGCAGACTGAAGAATTTCTTCTTTGGGCTGATTTGTTCGGTGCAGAGCATGGAATTGATTTCGTTATTACAATAAGTGCTGATGACAAGACCGCATCCGAGACAATTCGCAAGTTCTTCTAAAAAATAAAAATGGCGATGGAAACCATCGCCATTTTTTATATATTATTGATAATGTGTTCAAGTGCGTGAGTGATTCCTTGTTCATCATTGGATAAGGTTACATAGTCACAAATATTTTTTATTTCGGGAATTGCATTGCCCATAGCAACGGAGAATCCGGCAGTCTTCAACATATCTTCGTCATTCATGCTGTCGCCGAATGCGACGGTCTCCTCAATTGGGATTCCAAGCTTTTCGCAAAGTATTCGAATGCCGTTACCCTTTGTTGTGTTTTCTCTCATAATACTTCTGAGATTTTTTCCTGAGGTGACGATTGTCAGTGTGTTTTTTGAGTTGAAGCGCTCCTCTAATTCTGATATTCTATTGTTGTTTGCATGAATAAGGATTTTTAAAACATCTGCGTATTCATTTTCTAAAGGATAATCTCTTTCGTGACGAATGGGAACTTTAAATTCGTCCGGAGCTGTTTCGTTGTATTTTTCAAAGAATTTAATTCTTTCACTGCCCTCGGAATGATATACATAATCAGGTGTATAGAAGAGAAAATCGATTCCATCTGATCTTACAGTTGTCAGATTATATGAAACATCTTCTTTTCTGAGAAAATCCCGATGTAATATTTCGTTCTTCAGAATATTGATAATCTGACC
>JAZSHZ010000122.1:0-1901 GCA_045533555.1 Eubacteriales bacterium
AACAAAGGAGGAGAATATCTTTGAGTGTCGATTTTATTTTCACGTTGTTTGAGCTTCTCGGAGGTGTAGCCCTTTTTCTTTACGGAATGAAGGTTATGGGCTCGGGTCTTGAAAGAGTTTCGGGAAGTAAGCTCGAGGGAATTCTTGAGAGACTTTCGAACAAGACGATAAAGGGTGTCTTTCTCGGTGCGGTTGTTACTGCGATAATTCAGTCTTCTGCAGCGACAACGGTTATGGTCGTCGGTTTTGTTAATTCAGGAATAATGAAGCTTGCTCAGGCAACCGGAATAATTATGGGTGCCAATATAGGAACGACGGCCACTGCGTGGATTCTCAGTTTGACCGGTATCCAGGGCGACAGCTTCTTCGTTCAGATATTAAAGCCGTCAAACTTTGCTCCGATTTTTGCATTTGTCGGAATTGCAATGATAATGCTCTCGAAAAAGAGTAAGATTCGTGATATCGGCTCGATTCTTGTCGGATTCGGCGTGCTTATGGTTGGTATGAATACTATGATCGATGCGATGGAGCCGCTCACGAGCCTTGATGGATTTCAGGATTTTCTCCTGATGTTTACAAATCCATTCCTCGGAATGCTCGCAGGCTTCGTTTTGACAACGCTTCTGCAGAGCTCGTCCGCGTCCGTCGGTATTATGCAGGCTATGGCTGTTGCAGGAAACGTGACATATGGCTTCGCGATCCCGATGATTCTCGGTCAGAATATAGGCTCGTGTACGACGACTCTTATATCTTGCATCGGTGCAAAGAAGAATGCGCGCCGTGCCGCACTTGTCCATCTCTATTTCAATATCATCGGCGTAATCCTTGTCTTTGTTCTGTTCTATGGGCTTGACCTTGTCTTTGATTTTGCGTTCAAGTCGCAGCCTATGAATGTCGTAGATATAGCCGTGATCCATTCTGCGTTCAATATCTTTTCAACATTTGTTCTCCTTCCGTTCTCTCATCAGCTTGGCCACCTTGCGACAATTTCGGTTCCGGAGAGCATTTCGGAGGATAAGACGAATTTCCTCGATGAAAGACTTCTCAATACTCCAAGCTTTGCAATTGAGCGATGCAAGAGCATAGCTTGTGAAATGGCAGAGCTTTCAAAGCAGACGTTCCATGATGCAGTTGAGCTTTTGTGGGAATTCTCCGAAAAGCGCGCAGACGAAATAGAAGAGGCGGAAGGCCTTATTGATACATATGAAGATAAGCTCGGTTCTTATCTCGTCAAGCTTTCGGGGCTCGGCATTTCCGAAACGGAAAGCCGCGAGATATCAAGACTTCTCTATACAATCGGTGACTTTGAGCGAATCGGTGACCACGCGGTAAACCTCCTCAAAACGGCGAAGGAAATGGAGGATAAGGGAATAACCTTCTCCGATGAAGCAAAAGCAGACCTTCATATACTCACCGCCGCGGTAGAGGAGATCCTCGATTCCGCAATCCGTGCCTTTGCCGAGGATAATATCGCTCTTGCGGCACACGTCGAGCCGCTCGAGCAGGTTATAGATGGGCTCGGAAGTGATATCAAGGCGCGTCATATCAAGCGCCTGCAAGAAGGTAACTGTACGATTGAGCTTGGCTTCATCCTCTCGGATGTGCTGACGAACTGCGAGCGAGTTTCCGACCATTGCTCCAATATTGCGGTCTGCGTTATCCAGATAAGAAAGAAGGAACTCGATACCCACGGATATCTCAACGCCGTCAAGCATTCGCTTTCCGGTGAATTCGTTGATGACTTCAACAGATTTGCTGAAAAATATGTTTTGACGAAAGCAGAATAAAACACAAAAGGGATTGTAGCGAAATGCATTTTGCTACAATCCCTTTGGGGCTTTAGAAAAATAGTGCAGAATGAGCAAATCGGACCCGAAGTAGTACATAAGTACGTCGAGAGG
>JAZSHZ010000140.1:0-4053 GCA_045533555.1 Eubacteriales bacterium
AACCTTTTCTGCCCCATCCTCTGTAAGGAGCGTTATATTTTTTGTATCATCAGAGATATTGATCCTGTTTGTTTTGCAAAGCTCTAGGACTGCAAGGAATGTCGCAACAACTTCAGATCTCGTCTTAACACTGTCAAACAAATCAATAAAGCTCGTTTTCTTTGATGACAGCAATCTGTTCAAAATATAGGAAACCTTCTTACCGACAGAATAAACCTCTCTGCCAACTATACCAACAAAGTTAACAACCTTTGGCGGTATCTTCGTCTCCGCTCGCTCAAGCATATTCAGAATCGCAAGTCTCAAATCTATCCTGTCATGGGAGTATTTATACGATTTATCGGGCGATATTTGCTCAGGCATCTTCGTATACATATCAAGACCTTTTTCGGCGCGGGAATTTAAAGTTTCACTAACTTCTTTGATTCGCTGATACTCTATAAGCATCTCAACAAGTCGAGCTCTGGGGTCTTCCTCATCGTCAATATCATCATACTTTGGCAAAAGCATCTTTGATTTAATATAAAGAAGGTGAGCCGACATCGCGACAAAATCACACGTTATAGCAAGGTCTCGCTCTTTCATCTCAGCAAGAGCCTCATTATATTGGTCCAGAATCTCAACAATAGGAATATCATAAATATTCAATTTATTTTTTGAAATCAGGTGTAATAACAGATCCAAAGGACCATCAAACACCTCAAGATGATATGTAATCTCTGCCATAAAAAAACATCCTTACTTAAAAAATAATATTAGCCATAAAATTAAACATTGCACCAAAAACGGTTTGTTGCAAGTAATATAAAGAATCCGAAACAAACGGAACATTTAACAAAATAAACAGAATCAAAAAGCCATATCTTTCATATTCAAGAACAAACGAATAGCTTCTGTAAGGTAATACCGAGAACAAAATCTTTGATCCGTCAAGCGGCGGAACCGGCAACAAATTAAATATTGCAAGGCTTACATTCAAAATACCGAGAATGACAAAAAACTGAACAAGTATTTCAAAAACAATATTACCGGCACTAAATTTCGAAACAATCAGTGCGAGCGAAATTGAAATCAATGCCTGAAGCATATTTGACAGAGGTCCTGCCAAAGAAACCAGAACAACACCAAGCTTACGCTTTTTAAAATAATAGGGATTAATCGGAACCGGTTTTGCCCATCCAAAGCCAAATACTATCATGCAAATAAGCCCAAAGACATCTATGTGTTTAAGCGGATTAATCGAGAGTCGTCCCCTGTTTTTTGCGGTGTTATCCCCCATGCAATATGCAACAAATCCGTGAGATATTTCATGAAAAACAACCGCCAAAAAGGCTGCGGGAATTATCAACCAGTTATATCCCTGAAATAACTTGATAATTCTATCAAGAATTCCCAATGTATACACTCCTCCAAGATACAAATATACATTTAAATTATAACACACATTATTTTGCCATACAAGTAAAATAATAATATATTTTAGTCTTTTTATGGAAATTTTTTGAACAATTATGTAAATCAAAAAAATATTAATATAGCAACATGTACTTTTTTGCCCACAAATACTTGTAAAAGCTGTAAAAACTTGCTATACTTTAAAAGTAAATTTAAACAGAGGTGATTACTTTGTCAGCATTCAGATCAATTTCTCCGGAATCATTGTCAGACAATACCTTCAAACTTATTGCCAAGGATTGGACTTTGATTGCCGCAGGTGATGAATCTTCCTACAATATGATGACTGCAAACTGGTTGGGACTTGGCTATTTATGGATGAAAAATGTTGCTTTTATCTTCATTCGCCCGACGCGTTACACTTACGAATTCACAGAAAAGCTCGACACCTTATCTTTGAATTTCTTCACTGATGAATATCGCGATATTCTCAATTTATGCGGAAAAGAAAGTGGACGTGACATCAATAAGATGGAATGCGGACTTTCTCCAATGCAACTCTCCGACGGAGGTGTTGCATTCAACGAAGCAAGACTTGTTTTAAACTGCAAAAAAATGGCCGTCGGCGATATGGCAGATTTTGATCTGATCGATAAAGCTCCTCTTAAATGGTATGACGGAGATACTTATCATAAAATCTATATTTGCGAGATAAAAGAAGTTCTCATAAAGGAATAATAATATTGAAAGGAATTTTAAAATGAAAGCAATAGTTTTGGCAGCAGGAAAAGGAAAACGCTTACAGAGCGAAAAATTCAACGCACCCAAAGTTCTTCGCGAAGCAAAAGGTCGCGCCCTCCTCTCTTATGTTCTTGAAAACATAAGTTTTATTCCCGAAGAAGATACAACAATCGTCGTTGGCTATATGCGCGAAAAGGTCATTGAGAACACAAAAGGAGCATATAAATTCGCAACGCAGGAGGAACAGCTCGGAACAGGCCATGCCGTAGCATCTGCCCGCGAGCATTTCGAAAACTATGACGGAAGCGTCCTTGTACTTTATGGTGATATGCCGATGCTCAAGAAAGAAACATATTCCAATATGGTTAAGCAGCATATCGAGAATGGTGCAGATTGCACTATCCTTACCGCAGTAACAGATTCTGCACTTGCATATGGCAGAATTATTCGTGAAAACGGCAAAATCGTTGATATTGTCGAGCAGAAAGACTGCACACCTGAACAGTTTAAAATCAAAGAGCTCAATGTTGGTGTTTATGTCTTTGATTCGAAAGCACTTTTTGAAAATCTTTCAAAACTTAAAAACGATAATGCGCAAGGTGAATATTATCTTACAGATGTTCCCAAACTCTTTATTGGAGAAGGAAAAAAAGTTGAAGCTTACACAATCGGTGACACTTGTGAAATTTACGGTGTTAACACAGTTGAAGACCTTGAATTCTGTGAAAAGAATCTTTAATCTAAAACGGAGAGATGCAATGCATCTCTCCGTTTTAGAAAACAAATAAAAAAAACACGAAAAAATCCAAATACTTATATCTTGTTTTATTATATAATTTAATCCAAAAGTATTATTAAGGAGGATTATTCAATGACAAACATTGATGAATTATTAAAATATAACGGTTCCACTCCCCTGCCATCTGATTTCGATGCTTATTGGGACAAAGCCGTAGCCGAAATGAAGGCTGTAGAATCAAATGTTGAACTTATTAAAGTTCTTGATTTGCCGACAGTCGAATGCTTTGACATGTATTTCACAGGTATTGGCGGCGCAAAAATACATGCTAAATTTGCAAAGCCAAAAAACATAACCAAACCGACCGGCGCAATGGTCTATTTTCACGGTTACCACGCAAATTTCCCCGAATGGTACAGGCTTCTCGTTTTTGCAGGTCAGGGTCTTTGCGTTGCAGCTATGGATTGCCGCGGACAAGCAGGTAAATCCGAAGATAAAGGAGGAGTAATCGGAAACACAGTAACCGGACATATAATCCGTGGCATGCTTGAAGATGATCCCGAAAAACTTCTTTATCGCAGCATATATCTTGATACAGCACAGCTCGCTAATATCGTTATGGATTTTGATTTTGTCGATGAAAACAAGGTATTCTCATTCGGCGGATCACAAGGCGCGGCCCTTGCACTTGCGTGTGCATCACTTGAGCCTCGAATCAAAAAGACCGTTGCTTACTGCCCGTTTCTCTGTGATTTTAAAAAAGCATATGAGCTTAACGGTGTCGCTTTCTCCGAAATTCAGGACTATTTTGTCCGAACCGATCCCAGGCACGAAACAGAAGAATATGTTTTTAACAGAATAGCATATGTTGATGTTTCAAATCTCGCTCACAGAATCAAAGCTAAGGTAAAAATGCTGACAGGTATGCGCGACCAAACTTGCCCGCCTATTACACAGTTTGCTATGTATAATAAACTTGAGACTGAAAAAGAATATTATCTCTATTCGGACTATGCGCACGCAGACTATCCCGAAGTATTTGACATTGCTTTAAAATGGTTTGTTGAAGAATAACACAGACCCCGCCGCAAAATTGGACTACTCCAATTTGTGCAGACAGTATAAAAACGCCCCTAATGTAGGTTATATTTAATTTTGAGCAACGAACTGACATCGCT
>JAZSHZ010000160.1:0-2864 GCA_045533555.1 Eubacteriales bacterium
GGTAAAGCAGAAAATTATACCCCGAATAGCGGAATACGAAAACAATAACGAGATAAACGAATGAAAAAGCATCGCTGTGTGTGTTGATCGGAGCCATACCAAGCCATTCGAGCGCGGAATTGAGAAGACCATTACTTATAAAAATCGAGCCAAGAACTATCATCACCGAAACAAGAGGCATAACGATTGGCATAGTCATCGCACCGGTGCAAAAGGAAGAGATCTTCTTATTTCTGACCGCCGCCAGCGCAAGCAGAAGCGGAATTATCAGAAGCGCGGGAATGGCAATTGCGTAAAACCGTAGTGTATTCTCGACCGCAAGCGCGAAAGCCTTGTTTGAAAAGAGATCGGTGAAATTTTTGAAACCGACATAAACCTTTTCATTCACACCCTCGGTGAAGCATTCGGAAAAATTATTTATGAGAGGGATGATGTAAAGGATCATCACGCCGACAACACTCGGCGCGAGCATAAGAAGCGGCGGAATGATCCTTTTCATCCGTATAAAAATACGTTTCATATTATTCGGTCAGGATAAGTTCGAGTTGTTTTTTGTACTTTTTTATGGCTTCATCGAGGCTCATACCGTTTGCATCAACCTCCCACGATATGTTTGCTACTTGCCGCAAAGGTTCTGAACTCACAAACTTTGGGAAATACAGCCTGTTAATGATTGAATAATAGGAACCGAGAATCTCTTCGTCAAGATCTTCATAATCAAAGCTGTAAGATCTCTTCTTATAATCTGCAGATACTTCAAGTTCCTCGCCGTAGAAGACGTCTTTTATCGCTTCTCTGTGTTTGTTATTTATAAAGAGGGGTCTGTGCCATTCATCATCGGCGCAATATTCAAGGCTTGATGCATATCTCAAAAACTGCATACACGCCTCCGGGTATTGGGTGTTCGAATTGATCGCAAGAGCATATTCGACTCTTGCTGCAACACCTTGACCGTCCATTGTCGGCACGTAGGTTATTACAGGTGTGTTTCCGTTTTCAATTATTGCTGTGATGATAGTGTCAATGATCGGCAGATTACAATTTTGATAGTTATAGCGGTCGGTGCTGTAGAACAGTACTTCTTCGGCAAGAAGTGCACCGCACAAATCATTTGTATATCCTTTGTGGCTGATTTTCAAATCGTTGTAGCCACCGTTATATATATTGGGGAATAATTGAACATAACACTCCATAAAATCTCTGAATTCCTGACTCTCAAAATCTGCCGTTCCTTCCTTTTCGTCGATAACTTCAAGACCGACTGAGCGATAAAAACGGTGAACGTATTCCGGACGGTCAAAAACAGGCATAGAGGAAGCTATGCAGGAATCAGCAAATTCCTTGAAAGTAACTCCGTTTCCGTATTTTATCCCTTCTGCATCAAGAACCTCTTTCATTCCGATCAGGATGGGGAAAGAATAGAATATCGGAAATATAACGCGCTTTCCGTCAACGATGCCGTAGTCCATTGCATCTTGGTTGTAATTATCCCAACGGAGATAGTCATAAACTGCGTTAAGCTCGTCAATATCCGCAAACACACCGCTTTTGATATAATCGTATGTATTGAAGAAGATCTCATCATTAATAATAAAAATGTCGGGACCGTTTTGTGCCAGAACATCTGCTGCAAGCTTTTCTTCGCAACCGTTGCGTCCGTCTTCAAGTACCGTAAGATTTACCTTTACACCGTATACGGTTGATTTAAAGCCCTTTACAAGATACTCAACCAAATCTATGGTTGCAGTATTGCACATAATATTAATTGTCTGATTCAGCGGAATCTCCGGCTTTTCCGGCTTCGATGTTGTTTCATCAATACCTAAAGTGGTTTCCGCACTTGTCTCCTCGGGCGGTGCACCGTTGCAAGATGCGAGAGAGCAGAGAAGTAAAATGATTGCTAAAATCGCGGATATAAATCTTTTCATAATAAACCTCCGTTGTATATCCATTGCGGTCTTTCCCGACCGCATCATCATTATATCACAATTTTCGCGCCAAAATATAAAATGGGATAATTCGCGGCGGTTTTGGGATAAAACGGTCGAAGGTATCAATTTATCCCTGAAATGCTTGATTTATCCCAAATCACCCCAATTATCCCAACCGTAACAGAAAAGCACACCCGCTAAAGGTGTGCTTTGTGTCTTTAGTTGTAAGTTCGCTCCAACATCGAGCAAAAGCTCGAAATATCGTGGAAACTCAAATTCTGCCAGGTCTCTCCTCCGATAATTTGCGTCCATGTTGTTTTGTCAAGGAAAAATGCCTTGAGAGGGACGGGGTTGAGAATTACGATCTCGTGTACGTTTCCGCTTTGAAGAACTTCAACACCTTTGGTGTAGATAGTGTTGCTGGGGAAGGTAACGTTCTCCGTGTGAACCCATTTGAGCAGATCACCGGGGATATTTTTCGGTTTGAACATTCTTGCCCACATAATGTTGACAATGTTTCTTGTGTTCAGTATAATATAACCAAATTCTTTCTCGCTCACGTAAGCGTCGGGAGCAAGGAAGCGAAGCGTGCGGTTCTTTTTAAAAGTGGTAAGGAATCTCACGTTGAATTGTGTCAGTCCCTTTGTCAGCACGAAACAGGTCTCCATATTGTGACAATCAAAGTTCAGGAAACTGGCCGTTTTTGTGCACTTGAAACCCGCGCGTTCGGCACTCTTTTTCAACTTCTTAACGGCTTTCATTCTTTTATTTACTGTTCGCAGATATCTGCAAACGAAGTATAGCATCACGCATCCCAGAACTATCAGTGCAAGTTCTCCGAGAAAAACGATCCAATTGTATATCGACTCCCACATTTCATAGTTTTCTACTCGTGATAACATCATTATCTCCTTTCCGGTCTTTCCCGACCGC
>JAZSHZ010000057.1:0-8254 GCA_045533555.1 Eubacteriales bacterium
AATGCAAAGGAAGCCCGGGATCATACCGCCGCTGAAGAACATTGTTATAAGAACGAGAATGTTAAGAGTCTTACCGCCCGGAAGTCTGTCAGACTTGGAAAGAGCATATGCGCCGCAGGAAAGAACGAAGAGCGCGATAGCTGTTCCGAGGACAGTATAGATGATGGTGTTCTTATATGCAGTGAAGATAAGGGGCTTCTGAAGAACGAACTTGTATGTTGCAAGCGTCGCGCCGACCTTACCGTCAATCTTCGGGAATATTCCGACACTGTTTGTTATAACATCCCATGTACCGGAAAGCGAAACGGAAACCATGTGAAGGATCGGGAATGCTACTATAAAGACAACAAACCAAAGAACCAAGTTTCTGAGCAACCAGCCCAAAGTATATTTTTTCTCAACCATTTTGCTTTCCCTCCTTTACCACAAGCTTGTTTCACTAACAGTTCTCGATACATAGTTTCCGAGGATAACAAGTGCAAGGGAAACTATTGAGTTAAAGAGACCGACAGCAGTACCGTAGCTGAAGCTGTTAGACTGAAGACCCTGAGTATAAACGTATGTAGCGATGATTTCGGATGTCTCGTATGTGGACGGAGACTGGAGAAGGTATGCCTTCTCGAAACCTACGCTGAAAAGGCTTCCCATACGGAGGAGAAGCATTGTGATGATCGTCGGAGCGATGCTCGGGAGAGTGATGCTCCAGAGGCAGCGCATCTTGCCTGCACCGTCAACCGTTGCTGCTTCATAGAGCTGCGGGTCAACATTGGTGAGAGCTGCAAGATAGATGATAGCGCCCCATCCAAGCTCCTGCCAAATACCGGAAGCGATGTAGATCGTTCTGAAGTATTTTGCATCTGCAAGGAGGTTTGTCGCATCGATGCCCATCGTCAAAAGGAACTTCGTGATGATACCGCCTGTCGGAGAAAGAAGCATTGTGACAAGACCGACAACGATAACCGTCGAGAAGAAGTGAGGCATGTAGCTTATTGTCTGAACCCATTTCTTGAACTTCATATTCTGAACTTCATTGAGAAGAAGAGCAAGAATAATCGGTGCCGGGAAGCCCCAGAGGAGGTTCCAGAACGAAAGCAAGAATGTGTTCCTGATCATTCGCCATGCATACTTATAATTGAAGAATCGGATAAAGTTGTCAAAGCCAACCCAATCGCTCTTCAAAAGTCCGATAAACGGCTTATAATCTTTAAATGCGATGATAAGACCATACATCGGGAAATAATAGAAAAGTGCAAGACAGATAACTGCCGGAGCAACGAGTATCATAAGATACTTACCGTCCGAAAGCTTCTTGAGCCACTCAGGCTTTGCACTCGCGGGAGAATTCGGCAGAACATCTGCCTTAGCGTTTTTTGTCGCCCTCAAAGTATTCAACTCCTTGAATTTTTCTTTTGCACATTCTGCAGGCCGGTACTGCCGGCACAACGCGCTATTTATTATAAATGTATCCTTCGGCAGATCGCCGCGACACAATTATAAACTTATGGGTAATTTTGAACTAGGCAATTTTCACCAAAAGGACATGGCCCTCTATGGCACTTATGCACAATTTCGTATTTGTATTATACAACACATCATAGGCAAATATGAATACTCATTATTTTAGGTTATCACCAAATCATTGGATTTCACTAAAAATAATTATGAATATAACAAATGATAACACTCCGGCGCGCTTTTGAACTTTTCACCATCAAATATCGCATTTTACCAAGAAATCGTACTTTTTATAACCATTTCGCACCGTCAATTCGATGTTAACAATCAGTTAATAAATCGCCTGTATTTTACATTTCTTTACAAAATTTGCAGATATCTTTTATTTAACCCTTATAATCTTCACCGAAATGCTTCTTGCGATATTCGCCCGGCGTATAGCCAGTATATTTCTTGAAAAGACGAATAAACGTATTTATATTCGGCAATCCGACCATAACCGCAATGTCTTTATTCTTGTTCTGCGGGTTCTCGCTGAGCTCAAGAGCCTTTTTAATTCTGAAATTATTGATATAATCGCTCAGATTGACATTCATCTTCTCTTTAAAATAGGAAGAAATATACGCACCGGTAAGTTTAAGCTTTTCGGCAAAGAGATTCAGATATATATCTTCCGCATAATGATTTTCGACATAATCAAGGATATAGCTGATGATATAATCATCTTCCCTTTTATTCTGACGAACCTGCTCCATAACGCTTTTGAAAAATCCTATGCATACATCGCGGTATTCCTCCGGAGTGAACGCCTGCTCAAGAGCTTTATAAACGGACGAAAGTTCAATATTTTGCGGAAGTGTGCGCGATACCCTGTTAAGTAATTTTACTGCACAGTTGATTATCTCCGTACAAAGCAGATAAAGCTCGAAGCTGTTTATCTCCTTCTTCAGATTATAATCAAGTATTTCATCAAATTTACGAACGGTTTCTTCTTCCGTTCCGTTCTGCAGCAACGCAGAAAGCTTTCCCATATCCTCAAAAGAGAAATAGAACCGGCTTGCTCCCCTTTTGACTTCGCCTTCGTATAATATCTGCGTTTCGTTTATCGGTTTTCCGTATTTTGAAAGATCGATAAGATTATCATAGACCTTCTTAAGCTTTTCAATATCGTTGCACACATCAGAAACAGCAACGGTGAAGAATGCATATTCAGATTCATTGGCAAGCTTTGCAACAATGCTATCTACAATATCTTTTTCCTCAAACAGCTCTTCCTCGGCATCAAAAACCGAAACTATACCGTTATTCTCCACCTGGAACGTCGTCGCACGGATTCCCCATGTCTCAAGATACATCTCGATGAGCTGCATAAGGAAGAAGGTTGCTTTTCCCGCATCGTGATCAATGTAATTCTCGAAATCGCGCTTGTAGTTAACGCGAAAATATATCATATAGAAGGAATTTGAAACACTTACTTTCTCTTCCATATGTTCCACTCCGACATACACATCGCGAACTCTGGACTGAAGGAAGAGCGCATCGAGGACAGAATCCTTTCCGGAGCCTTCGGCGGATGCCTTCAGGTCATGCGTGAGGACAAGCTTTATCGCGTCATTTATATCCACAATACTTTGAATTCCCGTTTCATATTTAGACAGAACCGCAGGATGCTTCACAAGCTCATCCGAGACCGCCTTTATCTTCAGCGAATAGCGAAGCGAGGCATAGACCGCAACACCGAGTGACGCGAGAAGGAACACTGCATAAACGAGTCCTCCGACGAGCCCTGCGCTTCCTGCTGCGGAATTGATCTCTGTGCTCGAGACAAAGCCTATAATCTGCAATCCGCCATTCTGCTCGTCGATATATTTAAACAAATTTCCTTCGCGCACTCCGGCTTTTCCCGAAAGCAGGACATTTTTATCAATATTTTTAGCCTCTTTTGATGTGTAAAGCATTTTTCCTTCATCATCAAAAAGCGCCGAAAAACCATATTCGCTTTCAATTGACGCCGCATCAAGAAGCGCAACTATTATATATCCGCTTCCATCCTGCGGTTTATATGTAACCGGGATCAATTCAACATCAATGCGCTTTGCTTCCTTTGCCGTCGCAAAAACATAAGATGGGTATATCACAAATGAATCCGAATTATCTATCTGCCCGCGCCAGAAGTCGTTTGTGTATGTTTCACTCACGAAATACTGACTGAAGAAGACATCATTCGCAAACGTGCCCGTCAGTTCATAGACATACCCTTCCCTTTTACCGTCTATGACAAACACAGTCGTCAGATATTTTGAAAATTCATTCTGCCTTCTGTCCACAAGCACAGAACGCATATCCGCTCTCATGGTATTCTTATCTATATATGTTCCGCTCGCAAATTCATTTGCACCTGCGAATTTGACGGAAAGCTCAGACATTGAATACTTCATCTGCGAGAGCATCTTTGAAACATCTTTTGCGCCGTGCTGAAACTCAGTTTCCATTTTTTCAACCGCAAGCATCCTGATGCTTGTCTCATTCAAAAACCTTACCGCAAAGAATGCTGACGACATTATGAACACAATCAAAAGAAACCACGCGAGCAACTTAACAAAAAAGATATTGTTTTTTATCACCGAACGCAACCCCCAAAATTCAAAACAATCATCATTTCTTTAGATTTGATATCACATATTATACACTATATAACCAAAAAAAGCAAAGGCATTTTTTACCTTTGCTTTAATTTTGATTATTTTTTAATTTTCCACGCTTATTTTTGACTGTCTACACTTTCATTTTTTGAGTGATTCTCATGTTTTCTGACTGTTACATAAATTCTTATTCCGACAACCGCCGCTATAAGAACCGCAACAACAAACAGCAATGCTCTTACAGCTCCGCTCGTTGTGAGCAAAACAGCCGCAATACCGAGAATACCGCTCATAACATAAAGAATCAAAACTGTCTGCTTTTGCGTAAATCCCATATCAATAAGACGGTGGTGAACATGTCCGCGGTCTGCGTGCATCGGACTCTGCCCCTTAAGAAGACGCCTGCATATTGCAAACGCCGTGTCAAAAATCGGAAGGCCGAGAACGAGGAACGGTGCCGCAAACGAAAGTATTGCATACGTCTTGAACATGCCCTGTATTGACATTGTCGCAAGGATGAAGCCAAGGAATGTTGCCCCCGTATCACCGACAAAAATCTTTGCGGGATTCATATTATACGGAAGGAAGCCAATGCATGCACCTGCAAGCGCCGCAGTTATGACAACAACCATAAACTCCGACACCATCGCAGAAATTACGAGAAGCGAAAGTGACGCAATCGTGCAAACACCGACAGACAGTCCGTCAAGCCCATCAATAAGGTTGACGGCATTGGTTATTCCGACAATCCATAAGACCGTCACGGGGATAGACCATACACCAAGGCTGAGATATGCTTGATCGCTGAATATGTTTACATTTGAAAGAACATCAATCTTCGTCCCGTGGAAGACAACGACGAGTGCCGCGATTATCTGCACGACAAACTTCAGCATAGCCGGAAGCGAAACAGAATCATCAATAATTCCGAGAATGACGATGATGACGGAGCCGAGCAATATGCCGCGAAGCTCCCGCTCTATCGGAACAAGCGCCACAACGGCGACGAGAAACGCAAGAAATACTGCAATACCTCCGAGACGTGGTATGGGCTCCTTATGCATACGGCGATCATCCTTCGGAACATCTATCGCACCCACATGATGAGCTATTCGCTTTGCGACGGGAGTAAGAATAAACGAAAGAATTGCTGCCACAAAAAAAGCGGCAAGCATTCTGAGTGATGTCAGTTTATCCATTTTCCGAAACCTCTTTTACTTTTCGCTTTTCATAAACGGCTTTTCGACGAAGCCGACCTTCTTGCGGATCTTGCGAAGATTTCGCTCCGCAAGCGCAGCCGCGCGAAATGCATTCTTTGAATATATCTCTTCAAGATAATCCTTATTTTTAAGAAGGTCTTCCGTTCTTTCACGGATGGGGCGAAGCATCTCGACAACCGATTCGCCAACAGCTACTTTGAAATCGCCATAGCCTTTACCCGCAAATTCTGCCTCGATTTCAGGAATCGTCTTTCCGGTTGCGACAGAATAGATCGTCATAAGATTATTGACGCCGGCTTTTCCTTCGCGGTATTCGACCTTCGCTTCGCTGTCCGTTACCGCGCGCTTGAACTTGCGCATTATATCATCCGGCTTATCGAGAAGGAGAATATAAGCATTCGGATTAGTATCCGACTTTGACATTTTCTTCTCGGGTTCGGCAAGGCTCATTATTCTTCCGCCGACCTTCGGAATATAGGGTTCGGGGATCTTGAACACTTCGCCGTGATGGTTATTGAATCGCTGAGCAATATTTCTCGCAAGCTCGAGATGCTGCTTCTGGTCCTCACCTATCGGGACATAGTCCGCATTATAGAGAAGGATATCCGCAGCCATAAGAACAGGATAATCAAAAAGACCTGCATTGATATTGTCTGCATGCTTGAGAGACTTATCCTTGAACTGCGTCATACGCGAAAGCTCTCCGTACATCGTGTAGCAATTTAAAATCCACGAAAGCTCGGCATGCTGCTGAACATGGCTCTGGATATACATAATATTTTTCTCGGGATCAAGCCCGCAACCGATAAGAAGCGCAAGGAGTGAGAGTGACTGCTCGCGGAGCTTCTTCGGATCCTGCCTTACAGTTATAGCATGCATATCAACAACGCAGAAGAGGCAATCATATATATCCTGCATTGATACCCAGTTTGTTATCGCGCCCATATAGTTGCCCATCGTGATATTACCCGACGGCTGGATACCCGAGAAAACAAGCTGTCTTTTTTCTGTTGTTTCCATATTATAATTCCTCTCTAACCAACGTATTCGTTAAGCACCTTTGCAAGGCGGCTTATGCCCTTTTCAATTTCCGCAATTGACGGAAGCGAGAAATTGAGGCGGAAGGTCGGGCAGATTTTGGTTTCATCCGTTGAGAACGCGCAACCGGGCACAACAGTGACCTTCGCTTCCTTCGCACGGGCAGCAAGCTCTGCGCCGTCGAAACCTTCAGGCATCGTGCAAGAAATGAAAATTCCGCCTTCAGGACGAGTAAACGTGACCTTCTTTGTAAACTCACGCTCCATGCACTCTATCATCTTATCCGCCTTCGCTCTGTACATATCGCAGATCTTCTTGATATGATCATCGACATTAAACCTGTCGAGATATTCAGTCGTAAGCATCTGGAAGAAAAGATTTGTATGTACATCGGAAACCTGCTTTGCAACAGTGAGCTTATTTATAACTTCCTTGCTTGCAATAGCAAAACCGATTCTTATACCGGGCGAAAGGATTTTCGAATATGAGCCGGAGAAAATAACTCTTCCGCTCTTATCCATGCTCTTTATAGTCGGGACATATTCTCCGCGGAAGCGAAGTTCAAAATAGGGGCTGTCCTCTATTATCATAACATCATATTTATCCGCAAGCTCGAGAAGTTTCTTGCGGCGCTCGAGAGACATCGTCGAGCCCATCGGGTTCTGGAACGTCGGTATAGTGTAGATTATTTTGACATTTTTTTCACTCTGAAGCTTCTCCTCAAGAACATCCATTTTCATTCCGTCATCATCCATCGGAATTCCAACAAGCTTGACTCCATAAGACCGGAAAGCATTGAGCGCTCCGACAAAGCTCGGATCCTCGCAGAGGACGACATCGCCTTCATTGAGGAATATTTTTGCAGTCATCTCAATCGCCTGCTGACCGCCACTCGTTATGATGAGGTCATCATTCTCGGAGAGAATGCCATATTTCTCCGTCATACGTTTTTTTGTTATATCGCGAAGCGGCGTGTAGCCCTCGCTGACGCCGTATTGCAACGCACTAGACGCGCGGGATTCAAAAATCGCCGCCGCAATGCGGCTCATCGCATCTACCGGGAAGCTTTCCGGTGCGGGGTTTCCCGCCGCAAAGGAGATGAGCTCCGGGTCATTGGGTATTTTAAGTATTTCACGGATTGCCGACGGCTTGAGCGTTGATATCCTGTTTGAAAATTCCATAATATGTATGCGCCTCCAAGATTCATCAAATATACTATTATCATATTTTAACATATACAAAAAAAAATATCAACAAATTTTGCATTTATAATCGAATTTAAGTTGACAAAAATTATTCACTACTATATTATTTATATTACGGAAGATTTTCCGAATCTATTACATCGGAGACTTACATTATGATCAAAGCTGGACTTTGCTCTGTCACATTCAGACAGAAGACACCGAAAGAAATAATTGAACTTGCATCCAAGGCAGGCATCCAATCCATCGAATGGGCAAGCGACGCCCATGTCCACGAAGGTGATGTCAACACTGCCGCAGAGGTTCGCAAGATGACGGAAGATGCAGGATTGGAAGTTTCTTCCTATGGCTCATACTACAGACTCGGAATGAAGCAGGATATTCTCCCCTATCTCGAAAGCGCAAAAGCTCTCGGCGCAGATGAAATCCGCGTCTGGGGCGGTTTTAACCCCTCGGCATATACGACTCCCGATGCGCGCGATGCACTTGTCCGCGAAGCTAAGGAGATCAGCCGCAAGGCTGCAGACTTCGGCATCACGATTTCGACGGAATGCCACGCGAACACGATTACGGACACGCCCGAAAGCCTTCTTATGTATATGTTCGAAGTAAACGAGCCGAATTTCCGCACATACTGGCAGGCACTTCTCCACATCCCGGAAAGCGAACAGATCCGTTCTCTCCGCGCAATCTA
>JAZSHZ010000118.1:0-3287 GCA_045533555.1 Eubacteriales bacterium
CTCACAGAACGACATGGCTACGATCCGACTTTCCGTGTTAGTCGGCTTTGTTGCGACAGTTGTCGTTTCACCGACATCAAGCTCTGTTTCACAGGTTACATCGACGCGGTCAAACATAACCTCGAGTCCCGAGAAGGTGACTTCAATCTCCGCTGTTTTCGTTACGCCGAGAACCGTTGCGGTTGCGGTCACCTTGCAGCTACCGTCGCTGATTGCAGTGATTGTTCCGTCCTCGGATATTTTTGCGACACTTTCATCTGTCGATGCATATGTCACGGGGATCGGATCAACATTGTTTCCTGCGGTGATTTCCGAGCCGGTGTTTGAAAGAAGCTTTATTTCTGTCGGGAATGTGGCATATGTAGCCGCACCCGCGAAGTCTCCGCTTGCAGTAAATGCTATGCTGTCAAACACTACTTCGTGGAAGGAGAAGTGTGAAACGTACCATTCATAGCCGGGGTTTTCGTCTGCTGTCTGTGCTTCAAAGCCGGGACGTACCGCAAAAGTCTTTGTTCCGGGCCAGTTGATTAGAACCGGTTCAACGGTGAGCTTCGTCCAGTCCTGATCGCCCGTTTTCCCTACCCACGGAGTGCTCGCAAAGCTCTTGAGCTGTGTTGCAGTTGAGCTTGTTCCGTTATAGTAAGCAACTGAAGCTTTGGCATTTTCGGGAAGCTCAATTGCATTTTCGGTCTTCATATATCCCGTAAACTCATAGAGCTTGTTTGATTTTACCTCAATAAAGCCCGTGTGTCTTCCGTTTGTGGAGTTAAATGCACCTGTTGTTCCCTGAACGCGGATGAGCTTCAGGTTATCCGCGACAAGTCCGTCGGGCATTACAAACTTTACTATATTTGTCGGTGCGCCCGTGATTTCGGAGAACTCACCGCGGAGAAGCTCATATGTATAGAGTCCGCGCGCTTCTGTGTGCGCCGCCGACCAGAAGGAGCTGTATTGCGGAGTATCTGCGGACTTGTCCGTCAGATAAATTCCGTTTTCAAACTCACCGTGGTTTACGCCATAGCGGATAAGGAGGTTGCTTCCGACAACGACAATCGGAGCGCGAGCCGTTCTTGTCTCCTCGCCGAGAGTTGCCGTTACGGTTGCATAGGTTCTGCCTATCTTTTTACCCTTGACAATTGCGCCGTCAAGAGTTGCTATATTTGCATCATCAATTGCATAAGTATATGTGATTCCGCCGCCGAGATTGTCACCGTTCATATCGGTTACGACGATTGTTCCCTCGCTTCCGACTTCAACGAAATCTGCGATGAGGCGCGCCGCGATAACTTCGGGAAGTGCCTCCGCCGGCGGATAGTCGGTGACGGTAAGCTTTGCCGTTGCCGTCTTTGTCACGCCGCTCTTCGTTACGGATGCGGTGATTGTTGTCTCACCCGGCAACTTTGCGCGGATGAGTCCGCCTGCATATACGTTTGCGACATCTTCATTTGAGCTTGTGAATGTGATATCTCCGCTTTCAAGCTCCATCGGATCTCCCGCTTCATTCGTTGCAGTAACAGTTGCAACTGCATACGTTGCGGGGCGGATGTTCTCGCCCTTGATTTCAAGAGCGATTTCGCCGATGAATTCGGGGCGTGTTCCGCCCGAAACCGTTATCTCAATTTCTTCGCTGACGGTTACACCGCAGATTGTTGCGCTTGCGCGAACCTTTGCAGTTCCGTCACTGACACCGATAATTGTTCCCTTGTCATCCATAACGCGGATAACCTCGGTGTTGAGACTTTCATACGTTACGGGAATCACGGGATTTACGATTTTTCCCGAAACCATCTGCTTGATTTCATTGCCGGTGTTTGAATAATGCTTTGCAGAAAGAGTAAGTGTCTCGCTTGCTTCAATTTCCGTCTTTTCTGCAGAAATCTTAAGGCTATCATAGATGACCTCGTGGACGGAAAACTCCGCCGCAAGGATATCTCCGACCTTTGCCGCGCTTACCGACTGTATGGACAGGCGCATCCAGACCTGATTATAATCATCGGGATTTATCATAACCGCAGGAATCGTCTGCATCTGCCAGGGCTGATTGCCGCTCTTGCCATCCCACGGCTTGATGCTCTGACCGCGGATTTCTGTTGCTGTGCCATCTGCATATTCATAATATGACAACATATGCCAAAGATCACCGAGAACCGATGTATTCTCTGCTGCATACCAGCCCGTGTACTCATAGAGTTTATTATTCTCCGCGAGAATCATTCCGCGGTCAGAGTTCTTTGACTGAATTGATGCAGGAGCCGCAACTCTCAACGTTATTCTTCCGTTTGAACCCGGTGTTCCGTTGCCGTCAAAAGTAAACTTTGCGGCATTGACGGTGTCGGCTCTTCCCGGAAGGCTTACGGAAACCGGCGCATAGTCGAAAACATATTCGACATCGCGCTTCGTTGCTTCCCAGAACGTTTTGTTCTTATCCGCAGTTCCGCTTCCGTCCGAGAAATAGATTCCGTTCCCGAAATGACCGTGGTCATTTCCGTTGCGGACAAGGAGGTTCGCTCCGACAACGGCAACTTCGAATTCCTTGACAATATCGCCCTTCGTTGCCGTAACTG
The DNA here is from genome assembly GCA_045533555.1 of Eubacteriales bacterium. Lineage (GTDB taxonomy): Bacteria > Bacillota > Clostridia > Oscillospirales > JAAYXM01 > SIG480. The sequence goes on from JAZSHZ010000118.1 coordinate 2,565, forward strand.
TTGCTCTGCCGAGCTTATTTCCCGTTATCGTTCCGTCTGCCGCGACAGAAGCAACGGTTGCATCGCTTGATGCATATGTATATGAAGAATTTGCATTTACTATCTTTGCACTCTGACCGATATGAATAAATTCATAGGGGAAAGAGAGAACGGGCTCGATATTCGGCTTTTCGCCCGGAACATTGCCGTTCTCATCTTCAACGGAGACTATAATCTTCTTTGTCATATCTCCGAGTGTGACGTCAAGAACCGCCCAACCCGGAGCAACGGGAGTTACCGAACCAATTGCATTGACAGTTGCAACAGCTTCATTATCAATCGAGAACTTTGCTCCCGTCGATTTCTGAAGTGTATTATTCTTAAGTGAAACCGTAAGCGCCTGCTTTGCATCGCCTGCCTTGAAATTAAGCTCTTCTGCCGACGTTACCATTTCATCGGAGACCTTTGTGAGCTTGAATCCGCGGAAACGCGCACCCTTTGATTCACTGAAACCGACAGCAACAACGACTTCATCGCCGTTTATTGCGATAACGTTAGTTCCAACCTGACGCTCGACACTCGTTGACTCACTGCTGTTGAAGTCAACCGTCTTATACTGCAGAAGGTTTGCCGAGGTCATAACGTGGTTGCTGAGTCCCTTGATTTTTGCTTCCGTCGTTCCCTCGGGGAAGGTGCTTATGGTACCCTTCGTCGTAAGTCCCGTGAGGTTGACCGGTGCCATAT
>JAZSHZ010000247.1:0-3555 GCA_045533555.1 Eubacteriales bacterium
TTCTTGTGCCTTTTTCGACAGTCTGAGGATGTGAAAGCGTGCTTTCACATCCTCTCAACTATTTCTCGGGTTATAAGGTCAATCATTATTGAGGTATTGAGCTCCATTGCAGCAATTGGATAAATGGTTATGACATAGCCGCGATAGAATTTTTCTTTGAAGAAGCTGATGATTTCGTCCTTTGTTTTCCCTTGTTTTATCATATTGGCGATTTCATCGGTTGTCTCGGCTGCACTTATCCGTGCTCTGGAAAGATAAAGCTTTGCTTTCTCACCTGTAAGGATGCCAAAGTGGGGAACGAGGATGCTTTCGGGGTTGATTTTCTCAACCTTTGCAATAGAGTCCATTGAAAGGGAATACCCGACGAGATAGGAGGGAACAACATCGTCTTCGCCGTTCCAGACGCCGATACTCTCGGAGCAGAGAAGAAGGTTTTCCTCTTTGCAGTAATATCCGACGGAGCAGCGCGTGTGACCGGGAAGATTTATTGCGGTGAACTTCATATCACCTGCAATGATTTCGTCACCGTCGGAGACTGGGATATCGACGCAAAGCTCGTCAATAAGGTCTTCATAATCCGTGATGCCGCAGGTTTCGGCAAACTTGCGGTCAAGATCCCGCATAACTGCTTTTGCGGTCGGCTTTGAGAAGATTTTTGCAGCATATTCACCTGCGACGACTTTTGCGTCAGGCCAGTATTTCTTTGCATAAGCAGAGCCGAGCGCGTGGTCATAGTGGGAGTGGGTGAGAAAGATGAAATCAAGGTTTCTGTTGCCAAGAATCGTCTTTATTTTATCAGCGACCTTATAGCCGGTGAATGCAAAACCTGAGTCATACATTATTGCCGTTGTGCCGTTATCGAGAAGGAATGCGCTGTCACCCGGCTGTTCGCGCACATCATATATTTTTATCCTGTTCATTGTCGAGCCTCTCTTTTCTTTTGAGTATGAATGTTGTGATTAACTGAAGTAATATAAGTGCAATGCTTGCGATGAAAGACAGAACGGCAATGGGGGAAGCTGCATTGATTATCGCATCATTTTTTATTAAGCCGAAAAACATATATGCTCCGCCGATGTCTCCGAAATCGGGGAGAAGGATATATGTCAGTGGAAACAGAATATAGTTGATGATCGAAAATGTTAAGGTTGTTCTGTTATTTGATGCATGATCTGAAGTATAAAGCGAAGTGAAGAAAAACAGAATACCGTGAAGAGGTGCGATTGGAAATATGAGTAAAATAACTCTAAGCCAGCCTATGTTGAGGATATAAGCCGCAACGGAAATGATAAGAATAACAAATGGGATAATAACAAAAACTTTGTGAGGCTTTTTTGCATGTTTTTTCGTTGCAAATTTATATATAAGAAAAGTAATTCCACCGAGGACGAGAAATGCAGCGAACAAAGAAAGCATTAAATATAAAATGATGCCGAATGCATTGGAATCAAATTTCATAGTTGCATCTCCTTTTAAAAAAAGCAGTGCGGAAGTTCTTATCCACACTGCTTCGGGAAACTAATTGATATCGTCAACGTTATAAGGCGTATTCTGATAAACATAATAGTTGAGCCAGTTTGTGTAGAGAAGGTGCGCGTGAGCGCGCCATGTGACGACGGGCGCGAGCGACGGGTCATCCTTCTTATAATAATTCTTCGGAATTTCGATCGGCTTTCCGAGGTTGACGTCGCGCTCGTATTCGCTTGCGAGAGTTCCTGCATCATATTCGGGGTGTCCCGTAACGAAAATCTGGCGACCATTGCGACCAACAATGAGATATGATCCTGCTTCTTTTGAGGATGCGAGAACATCGAGCTTGTCGCACTTTGCAAGTGCATCTTCGTCGATTGCGGTGTGACGGGAGTGCGGTGCATAGAAAACATCGTCAAAGCCTCGGAGAAGAGGACAGGTCGGATTAAGATTCTTATGTTTGAAAATGCCGAATACCTTTCCGTCAGTTTCGGATTTGCCTATACCGTAGTGATAGTGAAGGGCTGCCTGAGCCCCCCAGCATATGTGGAAAGTCGAGAAGACGTTTGTTTTCGTCCATTCCATAATCTCGCAAAGCTCTTCCCAGTAGTCGACACTTTCGAATTCAAGCGTTTCAACAGGCGCGCCTGTGATGATCATTCCGTCATATTTCCTGCTTTTAATATCCGAAAAATCCTTATAGAAAGAATCAAGATGCTCGCTTGAAGTGTTCTTTGAGCGATGCGTTGCAGCCTTGAGAAGATCAAACTCAATTTGAAGCGGTGTGTTGGAAAGTGCGCGGAGAAGCTGAGTCTCCGTTGTTATTTTGGTAGGCATGAGATTGAGAATCAATATGCGAAGCGGTCTTATGTCCTGATGTGCGGCGCGGTCTTCAGACATAACAAATATATTCTCGTTCTCAAGTATTGTGCGCGCGGGAAGCGCGTCGGGAATTTTGATTGGCATAATTCAGCCTCCGGAGTGTTATAATATATATAAAATATTATATATGAAAGGGAGGCTAAAATCAATCATAATTTTGTTTGGGAAAAAGAACAGTAGAACTCGCACTTGCGTTTGATTTTGGAAACTGTCGGCGTGGCGCCGCAACCACAGGCAAGAAAGCAGAGTTTATTCCAGGTATTCATATCGCAAATACCGTCTTGAGGAAGTTGGTGAGTGCTTTTGAAACGGTTCAATGCATTGCGTGTTTCGTTGCCGAAGAATCCGTCAAGCGAGCCATCACCAAAGCCAAGAGTCATAAGAGCATCCTGCAGAACGAAGACAAACGGACCGAGGCTATGACGATAAAGCTCAGGATATCCTGCACCTGAAAGAGCGACATGGTTTGCTTCAATGAAAGGAAAGGTGGCGGTGATATTGTCTGGATTGACGTCTGCAGCGAGTCCTGCATAGTGCATTGATTGGGATATGTGTCCGCCTTCGAAGATTCTTCGGAAAACATTTGTCGGATGTACACGGCCTTGGGAGAAAGAAGTCCAGGTGCGGAGAAAGGCTGAAGTAGTCCACCCGACTGTCGAGATGCTCTTCCCGAAAAAGTCGGGCACGGTCATCGAACCGTAAGCGGTGTAGGGCATATCGTGATAGATATCGAGGAGATAACGCTCGAGTCTTGAGCTTTCATTATTATATATATAAACGGTATAAATATCGATCACCGCCTAAGAAAATAAATAACTTCAATATATTATACACAGAGGCTGTGGACAGGGTTAAAAAATTTTTTGATTTTTTTCAAAAAGGGTATTGACATTTGAGGAATGATTTGGTATACTAGCAAAGCACCTCGAGAGAGGGGGTCCGATCGGGCCTCTGAGGTCAGGAAAAGATTTCAAAAAAGCGGAAAAAGGTCTTGACAAGCGAAGGCGAGTATGATATACTGAATGTCCATCGCACCGAGAACTTGAAAGAGTTCGGGTCGAGAAAAGATTTCAAAAAAATTGAAAAAAAGTCTTGACAAAGCGAATCGAGTGTGATATACTCATTAACTGTTGCGCGACTCATGAGATGAGAAAGCGCGACGGGCAAAGTCGGATCGGAGCCATGTCGTTCTGTGAGGCAAGG
>JAZSHZ010000111.1:0-14233 GCA_045533555.1 Eubacteriales bacterium
GAGATTATCTCCTATCTGCGAGCTATCCGGTTTCCACGTAAACACGCCATTTTCCGCATCAAACGCCGCGCCGCGCGGAATTGTTCTCGCACGATATGTGATCGCTGCGCCTTCTTCCGAAGTTGCGTTTACCTTGAAGGATATTGAGCTTCCTGCGCTAGTCGAAATCTCATCGGAAACTTTATCGAAGACAGGTGACGGATCGACTTCATATGACAGCGGAATATCGAATGTTTTTCCTGCCGCAACATCATAATTATATCCGAGCTCTTCCTGCTTTGCATTGACAAAACCGCTTATGAGCGTTACATTTCCAAGCTTGATCCTTCCGTGGGTCGCATCGGTCATCTCGACACTTTCGATCACATATGTTGAGTTACCCGGATTTTCGCATTCGACATTTACTATGCGTCCCGAAAGCTCCGCAGCCTTTTCATTCGTGATTTCGCAATCAAATTCAACATCGATCCAGTTATCGAACGAAAGCTCTTTTTGCAAATCAACAATCTTGCCCGCAATCGCCGCATCGAGGTCTTCACGCTTTTCTTCTTCGTTGCCTATCATTTCGCCATCATTTATGTAGCTATAAATATTCTTGCCCGATTTATCCGTCGTCCAGACTCCAACGAAGCCGCGGAAATTGAATATATCTCCAACATTGTATGTTATCGAATTATTCTGAGCATATACGACATAGTCAATTCTTCCATCGACAAGCTCGACCTTTATCGCTTTTGCGACATCGCTCCTGCCCGGAGTTCCCGATACAACCGATACGGGGACATTTTCGATAGACTTTATATATCTGCTTCCGTCATAGGGCTCGACAACCGTTGTGAACAGTGTGTTAAGGTCGCGTCCTTTACGGCGAACAAGCATATATTCGAGATGGTCCAACGTCGAAGTTGTGTTGGATTTTCTCGGCGGTTTACCGTTTGCAAGAGTAATTTCATCCGCATTCCAGTCATTTACCATCGTCATACGGAGGTGGATATCCTGCCTTCTGTTTCTCGACTGCTTCCAGATATCCTTGATTTCCCAATCAACATAGAATTCTCCGGTTCCGGGATTATCTGCGCGCTTGATATCATCAAGCCATGTGTATCCGTCTGGATATTTTAGCGCAACATCTGTATTACCTGAAACTGACCACGGATCTTCACCATAAGACACCGCAACGCCCGCATAAGAGCCGGTTGCCTGCGTTTTGAATGTGATATTGTCCGAAACCTTCGGGTCTTCCTGACTGAATGCATGGAATGAATAGAGATGGTCATTTCCGCCGAGGATCTTGAAGAAATCAACACCATAGGATATTTCATCGTCATAATCAACCATAACTATCGTACGACGATATTCATCCGTCGTCGCATATACAACCGATGCATCGAGGTCAACAACCTTGACTCTCATATCCTTCGTGTCAAAATGAAGCGGAGTTGCACTATATGCACCGGTATCCTGCGATTTTTCATTTACAACAACAGTATTATGCGACAATGTTATATTCTGCCACTGATTTCTGTTAGGATCCTTGCCCGCAGTCTCCGGATATCCAAGGTCAGAAGTCAAAGGAAGTCCATATGCATCAATACCCAAGTTAAGCTTATCCTTATGTGAATGTGATTGCGCACCACCGAAGTATAGCCAGAAATCGCGTTCTGTGTCCTTGATTCCCGTCGCTGCATTGGCATTATGGAGTGTTCCGTCTCTCAGAGCAACAAATCCATATCCGGAAAGCAATGAACTCTTATCGTAGTCATATTCTCCATATTGCTCAATTATCTTCTCAACATCAGATTTGAGACTTTCGGGGTTCTTCGTCCATATATCATAATGGAGGCCATCAAAGTTTCCGCCCTTGATGAAATAGAGATGCTGAGCAATCTCAATATCTCCGGTTTCTTTGAATGCATTTATCATAACACTGTCATCATCCGGAAGGAGAGACATTTTGCCGACCGTACCCGAATCACCAATTGGAGCAAGTCCACGGCGAATCAACGTCAGCGGTGCATATGATTTTATCATTGCGATGAACTTGGGGTGTTCATAGAGATTTGCGCTCTCGCTCTCATCATACCTTGCAAGAACTGATGCAATTTCAGTTGTCTGCGTTACCCAAATTCTGTTATAACCCGGAGCAGACTCGCTTCCCTGTCCATCACGGGATACATCATTTATAAGTCTCTTATTGATTTCTCCCCCCGTGTTATATGATTTACTGTCGCTTTCGCTATAATTAAAGAGCCACTTGAACATTTCATCTGTTTCCGGATGATTATCAAGAACGATTGCAGCGCTTGCAAGAGTTGACTGATGCGCACCGAAGTTACCGGAAATCGAGCATCGCTGAACCTCTCGATATATCTCGCGAAGGATTCCTGTTTCGATATTTTCTCTTATCTTCTCCGGAGTCGTCTTATCGTTCTTTTCGATATTGTTATATGCCGTTGCTTTATCCGCAAGGAATGATATAACATACGGGTCATCATACATCGGGAATAAGGCATCATAGCTTTCAGCGAATACGCTTGCAGGACCACACTCCCAAATAGATCCGACAATCTTACCTCTTTTTGCACCACCATCGGAGTTGGAATAATCCAGGAGATATGGACGGAGATCATAGCCCGGATATACATCAGCTACTCTATCGAGGAGGATTGCGCCAACTCTGCCGTATTTTTCATCTCCGGTATACATATAAGCCTTTGAAAGAGTGCTGAGTGCCGTTGTAATTACAGCCGGGTTGTTTGATCCTGATTCTTTCCAGAGTCCATAGTGATTATAATATGCAATATATGTATGTATTTCCTTCGTTCCGCTTGCATCAACTCTGCCGGTATCATATCCGAATCCATCGTCAACGCCCCATTTTTCAGGCGTCTCGTTACCCGTGAGCTTAATATTGCAAGCTTCAGTTCCTATTTCGGGATAGAGGACATTCTTGAGATATCCCGTTCCGTAAGTTCCGCCAAATTCTTCTTCATGACGTTTAAGCGCGAGCTCGCGGTTAAATATTCCGTGTTCATCGCGACCAAGCTCATAGAACTTAGCAAAGTCATTTGAGGGGAACTTTCTTCGACAAGCAGGACACTGAATTTTCCAGGGCTCTACAAGCGGTTTGGAAATCCATGCATATGAACCATAGACCTGAAGCAAATTTTCTCCGCAATATCGGCAGGTATATCGTTTTTCATCATTTCGGAATCCAACAGTAGATGCACGCGGAATTCCTTCTCCGGGAACCATTTCCCAAAGCTGATTTTCAAGGCCGAGATATCTATCGGCACTTGCGATGACGGACTTTGCATTTGATTTTGCCCAACTGTATTTTGTTATATTTTCGCGCGCCGCATCAACCATTTCATCGGTATAGAAGGTTCTTCCGACTTTTCCTTCGCGAACAGAGATAAATACCTCAGCATCCAGCTCAAAGCCATCGCCGACAACTTTAGCAAAAATCTTTGCGCTTCCGATGCCGGACGGAGTTACATAGCCTGTTTCAGATATCACAGCTACTTCAGAATTTTCGGATGACCAGGTTATCTGCGCATTGGAAATATCAATTTTCGCACCATCGCTTGCTTTTCCGATGACCTCAAGCTGCACACCTTCCGTTTCGGGATTCATTACAAAGAAAGGAGCATCAATCTCGATTTCCGAAAGCTGACGATCTTCCGTTGAGCTTCCCTTCTCAACTACCTTGACAGGTATCTCCTTCATCTTTACATCGCCATTAAGGCTTGCCGTGACTATAATCGTTGTCTCGCCTATTCCCTTCGCGGTTATAGTACCATCGACAGAAACAGATGCAACAGATGAATCTGAGCTCTCATAAGTGATCTTGATTTCCGAATCTGCTTCTCCGTTGAAGCAACTCTGATTGTTATAGACAAAGCCATCGTCAGAAAGGAGCTTTGGCGAAATATCCTCTGTTCCTTCAATTTCAATTATAACGCTATCCTTTGCGGTTGCTATTTCGCTAATTATCGGAAGCTTTTCAATCGCCGCAAAACGGACATATGCGGGATACATATAATAGTTTCTTGATGCTTCCTTTGCCGCATACGGATGAAGGACAAATTGATGCACACCTTTTTCAAGATATACTGAGCGGAGATTTGTTATCGCCTTTGTTCCGCGGAGGTTATCACCGCAGAATGATATATCACCTGCATATTTTCCATCAATATAGACAGCAACATATTCTGCACCGTATCCATTCGTCAAACCACGCACGAGCATTGGCGTATAATTTCCCGTATAAGGAACGGAAAAATCCACTACAAAATCACGATTGTTCGAGTTCGTTGTGACATAAAGGTATTTATTATACATATGCGAATTTTTCACTGAGCTATGCGAAAGATTCCAATCAATCTCCCAGCCATATTTCTCAATCGCAATGTTTTCAAGTTTTTTCTCGTTGATTTTACCGAAATCAAGAATAAAATCGCGCATATCTGTTTCAACAACCTCAATCTCGACCACATTTGTGGTAACAGTCGCGCCATTGAGCGTTATCTCTGCACTGACCGATGCTTTTGCACCTTCGATTTCGCCGAAGATCATATTATTTTCGTCGATGCTTACTCCGTTTGTCGGATTGCTTTCTATAATCCATTTTATATCAGCATTCGTAAAGTCCGCATCGAATCCGTTCTCAGTTTTTCCGAAGATTTCAACAGGTTCATCGCGAAGATACCCGACCGCTTCAGGGCAATAGATTTCTGCAGATGCAATGGGAGATGAATCATTGACCGTAATTTCGCATTCCGCATATACATTGCTGTCATCAAGGAAAAGGGTTGCCCCGATGATGCCGTTTCCTGCACGGAGACCTGTTACATTTCCGGCTTCATCAACCGAAAGAATATCAGGAGTAAGAGATTCATATATTATGCTTCCCTCAGTCATATCGGCAATGCTTCCATCCGACATAAAACCTGTCGGTATGATCATCGTTGATGCTCCTGCATCAATTGTTTCCTGCTCTGCACCAAGCTCTGCATAAAGAAGTTTCATAGCATGCCCGGATGTCGTTACGGTAATCTCGCCTTTGCGCGTGATTCCTTCAAGAGTCAATGCGCCAAATATAGTTGCGGTTCCGTTTTTACCTCCGCATTCGGCAACGGTGGATGCAACATTGGTATTATAGGGTATTGCATAAGTAGCGCTATCTTGGAATCCCGAAATGACATTTTCATCCGATGCGGAAATATCAAAGCCTCCGGCGAGACATCCGCTATCTACCGAGATATAGTGACCAAGAGTTGTGTATGGCTTTGAAAGAATTGTGAACGTCTGCTCGCCTCCGCTTGTTTCGCTCGCAAGCTCCATTTCGAGCCCTGCATATCCAACTTCGCGAAGTTCAAAATCATCCATCCAAATTGTTCCGCTATAGCCTGTCTTTCCTTCACTCAATTCAGGTAATCTGATATTTAATCTCGGTGAGAGATAAAGCTTATCAGCCTCCCAATCGGAATCAATGCATATGGGAAGCGCAATTTCCTGCCATTCGCTGAATTTCTCATTCCAGTTTTCAAAATTATTTAAATCCGTGTTTCCGCCCGGAACATATGCAAGAGCCGAGCTTGATGTTCCGCTCGCATTTTTATATGCATATACATTAAATCTTATCGTCGGATATTCTCCATCGGCAGGCTTTTTGATATCGGTTTTTACCTTCAAAGTGAGCTGATAGAGCTTTCCCGGCTCAACAACAATTCGCTCGCCATTTCTCTTGAGAAATACTGCCGAAGTCAATACAGGAAGCGGCACATCAGGATTGAATGTAAATGCAAGAGCGCGGTTATTCTCATTGTCATCCTTAGCTTCAACATCTATTCCCGTATAGTAAATGACCGGTTCTGCCGGAGCGGTATCATTGCGCTCGGAATCCCAAACCCATTCATCACCCTCAAAATCGGAATTCAAATGAGCCATCATATTTCTTCCCGAAGGAGCTACAAGCAAACTATATTCTGCAGTTCTTGAAATGCCTTTATACTCAACATCAGCGGTAATTTTCGTCTGACCATTTTCAATTGCAGTTACCAATCCATTCGCCGAAACTGTTGCAGCGCTTTCATTTGAGGATGAATACACGATTTTGAGTTCATCTTCATCAATATCATCAATTTCGATTCCGATATCGTCATAAAGCTTATATTCAATCTGCTTTTCGGTCATATTCGGCATCGGATCCGATTCATCAAGGAGACCATGAACCGCAAGTTCTATTTTATCGAAATCCCCTGCCGGCGGCTTTATTGAAAAGTCTGCGATGGTTACATTGTAATACTGTCTTGTTCCCGAGACAAGCGGAGCAAAATCTGCATTTGCACCGACTGCATGGAACATAAGATAATATGTATTATCTGAATCAAGGTATACCTCTCCGAAAGACACTTCCCTTGACTCCGTCTTTTCCGAATGCATATCGACGGTACCGAGCTTGTTTTTTTCACCCAGAGCCTTCATAAAGCTTATGAGCGAAGCACTTCCGTTTCCTGATTCTCCAAATTCAAGTGCAGGTACCGTTCCGTCATTTTCAACCAGATATATATCTGTTATCGGCGCACTTGTTTTTGCGATATAGTTGAGTTTCGGAATATAAGTACCGCTCTCGACAACCTTGAGTTCGACTGCATATCCGGAGACTTGCGACTCAATTCGAGAATCGAATGCATTCCACATAAGACCATTTGAGTCTGCATACGTGTTATACACATATCTCGTTCCTGCAACCTTCCATGGTGCTGAAAGTTTCGAATTGACAGTGTCAAATGTCATCGCCGCAAGAGCTTTTCTCTGTACATTCGACGTACTTCCAAATACTTCATTTTTAAAGTTATAGATATATTCCTTTGTTGCGCGTTCAAATTCTTTTACAGTAATCTCGACCGTATCGGAAAATTCAGTTCCCCAAACAGTTGCTGTTATCGTAACTGTTCCTTTTGAAACTCCGGTTATAACACCTTCTGCCGAAACGGTTGCGATGTTATCATCAGAGCTTTTATATGCAACCCCCTCTGTCATGGTTTTATTTCCACTGAGAGACCACATTGCGGTTGCAGTGAGATTGGTGCTCTCCCCTGCCATAATCTTTGTCGCAGATGCCGAGACTGAGAATCCCGTCATTTCATCAACAGGCTCTTCAACCTTAGGAGTAAGCTTGAAGGACTTGAGATAGACTTCAAGAAGTGCTTTTGAGCCCGATGCAACAAATTCCTCATTCTTTCCTACAGTACGGAAAAGAAGATAATACTTGCTATTCCCATCAAGTGTGAGCTCTGTGTTTCCAAAATTTTCAGTTACCTCTTCGGTATATGCGGTAGTGTCTCCCCACATATCTATACTCTTGAGTTTATAGCTTTCATCAAGATTCAAAATATAGCTGTATGTGCTGCTATAGTCATTTCCCGATGCTGCAAACTGAATATTTTCAGTGGTGTAGTTTCCTGATGCAGTTCCTTCTTTTACGAAATAAACATCAACTATCGGGGAACTGTTTCTCGCAAGATACGTAAGTGAAGGCATATATACACCATCCTCGGGTACATATATTTCCAATCCGAAGCAGGCGTAGCCGCCATCTGCACGACTTTCATATGCAGTCCAATAGACACCATTGTTATTGGACTGTGCGTTATAAAGATAACGTGAGCCGGCTACCTTCCATGAGTCTGTAACGGATGAATCAAGAGATTCGTACGTCATCGTTGCAAGACTTGCTCTTGCTATGTTAGAGTCAGAACCGAATGCGGCTTTTGAAAAGAAATATGTATAGCCGTCATTGGTTGCCGATGCTGTATACACCGGAATGAAACTAATAATCATCGCAACCGAAAGCAGGAGCGATATCAATCTTTTTGCTTTCATATAAACTCTCCTTTACTGATTCTTTTAGATTTCCTTACTTTGCCTGATCAGTTATCTCTTTGAGATTCCCTTCAGAATCCTTGACGATTGCATATCCGCAAACATCCGTTTCATCGTTGTCGTTCACAACGGTGAACTGATTTTTGTCCGTCGTCATCGCAAGCTTCCCATGCACTGAAGCTGTAGTTTTCGGAAATGCTTACAATTTCCACATCCGCTTTTCCCGCGACGGTCTTCTTCCAATACATAAAGACTTTTTCCTCGGGAGCCGAAGCAACGCAATCGACCTTATCGCCATAGGCGTACGTCTTTTCTTCACCGTTGACTGTTATTTTTATGTTATCAGCAATAGAATCATATTTTGCTATAAATGCTTTCCCGCCCGTGATATCGGAAACATCTTCACCTGCATCAAATTCATCACCGCTTCCGAAGAGAGCACCATCTTGTTTGCGCCCGTTGCGGCTCCCCTTGCCCAATGGGAGAACTTATAGGTTTTATCGTTCTTTACAACTGTTTCATTATTAACCGAAACCGTGCAAGATTTGCCATACTCGACGTTTGTTACGGAAATGACTTCGCTGTCTGCAATTGCTTCTCCGTTTCCGTAAGCCGCAAGCGCAGTTACCTGAGTTGTGCTTGAAGCGGTATAGTCCTCTTCCTCATAATCAAATACGTCATCAGCTCCAGTTCCAACATGATTTAAGCTAAAAGACTTCAAATACATATATAGCAAACCGTTACTTCCCTCGGCAACAAAAGAATCATTTTTTCCTCCCGTGCGAAAAATGAGATAATACTTGCTGTTGTCGTCAAGTTTGAGCTCAACATTGCCGAAGTACTCCGTTGTTGTCTCTATAAAAGCCGTCGTATTTCCCCACATATCGAAGTTCTTGAGCTTGTATTTTTCATCGAGATTCTTGACGAAGTTAAATGTTGAAAGGTGGTCTGTTGTATTTGTAGCAAACAGTATATCACTCGTTGAATAATCTCCTGCTGTTGTTCCTTCCTTTACGAGATAAACATCAACTATCGGTGCACTGTTTCTTGTGAAATATTCAAGAGACGGAGTATATGTTCCTCCTTCGGGCACATATATCTCAACAACGAAACATCCTACTCCGCTTGTACGCCCATGTTTCGCATTTATCATAAGACCATAATCTGTGGACTGCACACCGTTTATATAGCGAGTACCTGCCACTTTCCACAAATCGGTAACGGATACATTAAGTGAATTATATGTCATTTCAGCAAGTTCTGACCTTGTGACTTTTTCTCCTTCAAAAGCATTATTCGAGAAAACATAGGTATAATCCTTTTCATCCGTTTCCGCTGCGAGGCTTTGCGGGATCATTGTTGCAATAAGAATTATCGCAATTAATGCCGATAATAATCTTTTCATGTTTATTCCTCCGTATCACTCTTTGTTTTTATATATTCGGTGAGCTTATCCGGAAAATTAACCGTCATTCCGTCCGCTCCCGCTTCATACACGGTTTTCATAAGGTCTTCATTTGAAACACCCCATGCTCGGACATTGAAGCCTTCATAATGCCATTTTCTGACGTTCTCTTCATTTACAAGAGTTGCTCTTGGGCAGATTTCGCTGATATTATGTTTTTTCATCTCCGAAAGGAGCTCGTCCGTTATCTCTTTTGCAAGATAACCTGCATTAAACTCAGGCGCATATTCGCGCATGGCGCAGACTGATTCAAAATCAAAGGAAGTAATAACAACCTTATCCTTCATATCATATTTTCTCAGGATATCGGCAACCTGCTTTGCTGTTCCCTTTTGTTTTAATTCTATCGCAAAAGTAATATCCCTGAATGCGAATTTATCGAGAAAATCTTCAAATCTGACTATTTTATCTTGAAATTCGTTTTTCGTCACGAACAAGCGCTCTAATTCTTCGTAGTTCTTTTCTTCGACTACTCCGCTTTCTCCCGTTACGCGGTCAAGCGTGTCATCATGGAAAAGAACTGCAACGCCATCCGTTGTTACATGGACATCGGTTTCGATTCCGTTTGCTCCCATATACACTCCGGTATAGAATGCCATGAATGTGTTCTCCGGCAAGTATTCGCTTGCACCTCGGTGCGCATAGTTTATGAAATGAGTTTTGCTCTCATTCTCAATAACACGCCAAAGGTCTTTTTCAAGCTTATCAAGAAAAGCACCCCATCTCGCATCATCAATAAACGGATTGAAATCCGAGGTAAGACTTTTTTCGTAGTTGCCCTTCGTATCATTCTGCCATGAATGATTTCCGATAAAAATATCAACATGTTCTTTTCTCAAGCGCTCAATGCTCTTAAAGAACTGACCTCTCGGCAAAGTGTTAAGCCCTTTATTTTTTAAATAATCTTTTTTAAGCTGATTTGTTCCCGCGCCACCGAACATTCCCGCGCGGTAAATTTTTCCATCCTCTTCAAGATTAAAGAAGAACGAAACAGTTCCCTCGGTATGACCCGGAGTTTCAAGGCAGAGAATCTCGGTGTTTCCGAGTTTTATAACATCGCCATCATTTATATCGAAATCAGGGTTGAATCGCCCTTCAAGATAGCGTATATCTCGGCTATTTAAAAACGTCTTTGCTCCGGACATTTCAACAAGCTTTGCGGTTGCAAAAGTATGATCACCATGCCCATGAGAATGGATTATGTATTTAACATCGCGGATATCAAAGCCAAGCTCGCTCATTGACTCCACAATCTTTTCCGCATTTTCTTCATAGCCGGTATCAATGAGAATCAACCCCTCACCCGTATCAATCAAATGCGATGATGCCATTTTACATCCAATAAAATACATATTTCCCGCCAAGCGGAATGGAATCATATCGCTTTTCATATTTATTCTCCTTTTAAATGTATACTTTTATCCTTTTATACTATTATTTTGAATAATTATATCATTTACGCATATAAGAATATACATATTTTTGTTGAATAATCGTCCCAAAAAACTTGATTTTCATTTTTCAAAATGCTATCATTAAAAACGAAAGGTGGTTTGGGGTATGAACGAAATTCCCGTTAAAAACATAGACTCAAAATACAAATACATCCGAACGGTTCCTATCAGATTCGGAATCAGATGCACCACTCTCTCCAATGCATCTATACACGTTCACGACTGCACTGAGATCTGGTATGCCATGAATGGTGAAGCGACTCATATCGTTGGCGATAAAACATATATTCAAACTGCCGGAACTTGCATCGCCGTTCCCTCATTTATGCCTCATTCCATCAATATAACCGAATCAAACAGCACCCCCATTTTCACCTCAATAAATATTTCTGACACGGCGCTCCTGAATCGCGGATATAACTATTTTTCTTATTTTGATAAGACGATACATTTTAACGGAAAAAGATTGCCGATATTCAACAAACTATCGCCTGAAAAGAGTTCCCTTGCAAACAATATTATGTATAAAATGAGCACTGAGTTTTCAGCTCTTCCTGATGCAAATTTTGATTCACTGTTATCACTTTTTGTGGATTTTTTAAGTCTTTTCGATGCTGAAGAAAGCACATTCAAGCTATCTTCTTCGCTGAAAGACAGGACAGAGTCCATTTTGAAAGCAGCGAGCTACATGCACGCTAATATTCAAACAAAAATAACCATTGAGACTTTGTGTAATATTGCTAATATGTCACGAAGCAGATTTTGCGAAAATTTCACCAGAATCACAGGTTTTTCTCCGATGGATTATCTGCTCTGCATCAGAATGTCTTATGCCAGAAAGCTTTTCCTTCTTCGCGGAAAAAGTCTCTCTGATGTTGCGGAAGCAATCGGAGCTTCCGACAAAGCGCATCTTTGCCGCTTATTTAAAAATCATTATGGAATAACTCCATCAGAATATAAAAAACTACATCAAACAGAGCAGCAACTCAAGGATCTTGAAGCGCGCAAGCGCAATTCAAACTTTAATTTTCTCTATGATTTTTTTGCAGAGAAAGAAACGAAAGACTGATTTTCAAGTATTGATTTTCTTTTTGTTATGTGATAAATTATCAATAGTATGCATTTAACACGGAGGTATATTATGAAAAAATTTAAAGTCGGTATGGTAGGTGTAGGTCGTGCTACCGCATACGGCCGCATTTTCGCATCACATCCCGATACGGATGTCGTCGCTCTTTGCGATATGAATCCCGAATCACTTGAGCAGAATGGAAAGGATTTCAATCTTCCCGACAAAGCTCTTTTTGAAAACTATGATGATTTCGTAAATTCCGATATTGATATCGTTGTTCTCGGAACGCCGATTCCCTTTCACGCAGAGCAGACAATCAAGGCGATGGAGATGGATAAACACGTTCTTTGCGAGGTTACCGCATCCAACACACTCGAAAGCTGCTCCAAGATGGTTGAAGCCGTCCGCAAATCAAAGGGCAAATTCATGATGGCAGAAAACTGCAACTATATGCAGTTCTCCCTCGAATGGGACAAATATATCAAATCCGGCAAAATCGGAACTCCATTCTATGCAGAGGCAGACTACGTTCACGAAATCCGCCACCTTGTTTCGGGAAAATGGAGAGCAAACCGCGCACCGCTTCACTATTGCTCCCATAGCCTCGGCCCGATTCTCAAATGGACTGATGACTATATCGTCCGCTGCACGGCATCGGGAAACGAATCCCGGGCAATGACTCCCGCAACAACGGGCAACATTGATATGCAGGTAGCACTTTTTGAAACAAAAAAGGGTATGACGATAAAAGTTCTCAGAAGCTCCGTCGCACTCCGCCGCCCTGCGCTCTGCACCTACAGCATCTATGGAACAAAGGGTGCGCTTGAAGCAAGCCGCGGCGAATACGCAGGCGTCGGTCAGAGATATTTTGAAGGAATTGACCCCGAAGGTGGAAGAATAATCCCGATAAACATTTCCGATATTGATGCACCGCAGGAAGCGGCTCTCGGCGGACACGGAACAAGCGAATATTACCTTGTCCGCGATTTTCTTGACTCAATCGAAGGAGATACAACTCCTCCGATTGACATCGTCCGCGCTATGGATATGACAGTTCCCGGCCTCATTGCACACGAAGCGGCAATGAAGGGCGGAGTCTGGCTCGACGTCCCGAGAATTACGGACTGAATTTGGCAGAAGAAAATAAATACCGCACGGAAAAGCCTTTCCGTGCGGTATTTTCATATATTATTTAATTTTCGCCATAGAGCTTTTTTATCGCCCGGATGACATCAACGCCGTATTCGCCGCCGACGACAGGCTCGCGCCCTCCTTCGCGAAGTACGCGGACGACATCCTGCATCTGATGCGTCATCGCGGGTGTATCACCAAGCATATGCTTTTTCATCTCTTCGCCTTTTTTTGCATAGCAAACGCAATTTTCATCTTCAAGGCGCATTCTTATTTCGCCGTTTGTGAGATAAAGCACCGTTTCATAGACATTCTGCGTCGTGTAGCCGATGAGGTCGAAGGTCCCGACGACGCCGTTTTTCATTTTCACAAATGCCTGAACACCGTCTTCGCAATCGAGTCCATCATGCATATGTATGCTTCCGCAGATATCCTCAACTTCAGAACCCGAAAAATATTTCAGCTTATCAAGACAATGCGCTCCGAGGTTTATCGTTATTCCGCCACCCGACATTGCTTTCTTTCCAAACCACGCAGGCCTTCCCGGAACGAAATACTCTCCGTTGCGGACTTCAAAAAAGCCGACCAATTCGCCAAGCTCACCCGAATCTATAAGCTCTTTTGCAAATTTATTGGCTTCCATATAGCGCTGGAGATGACCAACCCAAAGCATAACTCCATGCTTTTTGCAGGTATTTATCATATTCTCGCAATCGGCAACGGAAATGCCCATCGGCTTTTCGAGGAAAATATCAACTCCTCGCTCTGCGCAGAAACAGGTCGCTTCACCGTGAAGCCCGTGAGGAAGATTTATAACAACGAGATCGAGTTCTTCCTTTTCAACCATTTCTTTATAATCACCATATCCGCGCGCACCCGTTTTTTCGCAGACAACTTTGAGATTCGCTTCCGAAATATCGCACGCCGCAGTTATATTTGCATCTTCAATTGTTTCAAATGCACGAACATGACCTGTGCTGATTTTCCCGCAACCGATCAATCCTATTTTAAACATGACTTTTCCTCCTTTGGAAATTATGCTACAAATATAACACATAATGGTATACAAATGCAAGCATTCAGAAAAAAAGACCTTTCTCAAAAGAAAGGTCTCAGACTGTTGAAAAAGGCACAAGAACACAAGCGGAGAATTTATATATAGGGAACGATCTATGTGTCGTTCTGTCTCAAATTTTCACAAAACCAATTTACAAAAAAACG
>JAZSHZ010000187.1:0-4958 GCA_045533555.1 Eubacteriales bacterium
CGCACGCACATGGAATCACTTCGCAACAGAAGTCCCCGAATTCAACGATTGCGGTCAGTTTATGGTCGAGCTCGAAAACGGCGCAGGCTTCACGGCAGACGTTTCCTATGCAGCTCCTGCAAGTTGCGGCTTCAACCTTGAGACATACTGGAGAACGACAGTCTGGGGAACAAAGGGCGTTGCTGAATATAAGCTCAAGGCTGCAAGCGCAGGCATTGACTCCGACACGGGTGCTCAGCTCATGGTCGCTCTCGACGGAAGCGATGGCTTTAAAAAGGTCGAGCTCAAGAAGTATGACGCAACAGGTCTCGGCGAATTCGTCAAGGAGATCAACGGCGAGACAGACCTTCTCATAGACACTGCAGAGGTTCTCCGCACAACTCGCGAAATCCTCACAATTCAGGCAGCTGCCGACGCAAACAAGTAATACAAAGCAAAATAAATGCAGGTCACGGTTTGGTTCAACCGTGACCTGCTTTGTTATCTTCAGCTTCCGCTCACATGCGGGAATTTTTTATTCTTATTTGTTGTAGATTCTATAGAAGATTGCGGCGCACTCTGCGCGGGTTGCTTCCTTCTTCGGTGCAAGCGTGTCCTCATCAACGCCGTTGATGATGCCCTTGCCCACTGCCCAGTTGAGCGCCGAAACTGCAAATTCGCTGATTTCGCCTGCATCCTCAAATCTTGTGAGGTTTTCCTCAAGCGTCATCGTCTCCATTCCGCGGCGAATCTCATCGCGGAAGAGAATTGTCGCAATCTGCTCGCGGGTAACGAGCATATCGGGTGAGAATGTCGCCTCGCCCGTTCCGAGGATAACGCCGTTTTCATTTGCCCAGGTAACTGCCTTTTCATAGTAGCTTCCCGCGGGAACATCTTCGAACTTACATTCACCCTGAGGCTCAACACTTCCGTTGATTCTCCAGAGAATCGTGACAATCATTGCGCGACTCGTGTTAACATTCGGAGAAAAGGTGCGCGGTGCTGTGCCTGTCATATATCCCTTCTGACCCATCCATTCTGCCGCAGGCTCGAACCAGCTGCCGACAGGTGCATCGTCAAAGAGCTTGTTGGATGTGAGCGCTCCGTTGTTGCCGTCGGTTGACGGTGTTGTTGGTGCAGTAGGAATCGTTATCTGCGGTTTTTTATCCTCTTTCTCTGACGGACGGCTTATGACTCCGCCTGCCGGAAGGCCTCCGCCGCCCGAAGGCTTCTTCACCGGCTTCTTCCATTCAAAGCTATCGCTTGTGAGGATTGTTCCGTCTTCATATTCAACCTCTGCGTAGTATTCTTTTCCGTTTCTCTCTACTCCGCTGAAGGTTCCTTCATCTGCACCGTCCACAAGAGCATCGTCATCTTCGCCGACCTCGAACCATCTGTATTCCGCAATATCAGAATCGCAGTTTGTTTCGACAAAGGGTTCATCGTCTGTCGGCTGATGGGTGATTGCATAATCTGTAAGAACGGGAGCAAGCGCACCCCATGCATCATAAAACTCTTCCATATCCGAAGCTGTTATTTCACCGTCAGTATCATATTCGGCTACCGGTCCTTCACCATAAAGTCTGATATATCCGGATGAAGAGTAGTTCCAGAGCTGCCAGCCATCAAGGAATTTGCCCTTTGGTGCCTCACCTGCCATAGCTGTTACTTCATCATCGGCAAGAGAAAGTGGAGCTGCCATAAAGTCGCGTTTAATATTATTATCTCTGTTAAACCGGTCGAGTCTCATATTGGGAGCATTGAGAATATCATCTTCGCAGGAAAGCACAAAGACTCCGCCGGTAAGACCGACTCTCAGGAGCATCGGCTCGACAATTCTTGTGTATGTAATTGTTCCCGCCTGTGTTTCCGGGAAATCCGATGCATCAAATACATGGTCAACCTCAAAATCGTTCACAGCAGGACCACATGTTCCGTCTGTGGTGTCGGTTTCCCAAAGAATCCAACCGATAATCTTAAAGTCGGGATGAACATCAAGCGAAAGAGAAGAATTCTCATGGTCTATAAAATCACTGAGCTTAACCTTACCCTCTGTCAGCGGCAGGGTTTTATAAATGCCAAATACATCTTCGCCTTCCTTAAGACCTTCTTCTTCATCATAAGAAAATAAGAAATTGATCTCCGTTTTTGCTCCCTCGTCTGCAGCAAAGGCGGTTGTTGCAAATGTGGTTGTTGCAAGCATGAGCACCGCAAGCCACAGGGATGCAAGTCTTATAAGTTTTTTCTTCATTGTTTTTCCTCCTTATATACAGTTGATTGTATTGACAAAATAATAACACATTTTTCCTTATAACACAATACTTTAAGAAAAATTTTACATAGAAATAATATACTTGAGATGCCTCCATCCGTCGCGGAAGGTTCGGAGATGCGGCTTATGGCCGCGCCTGTCCTTTCGGAGCGGAGTCGGAATCTCGCAGATTAAAGCATCTTCCTTTGCAAAGCGGCAGATGATTTCCGTTGCAAACTCCATCCCGTCACACGATAGAGAAAGAGAACGCGCTATATCCGCATCAAAACCGCGCAGACCGCAATGGAAATCCCCGACCTTTGCGCCGCATTTCATTCTCGCAAGAAGCGAAAGAGCGGGAACTCCGATTTTATGCAGGAAGGGCATTGCGCCGCGCTCAATTCCGCCTCGAAATCGGTTTCCCATAACGAGGTGGTTTCCTTCGCGAAGCTTTTCGACAAAGCCATCCAGATTGCCGAAGTCATAGCTTCCGTCCGAGTCACCCATAATTATATATTTTCCCTGCGCCTCCGCTATTCCTGCGCGGAGCGCCGCGCCGTACCCGCGCTTTCTGACGGATATGACTCTTGCGCCGAGGCTCTCCGCAATTTCTCTTGATCTGTCCTCGCTTCCGTTGTCCGCAATCAGTATCTCCGCATTTATATTCGATTTTGCTATATATCCCTTCGCCTCATTTATGCAAAACGCAATCGTTTTTTCTTCGTTGAGACAAGGCATCAGAATTGTCAGCTCCATAAAACCCTTCCTTTGCTCAATGCTTTTTCTTCTTTTCGCCGCAAGAGGAAAGCACAACCGCACCAAGCACAGAAAACACCGTAGCCGCAAGAGCCCGATATGTGAAGAACTCGTGGAGATACGAATGATTCTGCAAAATCGCATATCGCAGAAAAACAGTTGCGCCGATAATTAGAAGCGTTATAATTCCCGCTCTGTCATAGCTCTTTCCTTTGAAAAGATAGAACGCCGAGGAAAGAACAGCAGCTGATATTGCAACGCCCCAAATTACCCGAGCCGCATCAATTCGCTCTCTTCCGCCGAAAAGCACCGTCAGATTTGCCGGAATTCCCGATAGAAAGCCTGCTCCTTTCTCGGAGCTGAACCTCACACCCGCGGAAGTTGCGGCAAGGATGAACTTATTCTCACCCGTCGCAAGGCTTGCAAGAAGCCATTTTGCAAGGAACGCGCCCAGATAGGAAACAGCAAAGCATATGCACGCAAAGAGGAAAAGCTTCAGGTTTGAAGAAAGCTTTTCACCTCTGCCTTGCTCCGTCCTTACCGCAAACACAAGCGCGAGCGGCAAAAGAAACGGGAGCGTTTCGCAGGTAAGAAAATCAAAGAACGCGGTAAGAACACCCCCTATGACGGAAAGTGTGCAAAGCGCAAATCTTCCGCGCCGCTCGAGCAATATGAACAATACGCACATAAACAGCGCAACGACAAACACAGGCTGATATTCAAGCGACAGTCTCACATTCCAGATATGAACAGAAAGAAGCGCAAGAACGAAGCAAGCACAACTCTTCGGGCATTTTTTCAAAAGAAGAAGCGATACACAAAGAGCCGCAAGTACAAGTATTTTTAAAAACTCGGTGAGCTTCATTCCTTCAACATCGAGATAAAGATGCTTGATTCTCGCAATTCCCGCATTGCCGTGCCAATAGCGGCTGTAGTCAGTGTCGGGGGATATTTCTTCATCAACAAGCGACAGATATAAGCCGGCATTCTCGCCATAGTCGCCGCCGCTGTAATATTTCGTGTCAAGAGCGCCGCTCTCGCCCATATTCAAGGCGACTCCGAGAAGAATTGCATCAGCATAATTATCGGAAATGCCGCAGAGCCTGCCGCTTTCGGGAATATCAAATGCAGCCTTTTCTTTATAGGACAGAGCGCTTTTCATCATGTTATCATAGATTGCCTCATCGGGAACGAGCGAGCTCAGCACGAGAAATCCCCAAAGCAGACCGAGGCACAAACAGAATATCAGCAGAAGAAAACCTGCTTTTTTCAATATACGTGGCATATTCTCACTTCCTTCTATTGTGGATTATATCATATTCTCTCCTTTTCTTTCAATATCAGTTTCTCAAAACGCATTTTGCTATTGCTTTTTTTCTGTGTTTTGCATTATCATTATATATGTAAAAATTTGTTTTAAAAGGTGAGCTGTTATGGTACATAAGTTTTATAACGGCAAAGTCATTCTCGGCAACACAATTGCTCCCGAGGGCACAGCGGTCTACACGGACGGCGATAAGCCGATCTGCACAAGCCTTGAAGAGCTCGAAGAGATCGAGAAGCTTTCCAAGGAAAAGGGTCTCAAGGTCGGTTGCTATCTCACAATGCGTTTCTCCGCAGGTATGAGAAACATCCGCGAAATGATTGCTGACGGAACACTCGGTGAAGTCGGAACGATAAATATGACAGGTCAGCATCCGCTTCAGTATGGCTCACGCCCGATGTGGTATTTTGAAAAGGGCAAGCACGGCGGCACGATCAACGATATCGCTATCCACGGTATGAACCTTGTCCGCTTCCTTACGGGCTCGGGACTCAAGAAAGTCCACGCCGCACGCACATGGAATCACTTCGCAACAGAAGTCCCCGAATTCAACGATTGCGGTCAGTTTATGGTCGAGCTCGAAAACGGCGCAGGCTTCACGGCAGACGTTTCCTATGCAGCTCCTGCAAGTTGCGGCTTCAACCTTGA
>JAZSHZ010000246.1:0-19235 GCA_045533555.1 Eubacteriales bacterium
CAATATTATAACGAAAGGACCTGAAAACACAGATGAGTGAAACAAAAAAAGAACTTGATGCTCTTCGTGAAAAACTTTTTTCAAAGAAAAAGGATATTTTCTCCGAAGACTTCTCGCTTGTTGGCTGTGATGAATTCTGCGAAGCTTACAAAGCTTTCCTCGATGAGGGCAAGACAGAGCGTCTTTGCGTCAAAGAAGCAATCCGCATTGCCGAGGAGCGCGGATTTGTTCCTTACGTCCGTGGAGCTGAATTAAAGCCCGGTGACAAGATTTATAAAAATAACCGCGACAAAGCCCTTGCGCTTGCCGTTATCGGTGAATGCCCTGTATCAACCGGAGTCAATATTGCCGCGGCGCACATTGATTCTCCGCGAATTGACCTGAAGCAATCTCCGATATATGAAAGCGAAGGAATGTGCCTTTTCAAGACTCATTATTATGGCGGCATCAAAAAATATCAGTGGCCCGCAATACCGCTTGAGCTTCACGGCGTCATCGCGCTTAAGAGCGGTGAGGTCATTGATGTCTCCGTAGGAAATAATCCTGAGGATCCCGTTTTCGTCATCACCGATCTTCTTCCCCATCTCGGAAAAGACCAGATGTCCAAAAAAGCAGATGAAGTCATCGCTGCCGAAAACATGAACGTTCTCATCGGTAGTCGCCCGATAGACGGTGCGACAAGCAAAGACAGCGATGCTGTCAAGCTTAATATCATGAATATTCTCAACGAAAAATACGGAATTATTGAAGAGGATTTCATTTCAGCAGAGCTTTGCGTTGTTCCCGCATTCAAGGCGCGTGACCTCGGCTTTGACCGCTCGATGATAGGCGCATATGGCCATGATGACCGAGTTTGTGCATATCCTTCTCTCCGCGCAATTCTTGATGCCGACTCGGTTTCAAAAACCGCAATATGCTTCCTTGCAGATAAGGAGGAAATAGGCTCAGAGGGCGTCAGCGGAATGAAATCCCGTTTCTTTGACACTTTCATCGAGGATATCTGCGACACACAAGGCACGACACTCCGCGAATGCTTTGAGACCTCCACCTGCCTTTCGACAGATGTTACGGTTGCTCTCGACCCGAACTATCCCGAAGTCTGCGAAAAAAAGAATTCCGCATACATGAACAATGGAATCGCACTTTGCAAATACACGGGTGCCCGCGGAAAATCCGGAGCAAGCGATGCTTCCGCAGAGCTTATCGCAAAGCTCAGAAGACTTTTTGATGATAATAATATTCTCTGGCAGATGGCTGCACTCGGAAAAGTCGATCAGGGTGGCGGCGGCACAGTTGCTATGTATACGGCGGAGCGCAATATAGACACAATTGACGCAGGCGTTCCCGTTCTCAGCATGCATTCACCTTTCGAAACCGTTGCCAAATCGGATATCTTTATGACTTATAAAGCAATTAAGACATTCTACGAAAAATTTTAGGCGGTGAAAAGCCAATGAGTTATGATGTTGCCATTATAGGTGAAGGTCCCGCAGGGATGACTGCCGCGATATATGCGACGCGCGCAGGTCTTTCCGCTATTGTTCTAGAGCGTATGTTCGCAGGCGGACAGATGGGTGAAACTCCCGAAATCGATAACTACCCTGGTTTTGAAACAATATCGGGTTTTGAACTTTCGGATAAAATGTCCCGCCAGACGAAGAATCTTGGCGCGGAAATCCGTCAGTGTACCGTTTCCGATATTGATTTTAACGAGGGCATGAATATCATCAGGACAAGCTCCGGAGATATTGAGGCAAAAACAGTTATTCTTGCGCTCGGTGCGGCGCACCGTCATCTCGACGCACCCGGAGAAGATAAGTTTCAAGGGCTCGGCGTTTCCTACTGCGCAACCTGCGACGGAAACTTTTTCCGAAACCGCGAGGTCTGCGTTGTCGGAGGCGGCAATACCGCACTTGAAGATGCACTTTATCTTTCGAAAATCTGTTCTAAGGTCTATCTGATTCATCGAAGAAACGCTTTCCGCGGTTTTGATACGCTTGTTAAAAAAGTTTCCGAGCAGGAGAATATCAGCCTTATTCTTGAATCAGTTGTGGAAAGCATAAACGGCGAAGAAAGAGTTTCTTCCGTTACTGTCAGAAACGTTACGAACGGCAGCACCGAAACGATACAAGTTTCCGGATGCTTTATTGCTGTCGGCTCAAAACCGAACACAGAAATCATCAAGGGAAAAATCAAGCTTTCCGAAAGTGGACACATTCTTGCGGGCGAAGATACGAAGACGAATCTTCCGGGTGTTTTTGCCGCAGGTGATGTCAGAGAAAAAGAGCTTTACCAAATTATAACAGCCTGCTCCGACGGCGCTGTTGCCGCGCATATGGCGGGCATATTCATTTCAGAAAGAGGATAAACAATGAGAGAAATTTCAGTCAAGGACATAACACGCGAAATTGCTATTCTTTGCGAAAAAGCATGTTGCCATCTTCCGAAAGATGTCGTCGCTTCGTTTGAAAAAGGAATGGAAGAAGAGAAATCCCCTGTTGGCCGCGATATTTTCAACGTTATGTGTGAAAACGCAAAATATGCATCCGAAGCGGGCATCCCCGCTTGTCAGGATACAGGAATGGCGGTAGTCTTCATTGACATCGGTCAGGATGTTCACCTTATCGACGGTGATTTTTATGAGGCGGTAAATGAGGGTGTTCGCCGCGGATATGTCGACGGAAAGCTTCGACTTTCTGTTGTCGGCGATCCGATCCGTCGAGTCAACACCAATGATAACACTCCCGCAATCCTTCACACCCGAATCGTTCCCGGAGATAAGGTTTCCATCACTGTTGCACCTAAAGGCTTCGGAAGCGAAAATATGAGCGCAATGAAGATGTTCAAGCCCTCGGCTACCATGGACGATATAGTTGATTTTATTGTCGAAACCGTTTCAAAAGCAGGCTCGAACCCCTGCCCTCCCGTTATCGTCGGCGTAGGTCTCGGCGGCACGGTCGATATGGCGGCTCTCTGCGCAAAGCGCGCACTTCTTCGCGATGTCGGAAGTGTTCACGAGGACGAGCTTTATGCAAAGCTTGAATCGGAGGCGCTCATGAAGGTAAACAAGCTCGGCATCGGTCCGCAGGGTCTCGGCGGCACTGTTACAGCTCTTGCTGTCTTCATTGAAAAGCATGCAACCCACATAGCAGGTCTTCCCTGTGTTGTAAATATGGGATGCCATATTTCTCGACACGCCTCCGTTATTTTATAATTTAACCAATTTTGCACCTTGAGTTTTAAACATTTTGTGTATTTTACATAAAATGTGTTGTATTTTCTTTTCTTATGTGTTATACTCGAATCAGAGGTACAGAAGTACCAAAACGAAAGGAGCGGACACATATGAAGTACATCTACACAGAGCGCAATTTCAATTTCACGGACGACGTTAAGGCATACGCGGAAAAGAAGCTCGAAAAGCTTGATAAGTATTTCCGTTCCGATGCGGAGGCAAGCATCACCGCTCGGAATGAACGCGGACAAGTTTGCCTTGAAATAACGCTCAGAAGTGACGGTATGCTCCTTCGTGCCGCGTGCCGCGATTCCGATGTTTTCAGAGCAATCGATGACGCGCAAAGCACGATTGACCGACAGATCAGGAAGAACAAAACCAGACTCGAACGCCGACTCCGCGACGGAGCTTTTGAAAGAATTGCTCCGATTTCAGATGATGATATCGAGGAGGAACGGGAGTTTGATATTGTTCGCACAAAACGTTTCCCCGTCAAACCAATGACTGTCGAAGAAGCGATTTTACAGATGAACTTACTCAATCATGAATTCTTCGTTTTCAAAAACGCGAGTGATGACGAACGGTTCTCGGTTGTATATAAGCGTCGAGACGGAGGCTATGGTCTCATTGAAGACGCATAAAGCTTAATAACAAACAGAAAATACATCTGCTATTGCAGATGTATTTTTTGAAAGGAGATTTTTATGCTACGCGATCTTTTAAGCCTATTCGGAATATTCTTCAAAATAGGCGCTTTTACCTTTGGCGGAGGCTACGCCATGATACCTATCCTTGAACGCGAATTCGTCACGGAACGCGGATGGATAACAAGCGAGGATATGCTTAATTACGTTGCTATCGGACAATCCACTCCCGGAATTATCGCTGTCAATATGGCGACCTTTATCGGATACCGCAGGAGAAAATTCTGGGGCTCACTTGCGGCAACACTCGGAGTTATCACTCCCTCAATAATCATCATAAGCGTCATTGCCGCTTTTCTTTCCAATTTCAGCGAATATATATATGTACAGAAAGCACTTTCCGGAATAAATATTGCAGTTGCGGTTATTCTTGTTTCCGCCGTCTGGGATCTCGGAAAGAAATCGGTTATCGATATTATTGGCCTTATTCTTGCTGTAATTGCATTCATTACGGTTGTTGTTTTCAAAATCAACAGTATTTTCGTTATTCTGTTTGCCCTTATTGTTGGCATCGCGGTAAAAGGAAGGAGAATTAAGAAATGAATATTCTTTCACTTTGCATTTCATTCTTTCTCACCGGACTTTTTGCCATAGGCGGCGGCCTCGCGGCAATTCCGCTTATGCAGCAATTCGTCGTCGACAGAGGATGGATCGAGCCTGAACTTTTCTACAATATGATCGCCATAAGCGAATCCACGCCCGGTCCGATAGGCGTAAATATGGCAACATACATAGGATTTGAGCAATTCGGAGTTCTCGGTGGTATCATCACAACACTCTCACTCGTCTTGCCATCTTTCATCATAATCCTTTTGATCGCCCGCACATATGCCCGATTCCAGGATAACAAGCTCGTCAAAAGCGGTCTCTACGGAATCAAAGCTGCGGTTTGCGGACTGATTGCCTCGGCGGCATTCAGTGTTCTTTCCGTAACGATATTTACCTTTGATAAATTCCTTGAAACACCTTCAATATTCACTTTCTTTGACTATACACAGCTTCTGATTTTCGGAGTTATTTTCGCACTTTATAAGGTTTTCAAGAAGCATCCGATATGGTATATCCTCTTTGGTGCAGTTTGCGGAATAGTCTTTCTTTAATACTCGACCACACATAAAAACCGCGGAAAACTCAATGAGTTTTCCGCGGTTTATTTTTATTGACGCGAAACAATAAAATAATAGTTGGATCTGAGGATTGAGAATCCGTTTGTATCCAATCCTTCAAGCATTACACTGTAGTTACCCGGAGTTGTTCCAAGCGGTATGGAAAGCTTTCCTTCTTCTGTAATAAACTGCGACCAGCCAAAGCTCTCATAGTTTCCACTTTCGTTTTTGAACATCAAGGTTGCCTTGACTTTCATCTGATTCTCGGATATTCCATCAAATGCGACATTAACATTTATCGCATCATTAATGGCATATACGCGCTTTCCGTTGTCTGCCGAGGTTATTCTTATTCCCGGCTTCACGGCACTTTCCTTTTCGAATACAAGCTTAGCTTCCGCGATAATCTCGCCGATTCTCGGTGAGATTCCGGTCATTGTATCCGATGCTATCCAACTGCAATCAAACGAATAGTTCTTTGCCGCCGTCGGGAACATATCGGATTTCAGCGTCAGAGTTACGTTCTTGCTTCCAATATCTCCAACAGGCAATATAAACGAATTATCCTCCAGGAGATAATATGTTGTCGTTGTCTGATTCGTTCCTATGCGTTCAACAACTTCAAATCTTGCATCAGCAGGCAATTCTGCCTTTGGCACAAAGACAAGGGCACTTCTTCTTCCCATCCATTTTGATGCAATTCCTTCGCTATTGAATCCAAGATTAATAAGCGCAGACAAACCATCAACAGATCCTGAATCCGAAAGCGCAAATGATGCAAAACCAACCTTTACATTGCAAGCAACAGATATATCATTGACTTCCGCATTCTTCTTTTCGGAATTCAAAGTCATTACGAGCGAAGATCCGCCGTCATAACCGTTCTCCGTCTTTGAGAAATCGACAATAAACTGTGCTTTTATTTCTCCGTTGCCGGATGAACTGTATTTATTATTCTCACCCATTGCCGTAAATGCAGAGAGCGGTATTTGCGTTAGCGCCGTTTTTGCTTCATAATACCAGAATGACGGTTGAGCTTTCGTCTTATCCATCATTATGACGGTAGTTCCTGCAGGTATCGCACTTTCAAACACAAGTCCGAACGGGTTATAATCACTTTCTTCAAAAGCGGTTATATCAAAATATGCACTGAATGCGGAATCACGGCTTATTTTTGCAGAATTGCCACTTATTTCGCCGAACACTTCACCTTCCGTGTATGCATGATTTATTTCGGCATCACGCTTGACACCTGAAATATGGACTTTGATAACGCAATCCTCATTCGGAATGGAGGTTATAAGGAATTTACCGTCTTCAACATGCTGCAACGATGCTGACGTACTCTCGGCAAACGATGCACCGAATGTGCTCATCTTGTGGTATCCCGAATCAATTGTATAATGGATCTCAACACCTGAATCGACAGTTTCGCCCTGCTTTTCATAATGAGTTATTCCCGCATCGGCAGTAACCTCTATTCTTGCTTTACCCGAATAGAAGACCGAAGACGAACGCGATGCTTCAGAGGGATTATAGTTGAGAGTTTCACCATAGCGAGCCTCAATATAATAATTTGTCAACGCAAACGGAATCTGCATCGTCGTATCAAACGACCATTCGCTTTCTTTCTGCTCAGCGTTTTCGAAATATATCAGGCGATACTGAACTTTTGCGGTTTCATTTTCATTGAGCACATTCGAGGCGATAGGGTCTATGACAAATGTCGTTTTATTTCCGCTCTTCTGCTCCGTAAAAGCAGGCTTCGTCGGAATTTTGCCTTGCTCTGCTTTAGAGATCGTAAACTTGATTATCGCAGTTTCTCCACCCGAAGAAACTGTTGCATAATACTCTCCCGCATTCATCGCATCGGGATGATTCAATTCAGGTTCCCACGAAACAGTCGGGTCATTTGACGAATACGTTACTTTTGCAAGTGTCTGGTAGCTACCGTTATAGACAGAATTTCTTGCGCTGAGAGTCGCCGTGTTTTCGATTCCGCATTTGCATAAGCGAGTCAGCACATTATCTTGCGACTTATATGTATATTCATGCTTATGCTCATCGGGTGTATCCGGCTCTTCCGGTTCATCCGAATGCTCATTCCACTGCGCATAGAGTGTTACCGTTTCACCTTCGGTTTCGGTAAGGTTTCTGAACGATGCACCGTCTGAATACGCGACACCGCTTCCGTCAGGCTTTGTATTCCAACCGGTGAAAAGATATCCTACACATGCAAATTTATTTGCCGCAAGTGTGTAATCCTTATCGAACTCGAGATCGATCATATCCTCCATCGCTCCGCTATAGGTTACATTCTGCGGAACATTTGCATCGAACCGGAGATGATAGTTGTGTGCAAGCCAGCACGCATATATTATAAGATACTCTTCGCCTTCTTTTTCCGGGACAAATGTTGCAGGGTCATATACAGAGTTAACCTCATATTTCTTTCCTGTTCCATCCGGATTTGTGTACCAACCGAGGATTTCATAACCCGGATGAGTATAAATCGTTCCCGAAATGAGTGTTGTTTCGCCATATGGAATATGAACAGCTGTATACTGACCGGAGTCGCGGAAGTTTTCATAATAGTGAATTCGGTATGCCGTTGGCAGTTCCTGCTCCTCTTCCTTTGGTCTGTGGTCAACGAAATGGCCTGTGTTGCCGTTTTCGTCCGGAATTATATTTACTGTAAAATCCGCGGTTGTGCTCGGGTTCTTCATACTTCCCCAGACATCCATATTACCGCCGACAATGTATGCCGTTCCGGTGATATTTGCATTTCCGTAGTCTGCCGTTCCCTCAACAAAATTCCCATCACTGTCCTTCTGACTTGAAGAAATGGTACAGTTGCCGCCTTCCATAAGAATGAAGTTGTGCTTTGTGTCGCCATCCCTTGCCGTGTTATTTATTTCTTCGACACAATATATATCAAGATTTGTGTTTGCACCGCCCGAAAGATATACCGCTCCGCCTTCGGAAACAGCAACGTTATTCTTGATTTCAGGACAATCCGTGTGTGTGTAGGTATTTGATTTATGGATATGATCGAACGGAAGCACAAGCGTATCGTTTACATAATGTTTTTCATTTACGCCTATCATTACAGAAATGTCTTCTGTTCCTTCTTTATTACCAACAACGGCAATTGCGCCACCTTTGCTTGCGCAATTGTTTTCATTGACAGTTCCGCGCAATATATCTACAGAAACATCAGAGCCGTCTGCCGAAACATAAATTCCCGCACCGCTTCCCGATGTTGTGACATTCTTATCTACGTGGCCGCCCGATAAAATGACGTCACCGTTTTTGACGGATATTCCACCACCGTTTTCAGATGCAATATTCTTCGAAAGACTTCCGCCCGAAATGCGGACATTTCCACCGTTGATATACGCACCGCCACCGCTTCCGGCCGTTGCTCGATTGTTTTCGACTTTTCCTCCGCTGATATTGACAACACCGCCAAAGAGAGCAATACCTCCGCCGTTCTTTGCACCGTTGCCGTCTACAGAGCCGCCGTTGACATTAAGTTTCGCATTTGTTGCGGGCGCCGTTTCATTACCGATACAGACCGCACCGCCAATGCTATTTGCTTTACAGTTTATTATTTCCGCATCGCCGGAAATCGAAAAGCTTCCGTCCGTCATATAGACTGCGCCGCCGTTTTCCGCCGAACAATTTTCAACCGTTCCGCCGCTTATCGTTGCAACTCCGTTCGGGTCGTCCATCCAGACAGCTCCACCGTCCGCGTACATTCTTTCATAGTCTTTATTTGCAGTATCACTGTTTCTGATGATACCGCCCGTCATCGTGAAGGTACATGCAGAGGATGCACCGCGAGCCATAACAAACTGCCCCGAGGTTGTTCCTCCGGATATATTTACTTTTGCATAGCCGAGTTTTCCGTTCGGATTCGTTGTTCCGCCACCGCCGACAGAGCCTGTTGTTATTGTCGGTGTGCCGGAAATTGTAACGGTCGCGCTGCCTCCGTCACCGTTTATACCGCCGCGTCCGCCACCAATTGCAACAGATGCGGGAATATCAATCTTCTTTCCGTCTTTGAATGTATAATCCTTATGGCCAACACTGTTTGCAACTACGTTGCCGCCGCTTATCGTTACATCAGCGCTTCCTGCACTTGTGTTGACGGAGTTACCGCCGCCTATCGCACATCCGCCCAGACTTTCGGCATAGACATTACCGCCGGTTATCTTTACATATGCGGTCGTAGCGTTACCCGATTGCATGATTGACGAAGCTCCGCCTATTGCAGATCCCGGTATATGGCTTGCGGCTTCAATAACTGCAGCCGAAGCATCACCATAGGTCTTGATAATATCGTGAGCCGGCTGACCGAAATTATATGCATAAACATTACCGCCTGAAATAAGGACATCTGCCGTTCCGCCCTGCCCGGTATGCGCAATACCTCCGCCGATTGCGGTTCCCGTGCTGTTGCTGACCGCAGTGACTGTTCCGCCCGTGATTGTTACTCCGCCGATTCCGTTGCCGCCACCGCCAATCGCCGTGCAATTGTCTATCGCCGTTGCTCCGGCATAAATCGTTCCGCCTTTGAATGTCAAGCCGCGAACCTTGTCATAGCTGTCGCTTCCTCCAATGACTGACATCCAGTGATTTGCCGCAACTTTTACATTATAGTTATCGTTTGTATGCAAATCTTTCTGGTCACCTATGACCGTCAGACTTCCGGAGGAGCTTCCGTCACCTTCCGCACTCGTAAATGTGAGCGTGCTCGTCGTTGCATCCCCCGAATAATAATAGATGTTGCTCATACGGTTCTCACCTACGAGCCTTACAATCAACTTTGTATTTCCCTGAGACGGATTATTGGTTACAATTCCGCCTCCACCTCCGCTGGTTGACGCATGTGACATCGTCCATAGATTATCTATCGTTATATCGCATGTACTTTGCGGAGTGTTTAAATATATCCTGTTGGAATAGATTTTTGTTCTTTCTTTCGAAGCTACCGAATCCCAGGCAGCAATGATTCCTTCTATATCAGTGTTATTTGTTATATACTCTGCCCACGGTTTGCCGTTATACTCAAGCGGAGTATACTCCGGGAGAATCATTTCTCCGTCTACCATTCCTGTTGTTGCGCGGTTACTTAAACTTGATTGGTATATGTAATATTTGTTATCGGGGCTATGGGCTCCCGTAACAGGAGTCGTTACGGTTTCTCCGTTGACTGTTGTGAAGATAGCACCCGAATATCCCGAATTCGAAATGGTTACATAATCTGCATAGAGGTCAAGATAGATATATTCAATATCCTCCGCATCGGCTACAGCATAGTAGACCGAGAAGCTATCTGCAGAGAAAGTTATTTCACCGTCATCCGACACCTTACTCCTGATACTCTCAATTTCCCTTTCGCCTGTTTCACTGTCCTCCGAAATATGCTTAACACTTATTTTATTTTCAGTCTTTTCCGACGGAATAACGGAAACAGAAAGCGGAGATGTCGGCTGATATTCCCTGCAATCGACGAAGAACTTGATATCATATGCAAAAAGCACCTTTTTGCCTTCTCCGACAAATTCTTCGATCTCTTCCAAAGCAACACGTGTGACCTGCATCTTTACGTCTTTCGGAAGCTCGCCTTCAACTTTAACGCCTGTTTCTTCATCAGCAAGCGTCATAAACTCGCATTCAGGCTCTTCCTTTTTCATAAAGAGTTCTTTTATAAATGACTTAACCTGCTCAAGCAAGGTCACATCTTCAATTTTTTCAACGCGCTCATTAAACGCCTGCTCTTCTGTCGGATCATTTACTTCTGCTTTCTCAGATTCATCGACAGTTTTATCGGGAGTAGTTTCAGGCACTGCCTCGCCATTTTCTTCCACATATTCATTGAATATGTCATTTAAAACATTCTGAATATAGACATTATTCTCTCCGCTGAGAATCCACGCAGCAAACTCCTCATCGGTCATACTGTCCCACGGATATGTCTTTTTATTGCCATCCTCAAAAGGATTTTCCTCCGGATCAACTGCATCGATCGATGCAATAAGCGCCTCAAGATACTGGCTTACATAGGCACATAGTTCCTCGTTCTTCATATCGCTTACTCTTTCCTCAAGCGCATCACTCGGAGTTTTGTCCTCTTCATCGGAAAGAATTCTGCGAAGATATGAGTCGTGTTCACCACTCATAACCCATTCGGCGAATTCTTCATCCGTCATATTATCCCAAGGATATGATATATCGGTCTCCTCAATATCCTCTTCTGAATTGATAAGAGCATAAATATATCTGTTGACCTGCTGATAGATAGCCGCATCATCAATCCCATTTATCCTTTCGCGTATTGCCGAAATCTCATCCTTATTTTCGCCCGCAAAAAGATCGGCGAGATATTGCTTATTTTCTTTTGCGAGAATCCATCCCGAAAAAGCCTCATCATCTTCAAGTTGCCAACTGTATGAAGGCATTTCGGTGGCTTCGCTTTCGGGAACCGAATCCGTTTTTTCAAAAGGCTCCTCACCTTCTTGCGGCTGCTCTTCCTCATTGTCGGATGTTTCGACTTTCGGAAACTCTTCTGTTTCCGCATTTTCTTCTGCATTTTCTTCTGTAGATTCACCCTCTGTATCCGTCGAAGGCAATGCGGCTTCCTCTTTTACTTCCGATTTTAATTCACTTTCTGCCTCCTGCTCTGTTGCACTCTCTTCGATATTTTCAACAAGATCATCGCCGTCTTCTTCGTTTTCATTTAATTCTGTTTCATCTTCCGAAGTCTCAGTTTTATCTTCAGAAACAACAATATCCGAAGATCCGGACTCTGTTTCAACGGAAGAATCATCACCGATTTCCGTTGAGCCTGATTCTTCGGTTTTGTCAACATTTACCACTTCATATACATATTTTCCAACGTCTGTATATAAAGAATCATCGCTGATTTCATTCATTCTTTGCTCAAGTGCAGCACCTGCTTCATTTGAATTATCCGATGGCGCTTCCGATGATATTTCAACATCATCGGGCGATGCATATATTCCGGGAACATAACTCAATCCGAAAATACCGATGATCAAAGCAATCGCAAGCAGCAATGAATTAAATTTTATAAAATCCCTTTTTTTCACTTTAATCCCCTTCTATCTTTCCGCTCTCTTTGCTGTGGCAATTGTTTCGCCGCAAGAGACATCAAAGTTCTCTGCCGTGTATGACAACTCCGCATTCGTCTTGAAGAAGCGGTAAGTATGCGATGAATATGCTTTCTTGAAATTATCCGAATCAATCACATTGCCGTCGGCGCGAAGAGCTCCTGACATCGCGTCATCGGTATTATCCGGAAGCAATGATGCGGGAAACGCTATCCAAACATTTCCCGTTATGTTTTCAGACCAGACAGTCAAAACGACATATTCATCATAATCATCTACATATTTATATATTCCCATGCTTTCAGGCAGAATCCTGAATGTCGCTTTTAAGCTTTTGACAAATCCGCCGTTACCGTATGCGATCACTTCATATGTTTTTCCGCTTTGAACCGGAATCGACTCCGTAGCTTCCGATTTTTTATCAGGCGCAAGAGTTCCCGTTTTTTGCAGAAGCAATTCTTCATTGCCTTTCTCTTTCACAGCGAGGATATATGTAACCTCAGTTGTTGCAAATCGGAGCTCATCCGGAAAATTCCTCAATGCAACATCAACAGATGTACATCCAGGTGAAAAGATATATTCCTTTCCTTCTTCCGTCAGACAATCGCTTTCGAAATAGAATTCGTGTGCAAGAGCAACACCTTGACCGTTGTTTTTATAAACATATTTGGAAACAACATTTCCGATCAACAAAAAAAAGAGCGCAATCGCCAAAACACACACCAGAATCCCGATGTATGCTTTAATGGTTCCACTCTCTTTACCCTTAAAAATATTCTTGAACATATCCCTTTTGTTCCTTCTTTCTCTAATCCACCTGATTTACCGTCAACATCAATTTTATCGAGTCTACCATTCCGGCATATTCCGGATTGTTTTCCGACTCAGGCCATATGACCTTCATAACATATGACTTCTTTTTGCTGTTCGGCTCAATCGTCTCACTGTAGGTCGAGTTTGAAAAATCCTTACCGTTTAATTCAAACTGCAACGGCAGATTCCCCGTCGTCGTCTTCGCAAGTATATAGTTTACGGCAACTTCACTTTCATTCGTGATTTCCACAGGCTGCTCAAATGTAAATCCCGGACGGAATTTTTCGGAGGTTATGCTGATAGTTGAAATTCCGCTTTCCGTTATTTTAAATTTGGCAACTCTTGCGGTTTCCGAATTTTCCGCTCCCGTTGAATACTTTGCAAGGAGATTTCCGACAAGAGAAAAAGAAAGAACAACCATAATAAGCAAAAACAACATAATAAACTTGATTATGTTGTCTTTGCTAAACAAAGACTTAACGTGCATTTCCCTTTTGCCCCCAAGTTATATACAAAACTATATTCTAATCTTCGTCTCCATCTTCTTCATCATCCTCCGAACCCTTCTTCTTTCCGGAAAATGACCAAATCAGAAGCACAAGACCAATCAGCGAAAGACTTCCGACCGGCGACTTCATCAGACGAACCGCAACGCCGACTTTCGGAATATGCCCGACGACCTCACCACGGATTTCCGATATGAGAGTCGGCTCGTCTTCAACATTATTTGCATCGCCTTTTGTTGTAACCTCATTGCCATTTATACTGACGATTCTATGAACAACAAGGTTATAGTAATCCTGTATGACAACAATATCGCCAACTTCATAATCCCTTGTTTCATCGACAAAAATCATTGCATCAACAGGCAAAGTCGGCTCCATGGATCCCGTCATGACGACAGCGCACCCTTTCCCGAATATCATCGGGAGAACCTGCCCTGTATTTTTCGTGTTACTCATCATCGCATAGAAGCAGAGAACACCTATCAGCAAAATCAAAACAAAGCTCCGAAAGCTGACAAGAGCGCTATCTTCTGTTTCCTGCTTGTTTTGTTTGTTACTCATAATCTTTCATATCCTTAAATCAATGCCATGAATGAGACCATTTTTCTTCCTTCTTCTCCGTGGTCGTCGCATGGTGATTATTTGCCGCTTCATAGATATCATAGTATGCCCAGTAGTTTTTCCTGTTCACAATATCAGTAAACTGAATGAGTTTATCCTGATTCTTGTCAACATAATCCTCATCAGCCTTTCTCTGAAGCAAACGGTTTACTATCGTTACAACTTCGGCTCTTGTTATATACTCATCAGGCTTGAAGCTTCCGTCAGGATAGCCTACAACAAAGCCCTGCGCAACAGCCTTCCGGATATACTCATAACTCCAATGATTCTCTCCGACATCAGTAAAATCAACGTCAACCGGCGTTATCTTTCCCGCTCTGTCTTCAAAGAATCTGACAACAACTGCCGCAAACTCACATCTCAGGATTCTGTTATCCGGTCTGAACGTTCCGTCATCATATCCCTTTATAATTCCCTCATCCTCAAGACTTGTTATGAGATGAGTATACCATCTGTCAGGCGGAACATCGCTGAACTTTGAGGTCAGGTCTGTAAGCTTCGACTCATCATAATCGGCACGTATTCTTGCAAAAATCGCCGCAGTCTCGGAACGGAGTATGTTGCGTTCCGGTCCGAATGTCTTATCGGGATATCCTTTGACATATGCACGGTGAACGAGCTTTGCACTGCTATCTCCCGCGAGAGCTCTGTATGTATTGTTGTCTTCAATGATGAGCATAACATGGATCGTATATGTCATATCCTGCGTGACGGCCTTGTTTCCGAACTCAGTGTCTTTCTCATCTGACTCACTATCCCAGAACCAGTTGATTTCGAGATTTTCGATATCTTTTCCCTTTATCGAACCGCTGAGTTTCTCGATAATCTGGTATCCTTCAATCTCGGAAGGAACCGTCTCCGCCTCTGTCATCGAATCTGTTCTTGTTATGTCAAACTTGAGCGGTATGTCATATTCGTTTTCACAATAAAGATATGCAGTATATTTTATTTCGCCGAAAACCTTATTCTCGATTCTGAGATTATATGTATCGCCGGAATACGGATGAATTATGGCTACGTCCTCCCCCTCTTTGGGTTCGCCGAAAAGCCTGAGGTTTGCGACACCTGCCTCATCCGTCTCAATATCCCATCTCAATTGATTCTGATAATACCTGACGATTGCATCCGGTGCCTCAAAATCCGCACCGAACGTAACTGCTACAACGAGAACCGATGTGACAATTACGAGCAACGCAAGAACAGATATCAATTTCAAATACTTATTTTTGCGCTTTGCCATTGAGAAAATCCTCCTAAAAAACGTCCCTATATATTTTAAAATCCCTTAAAAAATTTATTCATTTTCGGAAAGCTGAGATTTGAGTCTTTCAAGCTCTTCCCTGAGCTTCTGCGTTTCATCCTCAGTTTCTTTTTCTGCCTTCTTCTTTTTCTTTCCTGCGCGTGAACGGACTGCAACATCAAGCATCAGATATGCAACAAGCGGAATTCCGATGAAAATGAGCATTCCCACAGGTGTCTGTGCAAACATCGCCATATCACCGAGTTTCGGAATTCTGAACATGAACTTACCGACAACATCTTCATGCGTTACGGGTATTCTGTCCTCCGCGTTGTTGGCATCACCTTTTGTTTTGAAGGTTCCGTCTTCATTTATTCCGATGATTCTATGGGTGACCGTCGTCGTCCCTTCTTCCATAAAGGTTATAACATCCCCAACCTGCAATGTGGAAGGATCGACCGTCTTTGTTATGATAAGGTCACCGACCTCAATATGGTCCGGAGCATCACCGCTCATTGATCCAGAAAGAACGATCATCGACGTTATTCCGAAGCTTGAAGGCGGCCTTTCCGGATTCAACGCACCTTTGATAATAATCGTCAGGTTAGATATCAATATAACTGTCAGAATGATGCAGATTATTATTGATATTACCGACATCACTTTCGGGGTTTTCTTTTCTTTACTCATTATTTAATCCTCCTAACAACGCCCGCTATAATTCTGCATAGCAGAGCACACTATATTATATCGCAAATAAAAAAATAAATCAAGCATCACGTTAATATATTTTAATAAAAAATAAGATATTTTTTTGCGATTATGCCAACTTTTTGTTGAGAAATCAATAAATCCCACTTGTGTTTTTGCGGTATTTCCCCGGAG
This sequence comes from Eubacteriales bacterium, assembly GCA_045533555.1. Classification (GTDB taxonomy): domain Bacteria; phylum Bacillota; class Clostridia; order Oscillospirales; family JAAYXM01; genus SIG480. The sequence continues at coordinate 16,250 of JAZSHZ010000246.1, forward strand.
GCATCCCCGTCACTTTTTTAAACAGAATTTTAAAATGGGAATCCGAGCGGAAACCGCATTCTTCGGCAATGCGTTCAATCGTCTTCCGACCTGCACTGAGAAGTTCTTTTGCGTGGTTTATTCGGATTTCCGTCAACCACTCATGAGGAGTCTGCCCCGTTTCCTTGCGAAAGAGCCTCATGATATGTATGTGGGAATATCCGGAAATCTCACCGAGCTCCTCAAGATTTATGCTTTTCGAAAAATTTTCTTCCATATAGCCGATACAGGCACGCACAGCATCCGAATATTTCTTTTTTGAATAAATCCCCTTAAACAAACTGAAAATCAATGACATCATAAGTGCATTGCACCTGAGTTTCTCCGTGGCATCATTTGAACGGAAGCTTTTGAGAATATCCTCGACGAGTTTGAGCTGCTCCCCGCTTGTCGAAAAGTATTCGGGAATATTATCGAGTATCTGGTTTTTATATAACGTATCATTCACGCCGAAGTCAAAAACGAGCGTATAGCATTTGTAAGGCGGAGTACTGTTAAGCCGCGTCCCCGGTTTCGTGAAGCGAACATCTCCGTAGTGCACTTTGTATTCTCTGTCCTCAACGAGAATGCTTCCGCTTCCGCCCAGATAGAACCCAAGCTCATACACATAGCTTCTTCTTTTTCTTTTGCTCGGCAGACCTTTCTCAAATTCATAAACGCGGGCATCAATAATTCTCGGGAGCATTTGCTCAATCGGAAGCTCAACTGTTTTCATCATATCACAACCTTATGTTAAAAAATCGAACTTATATGTAAACTTTACGAATTTACTATGATTGTTTTCTAAACTAAAATGATTATATAACAGGATGCGGGCAATGTCAAACTCATATTCCCCGCAAAAATAAATTTTCAGAATTGAGGATGCTTATGCAAAACAGTTTTCTTTTGACAAACGAGCTTTCGGCAAAGCTCTATAACGAATGCGCAAAGGATCTTCCGATTATCGACTACCACAATCATCTTGCAGTTTCAGACATCGTCGGTGACAGACAGTTTGAAAACATCGCAAGGCTATGGGTCACATCAGATCCATATAAGCACCGTGCAATGAGAATTCTCGGCATACCCGAAAAATACATTACAGGTGATGCGACGGATTATGAGAAATTCGAAGCATGGTATAACGCACTTCCGCGACTTATCGGAAACCCGCTCTTTGATTGGTCGCAAATGGAACTGCAGACCGTTTTCGACACGGATCTGCTCCCATTCGGCAATGCAGAGGATATCTGGAACAAACTCAACAAAAAGCTCTCTGCCATGACAGCAAAAGATATTCTCGGAAAGTTTAATATCGAATATAGCGCGCCGTGCACGGCACTTACCGATGACCTTTCGGTTTTCGACAAAGATTCGGGTCTTTGTCCGTCGCTGAGAGGTGATGATCTTCTTCTCCCCTCACCCGAGCTCGTCGCAAAACTCGAGAAGCTTTCCGAAAGAAGCATTTCAACACTTTCTGATTATATTGATGCAATAGATAAACGTCTTGATGCATTTAAAGCCGTTGGAATGTATTTCAGCGATCATGCGCTTGACAACGGTTTTACATATATTTCCGACGACGGAAAGAACGATGAAAGATTTGCAAAACTTATGACATCCGATATTTACGACGCAGACAGGAACCACCTTCGCTCTTATATACTTAAGTCCGTTATGTCTCTATATGCAAAATATGGTTTTACCGTTCAGTTGCATATAGGAGCACAACGCACGACAAGCACAAGACTCCGCACTCTTGCGGGCGCCGCAGGCGGTTATGCCGCAATCGGTAACACGGTATCTGTTTCCTCTGTGGTTGCACTCCTTGATGCTGTTGAAAGCGAAATTACGGGACTTCCGAACGTGCTTCTTTTCACGCTCAATCCTTCAGACAACGCAGTTTTCGCTACACTTTCCGGTTCGTACTCAAAGGACGGCTCCGAAGCATTTGTAAGCCAGGGTCCTGCCTGGTGGTGGTGCGACCACTATGAAGGTATATACAATATGCTTTCAACCTTCACGACACACAGTGTGCTCTCAACTTTCGTCGGCATGACAACCGATTCAAGAAGTTTACTTTCGTTTGTACGTCACGACTATTTCAGACGTGTACTCTGCGAATGGATATCGGATATGGTAAGCAAAGGAAGACTTCCCGATGATTTCAAATTACTTTCCGATACAGTTACAAGAATATGTTATAAAAACGCAAAAAGAGTTATAGGAGGATAAAAAAATGCATTTTAACGACAGAGACGAAATTATCGAACTTACCCCGCTCTGGAAGGGCGAAAGATTTCCGGACGGACGTCCGAAGGTTCCGGACAAGCACCTCGATGCACTTTATAAGATGACACTCGAAGAAGTATGGAAGCCGATTTACGTTCTCGGATATGAAAATCAGTTTGTCGGCGGCGGCGAAAATCCGCTCAAGGTTCTCCATGATGACGGAAGAAAGCTTATCGGACGTGCGGTTACCTGCAGTTATTGCCCGACAAGACCTGACCTTCACGATGTTATGTTTGCACGCGGTGCAAGTGAGGGCAGAAACGGCAACTACAACCAGTGGGTTGTTGATACGCTTGTTGAGCGCGATGTTGTTGTAGTCGATATGTATGACAAGATATACAAGGGCACATTCCTCGGCGGAAACCTCACAACAGCTATCCGCACACGCACAAAGACGGGCGGTGCTGTTGTCTGGGGCGGAATCCGCGATGTTGAACAGATGAAGCAGGTTCCCGATGTTCAGGTATATTACCGCGGAATCGACCCGACTCCAATTCGCGAATTCGTCATGAAGAGCTTCAACTCCGTCACGAATTTCGGTGGTGCGGTATGCCTTCCCGGTGACGTTGTCTTCGGTGCCGGTGGCGGTGTTCTCTTTATCCCGAGTCATCTTGTTGCAGACGTTGTTGAAGGTGCGGCAAAGACACACGTCAAGGACGATTTCGGCTTTGAA
>JAZSHZ010000096.1:0-4755 GCA_045533555.1 Eubacteriales bacterium
CTTCGGAAGATTCAAAGATGTTCTTCGTTCTCACTTCGAATATTGGAAATGCGATAACCTGCAAAAGGTCATTGATGACGCTATTTATTACTTTAATTACATAAAACCTATGCGTAAACTTAAAAGAAAACCGCCTGTTCAATACAGACTCGAACAGGCAGCTTAATTTATTTTCTTTTTTGTGTCTACAAAGTATTGACTACTTCAACAAGCACACCATTTTTTTCATCTTCATCACCCTTTTATTTTATTTCCCGGCACTAAAAGTGCATCAAGACATTTATTTACGGATTACTTTACCCGTGACCGAAGTTCTCTTTTGAACTTTTCTCTTTCAAAACCATCAACATTGTCCAATATTTCAACGTTAAGGTCTATCGCACGTTGCTTTATGTATTTCTTCTTATCCTCATCTTTGGAGACGAAAGTCGCAGCGAGAATCTTTTTTGAATATTCTCCACCCAGTCTTTTCGCAACTGCAGCAAGCTCATATATGTCATCTTTATTGACCTCTCCGTTTTTGCAGGAGATAAACACAGGAGTCATACCGTGTGTCGCCATAATGTCTATTTCATTTTTGGTATCTATCGCTCCGCTTGCCGCGTCATGAATGATTCCATCCCAATCGGTGACAACGCCCATTCTTATATCACCGTAAGTTCCCGGTGATTCGGCTTCAATTTCACGCAGAAGGCTGAACACATAAAGCTCAAGAATATTTCCCGCTTTAAGAATGCAATTATGCACCTGTTCATTTTTATATCTGAACGACAAAACTGAGTTTTCAAACTTATAATCCGATATCAGCTCGTTCTCCAAAAGCTCACGCATAATATCAATATCAAAATACGTGTCGTAATTTCTCCGCTCGGCATATGATATATCCACTTCGAGGCGAAGATTATCATCAATTCTTCCGACCCCTTCAAAACCTGAAAGGACGACTGATTGCCTGTTCCATGACCTGCAGTTTTTTCGGCTTATCTGCCATATTATCTCAAGATCGGAAAGGAAATCTTCCGTCAGTGAAAAACCATATCCCGCGACACTTTCATTCATAAGCATCCCGCCATTCAGTGCAATGCTTTCCGCTATTGTCACAGAAACAATATCCGGTTCATCCAATTCATCGCATCTGCTGACTCTTATAAACTTCCCGTTTCTGACATTGAATTGGACAATCGGGATTTTTCTCCTCTCGGAAACTTTACCCATGGCAGCAAGAACAAGTTCTTTTCCCCCAGTCAGATCAAATACACAATCCTCGTTTTTATCAATAACAGAATTCAGTTTTTCGCAAATGCTTTCGTAGTCATATCTTCCTACAACCTCAAATTCCAGCTTGATATTCATATTCCGCATATCAAAAAACGCCTTCAGTGCATTAATCCTGTTTTTCTTCATCGTCTCTGCGAAGCCGACAAATACTATCTTTTCGGGATTCAAGTGCATCGCTGCGACTGCATTGTTTATCGGACTATCGTCAAAAAGTTCTATCAATGTCTTTATCAGACTCACCCCCATATATAAAAAACATTGTAACACATTATTAATATTTTTTCAACAAAAATCCCACCTTTTCGACCTCACAATAAAAAAAGAACAGAGTTGCTTTCAAACGTCGCAACTCCATTCTCATTTTTCTATATTCCGAGAGAATATGCAAGCATCAGGTTTGCCGTGTTCAAGAGGCCTTTTATATGCGTTCTCTCCATACTGTGACTTCCATAGACCGCCATACCGAATGCCGCGTGGCGGATATCATTGCCCGCCTTGAAGGAGGCATTTGCATCCGTGCTGTAGCGCAGAAAGACATCGACGGCATAATCACATCCTGCCTTTTCCGCGCATTCTATAAGGCGGCTCGTCAGTTCATAATCATAAGGCCCGGTAGCATCCTTTGCGCATATGCTGACGGCTTTCTCGTTGCCGTCAAGATACGGAGCGATAAGCCCGATATCAACCGCAATATATTCGGTGACACCGTCAGGCAACCAGACTCCGCCCGCACCCAATTCTTCATAATAAGGAAATGCAAGAATTATTTTCTTTTTCGGTTTAAGATTGTTATCCGCAAGATATTTCAACATCGCAAATGCGCAGGCTATTGCACCCTTATCGTCTATAAACCTTGATTTGATATATCCGTTTTCCGTCATTTTGAAATTGGGATCAAATGCGATATAATCTCCGTTGCGGATTCCAAGCTTTTTGACATCTTCCTTTGACGAAACATCCTCATCAATGACGACGATCATGTTATCCTCCTCACGGTTCGTATCGCGGGCATCGAGAAAGGCATGGGTCGAATGAGTTTTGCAATATAACGTTCCTGTATATTCTCGTCCGCTTCGCGTTATGATGCTTACATGCGAGCTCTCCGCACCGATTATATTGACACCGCCGAGCATCCTTACATGTATTTTTCCTTCACCGTCAATATGGCTTATGACCATTCCTATCGTATCCGCATGAGCTCCGAAGAGAATGGCTTCCGAATTATCTTCGCCTTCAATCGTTATATACGCAGTCTTTTTGTTATCATATGTAATCTCATAGCCAAGCTTTTTTGCCAACTCCTCCAGAACGGGGTTGAGCCTGACGTAATATCCGGTCGGGCTCGGAACAGATATTATGCGAGAAAAAACATCAATGAGATATTTTTCATCTATATTATATTTCATTTTTATCCAACCTTTCAAAATGAGGCAACGAAAAAATCGTTGCCTCATAATAATTATTTTTCAAGGAAAAGCACACCGAGTGTTCCCGGCCCGCAGTGGGTTGAAATCGTGCAGCTTGCGCGGCTTATATAAATCTCTTCAAAGATTCCCGTCTCTTCGACGAATTTGCGGACAAGCGCGATTCTTTCATCCGGCACTCCGGAATGCGTTATATACATACGCTTCGTGTCGATGTTATCGTATTTTTCGAACTGCTCCTTTGCATACTGAAGAAGAACCTTATCCATATTTCCGCGGTATTTCTTCGATGCGTGAAGCTCACCCGTCTCATTATTCACCTCGATGGAAACCTTGAGACCGAGCATACCTGCGGCAAGCGCAGCAACGCCGGAGCATCTTCCGCCCGCCTTCATAAATTCGAGCGTTTCAAGAACGAAGCTGCAATGCGCCTTTGAGCGAAGAGCCGAAATCTCCTCGACTATCTGCTTTGCCTCCATTCCCGCGGCGATTCTGTCGCCCGCTTCGGCAACGAGAAGCGCAATGGCACTGGAAACATTTCTTGAATCGATGACGTAGACGCCCGGAAGATCTTCCGCGGCGAGAACGCAGGATTGATAGCTGCTCGTTATCGCGGAGGAAAGAGTTATATGGATAACCTCATATCCCTCATCCGTCCATTTTTTAAAATAATCTGCATATTCCGACGGGTTGATTGCCGATGTTTTCGGCAGTGTTCCCGATTTATGGAATTCCGCATACAAATCATCCGGAAAGATATCAATGCTATCCAGATATTTGCCTTCGCCGAGTGTTATGGGGTAAGAAATTATGTTTACCGAGTATTTTTCCTGAAGTTCCGCACCTATATCGCAGGTGCGGTCTGCGCTCAAAATTATCTTCGACATATCTTTTCCCTTTCTGCCTTCAAATAAGCTTATTCCTCTTCCCAATTATGGTATACGTTCTGGACATCATCATTATCATCAAGCATATCAAGAAGCTTCTGCATATTTTTGATATCATCTTCATTTTCAAGCTTCGTGTATGTCTGCGGGACGAGCTCTGCCTCCGCGGAGACAACCTTATATCCCGATGCCGAGAGAGCTTCGCTGACCTCTGCGACAGCAGACGGATCGCAATATACCTCGACGACCTCTTCAGAGACCTCGACATCATCTGCGCCCGCCTCAAGGCAAGCCATCATAACTTCATCCTCATCTGCGCCATCGCGCTCGAGAACGACGATCCCCTTATTGTCAAACTGCCAGCTGACGCATCCCGTCGCACCGAGATTGCCGCCGTATTTATCAAAATAGTGGCGCATTTCGGAAGCAGTTCTGTTGCGGTTATCCGTCATAGTCTCGACGATGACTGCAACTCCGCAGGGGCCATAGCCTTCATATACAATGGTTTCATAGCTTGCGCCGTCAGCTCCCGAAGCGCGCTCGATTATGCGCTTGATGTTATCGTTGGGAACGTTGTTCGCCTTCGCTTTTGCGATGCAGGCGGCAAGCTTTGAGTTGCTGAGCGGATCGGGGCCGCCCTCTTTTACCGCAACCGCCATTTCACGGCCAATCTTTGTGAAAATTTTTGCCTTCTGAGCATCTGTCTTTTCTTTTTTGTGAAGAATATTCTTCCATTTAGAATGTCCTGACATTGTTTTTCCTCATTCCTTAGGGTATTTTTGATTATATAATATAATAGTATACAACATTGCCACCGTTTTTTCAAGTTCAATAAAACCATTTTTTTATTTTCTGCGTATATAAAATATTTTTTCACACATACTAACTTCACATCACCGTATTATCACATGCGATGATTACAATAATTTCAGAGGTGATTTCAAATGTCCAACCAGAACAACAATCAGCAGAACAAGAATAATCAGAACAGCCAGCAGAACAAAAACAACAACAATCAGCAGAACAAGAGCAATCAGAACGAACAGCAGAACAAGAGCGACAACAAGAGCAACTACTAATATCACAGCATTGGGAAACGGATGTCTTCTCTGTCGAGAAGACATCCGTTTTTTTTGACTTTTGGCCCTAATCAAGCTAAACTTATT
>JAZSHZ010000277.1:0-12890 GCA_045533555.1 Eubacteriales bacterium
TAACTATGGAAGAATGTAAAAAGGTTTACAATTGGATCTGTGGCGTATAAACAAAACAAGAGCGGGAAATATTCCGCTCTTGTTTTGTTTATATTCGCACTTGTAATTTGTTTGATTTTATGATAAAATTTCAACATCAAAAGGAGGATGTGTATTTATGAAAGAAAGAGAAAGTTTTTCTTCGCGTCTTGGATTTATTCTTATATCTGCAGGATGCGCAATAGGCCTTGGTAATGTATGGCGTTTCCCGTATATAACAGGTCAGTATGGCGGCGCGGCGTTTGTTCTTGTCTATCTGTTGTTCCTTGTTATTCTCGGTCTTCCGATTATGGCAATGGAATTTTCGGTCGGTCGTGCAAGTCGCAAGAGTGCGGCTCGCTCATTCCATGAGCTTGAACCGAAGGGTACAAAATGGCATATCTACAGCTATTTTGCTATGGCAGGCAACTATCTTCTTATGATGTTCTACACGACTGTCTGTGGATGGATGATTGCTTATTTTGTCAAAATGGCGCAAGGTCAGTTTGTCGGAGCAACACCCGAGCAAGTCGGAAATATTTTCGGAACCTTCGTTTCGAGTCCGACACAGATGGTTTTGTGGATGACGATATCCGTTGTTTTGGGATTTGGCGTTTGTGCGCTTGGTCTTCAGAAGGGCGTCGAGAAGATTACCAAAGTTATGATGTCCAGTTTGCTGGTTATTATGATTATTCTCGTTGTTCGTGCGGTAACACTTCCGAATGCGGCTGAAGGCTTGAAGTTCTATCTTAAGCCGGATTTCGGTAAAATGGCAGAAGAGGGTATTTTTGAAGCTATCATGGCGGCAATGGGTCAGTCGTTCTTTACACTCAGTATTGGTATCGGTTCAATGGCGATATTCGGAAGCTATATCAATAAAGAGCGCTCACTTATGGGAGAATCGGTCAGTATCCTTACTCTTGATACGGTGGTTGCGCTTCTTTCCGGTCTGATTATTTTCCCGGCTTGCTTCTCGTTTGGCGTAAATCCCGATAGCGGACCGAATCTTGTTTTTGTTACACTTCCGAATATTTTCAATGAAATGGTAGGAAGCAGAATCTGGGGAACGTTGTTCTTTGTCTTTATGTCTTTTGCTGCGCTTTCAACGGTTATCGCAGTTTTTGAAAATATTCTTTCGTTTGCAATGGATCTTTGGGGATGGTCAAGAAAGAAAGCGGTTCTTGTCAATGCGATTGCGATATTCGTGCTTTCGGTTCCGTGTGCACTCGGATTCAACTTGTGGAGCGGTTTTGCTCCTCTCGGTGCAGGAACGAACATAATGGATATTGAAGACTTTATCGTAAGCAATAATCTTCTTCCGCTCGGTTCATTGGTATATCTTCTTTTCTGCACTTCTCGCTACGGTTGGGGATGGAAGAACTTTATGAACGAGGTCAATACGGGTGACGGAATGAAGTTCCCGTCGTGGATCAGAATTTATGTTTCCTATATTCTTCCGCTTATAGTTCTCTTTATATTTGTACAGGGATATATAAGCAAATTCTTTGCAGGTTAAACTTCAAAAACATCGCGGCTGTAAAAAGTCGCGATGTTTTTATATATATAAGCAAAAATCTATTGATAAAAAAACGAAAGTGATGTATAATTGAAATGAAACAAAACGAAAGTGAAAAGGAATAATTTCGCGATTTGTTATGTTTGTTTAAAAAAGTAATCTGCTATCATAAAAAGTAAAAAGAAAGGTCGTGTAATTATGCTTAAAGCAGGTGTTTCAAGAATTGATATAACTCCGCCGAAAGGATTGGAGCTTGCGGGATATCCGCACTATCCGAGATATAATGAGGGAGCTCATGATCCGCTTATGGCGGCTTGTATGTATCTTGCGAATGACGGTAAAGAGGTTGCGATGATAACCCTCGATTTGCTCTTCTTCTCGAAAAAGCATACTACTGAGGTAAGAAGACGCGTTGAAGCAGAATGCGGCATTGCGGGAAATTGTGTAATGATCAGCTGTTCGCACACTCATTCCGGCCCCTGGGCATCTGGAAGACTTGATATCGAAAGCCTTGAAGCAGGAAAAGAGCAGCCGAAGGAATATGTTGAGGAACTTATTTCCAAGATTGTTTCCATAATCAAAGATGCAAAGGCTAATGCATTTGATGCATCCTTTGGAGCAAATGTTTCTCTTTGTGGCGCAGAATCAGGCGTTGGCGGGAACCGCAGAATGCCCGGCGGTCCGCACGATCCGCTTGTAAGTGTTATGGCGGTCAAGGATGCATCCGATACAATTCGCGGAATATTTGTTAACTATACATTGCATCCGACGTTTATCCATGAATGGAGCAATGTTTGCACAGCTGATTATCCATGCTATCTTCGTATGGAGCTTGAAGAAAGTGTTCCGGGTGTTGTTGTTGGCTTTGCGCAGGGCGCATCGGGAAATCAGTCAAGCCGCTACTATCGTCAGGGTGAGAGCTATGATGAGGCAGAGCGCGTAGGAAGAATCCTCGGAAAAGCTGCTTATAAAGCTCTTGATAAGATGGAATGGAAGAATGATATTGAAATTGCCGTTGCAAACTCCGAGCTTCCGTTTGAACTTCGTGATTTCGGAACAGAGGAGGAGCTTATGGAAAAGGTTGCTCACGATGAAGCGGTCTATAAGGAGCTTTATACAAAATATGGCGACTCCAAGAATCGCGATGAATATTATCTCTGGCAGAATGCAAACCTCAAGCTTCTTGGATCTGAGGATCAGCTCGGATATATCAGAATGCAGAAGAAGGGTATAAAGATCGAGCTTCTTGATGATGAAGGACCTATGGAAATTCAGGTTATCAAGCTTGGCGGTTGCTGTGTTGTCGGCATTCAGGGAGAAGCCTTCGTCGAGTTTGCTCTTTATGTAAAGGCGATGGCAGGTTTTGGCGTTGTAGTCTTCAATGAGCTTTCAAACGGAGTATTGCCGGGATATCTCTATACACCTGAGTCTCTTGTTACGGGCGGATATGAGACGGATACGTCGATGCTCGGTGAAAAATACGGTATACATATGGTTGAAAAGGTTCTTGAGACGATTGAAAAGGTGAAATAAATGATTTGTATTGAGAATGCAAAAATCGTTCTTGAAAACGGAATTATTTGGGATGGTGTCCTTCTCGTAGATGGGGACAGAATTGTTTCCGTCGGAAGCCACGGCAAAATAGAGATTCCTGCCGATGCAGAACGAATCGATGCAAACGGTGCGTATGTCGGACCGGGCTTCGTCGATATCCATGTTCACGGTGGAAACGGAAATAGCTTTGATGAGGATCCTTATAAAGCTGCAGAGCATTTTCTTGCCCACGGTGAAACAACGATTCTTGGAACTTTTTACTTTGATCTATCAAAAGATGAATATATTGCTGCTGCTGCACGCCTTCGTGATGCAATGAATGCAGGTGGTGCAGGTGATGCAATCGCAGGTATTTATATGGAAGGTCCGTATATGAATCCGCAGTACGGCTCAAATCCGCAGGGAAATAAATGGAAAGGTGATATATTGCCTGAGGCTTATGAAGAATTGGTTTCGAGCTTTGGTGATATCGTTCGCGTCTGGGCAGTTGCACCGGAACGCGAGGGAATAGAACCGTTTATGAAATATGTCAAAGCCAATAACCCCGAAGCTGTTTTTGCCTTTGGTCATTGCGAGGCAACCGCGGATCAGATAAGAAAAGTAAAAAAATACGGAATAATGACGCAGACACATTGTATGGATGCGACGAACAGTGTTTCAAAATGGTTCGGTGTTCGCGGGAACGGACCTGACGAGACTTGCCTTGCAGATCCGGAAATCTATGCAGAGCTTATTTCTGATTCACTTGCTGTTCATGTTCAGGTTGATAATCAGCGATTGATTTTGAGATCAAAGGGTGTGGATAAAGTTGTCCTCATTTCCGACAGTGTCGTCAGTGATGAAAAGGCTCCTCCGGAGCTTGCTCACGTAACCGACCTTGTTTTTGATGTCAACGGTTGGCTTGGCGGCAGTAAGCTTACAATGAATGCCGCTTGCCGCAACATTATGCAGCATACGAATTGCGGCATTGCGCAGGCGTTTCTTATGGCATCCCGGAATCCCGCAAAGGTGCTCGGGTTGTATGACGACATCGGTTCGATAGAAGAGGGAAAGCGCGCAAATCTTGTTTTTGTCGATGATGTCTTTAACGTAAAGCGTGTTATGCTCAATGGAAAATTTGTTAAATAAAGCAGGGGGGATATATATGCTTAAAGCAGGTATGGTGAAAAAAGACATTACGCCGCCACTCGGTGTTGGGCTTACGGGATATCCTCATTATCCGAGACCGAACACGGGCGCTCACGACCCACTCTGGGCGGCTTGTATGTATTTGAATGATGGCAATTGTGAGGTTGCTCTTGTAACACTCGATATTCTCTATTATTCCAAAAGACACGTGGCGGAGATTCGCCGTCGCGTTGAAGCTGAATGCGGCATTCCGGGCAAAAATATTATGATCAGCTGTTCGCACACGCATTCTGCTCCGTTGGCCTTTACTCCATACACTTTTGATGACCTTGAGGACGGCGCGGAAGCACAGCCATGGGAATATGTAAATTTTACGATTGATACGATTACAGAGGCAATTATTGAAGCAAAGAAGACTGCATTTCCCGCAAAGTTCGGTTCGGGTGTAGGTATGTGTGGCGCGGAATCCGGTGTTGGAGGAAACCGCAGAATGCCGGGCGGCCCGCACGACCCGCTTGTCAGTGTTCTTGCAGTCAAGGATATGGACGATAAGCTTCGCGGAGTTTATCTTAACTATTCACTGCATCCGACTTTCATTCACGAGTGGAGCACGCTTTGCACGGCGGATTACCCTTACTACACCCGTCTTGAGGTCGAAGAAAACGAAGGAAATCCCGTTGTTTGCTTCGCACAGGGCGCATCTGGAAATCAGTCCAGCCGCTACTACAGGACGGGCGAAAGCTATGACGAAGCTGAGCGCGTAGGGCGCGCGATAGGCAAGGCGGCAAGAGAGGCTCTTGCAAAAATAGAATGGAAGGATGAGCTTACCGTCGCTGTGGCAAGCGAGGAAATTCCGTTTGAAATCCGTGATTTCGGAACCGTCGAAGAGCTTGAAGCGAAATGTGCACATGACACCGCTGTTTATAAAGAGCTTTATGCGAAGTATGGCGATTCGAAGGTTCGTGATGAATATCTTCTCTGGCAGAATGCAAACCTTAAATGCCTTGGATCGGAGAATCAGCTCGGATTCGTCAAATTCCTTGCAAAAGGAGGAAAGGTTCCTGCTCTTGAGGAAGAAGCACCTGCGGAGATTCAGATTATCAGAATAGGCGATACTTGCGTTGTAGGTGCTCAGGGTGAGATTTTCATCGAATATGCGCTCTATATCAAAGCAATGGCAGGCTTCAGGACCGTTGTTTTCAACGAGCTTGCAAATGGAATTCTTGCAGGCTATCTGTATACGCCCGAGTCTCTTGTCACTGGAGGATATGAGACGGATACATCGATGATGGACGTCAATTTCGGAAAATCAATGGTAAATAAAGCTTTAGAGCTTATTGAAAAAGTAAAATAACAGAAAAGAGGTAATGAAAATGAGTTTCAAGGAAACCTTCAGTCATGATTTTTATCCTTTTAAAAATCAGGAAGAAATCGATCGTGTCCGCAAAATAACCTTTGAAGATATGATCGCAATGAACGGAAAGCACCCGACGACGAAGAATGCAACACTCGAAATTTACCGTCCGGATATGATTGAGACAATAATGATTTCTGATATGGTAAGCCGTATTGTCGCATCTGACCGTGAGGACAAACTCTGCGTTATGATAATGTGCAATCCCTGCCCGACATATGCAAAGGTTGCATATATGCTTCAGGAAATGAAAGTAAACTGCCGCAATGTCAAGTTCTATATGATGGACGAGTGGGCAGATGAGGACGGTAATATTGCTCCGCTCTCATATAAGGCAGGCTTTGGATATGCCTTCAACAAGTTTATGATTTCAAATCTCGCCGGCCTTGGCTTTAAGGAGGAGAATTTTGTCTACCACAGCAATAAGACAACTCCTGACTTCTCCAAGATGCTTGAGCAGGATGGCGAAGCTGATATCGTATATTCCGGTCCCGGTTGGCCCGGTCATCTCGCTTTCATCGATCCGGTCGAAGATTGGTATAAGCCGACGATGGAAGAATACCTTGAGCAGGGAGCAAAGGTTGCAACGCTTCACCCACTCACAATTGCGCAGAATTCGCTCCACGGCGGCTTCGGACTCTCGGGTGATATATCCAGAGTTCCGCCGAAGGGTGCTATGATGGGACCGCGCGATGCAATGAAGGCAAAGAATGTCCTTGATATTCATTCTATTACGACGGCAGGTTCTCAGGTTTCCTGGCAGCGCCTCACATCGCGCCTCTGCGTTTTCGGCAAGCCGGCGCAGGAAGTTCCCGCATCTGTTCTCCAGCTTCGTGAGAATCCGACTCGCTTCGTCTTCAGTGAAGTTGCGGCGGCGACGATCAAGGATGAGGAAATCTTCCAGTATTAATTTCGGAGGATAAATTGAAATGATCAAAAAAGAATCGATTGATGCCGCTCTCAATGCTTATGATATTGAAGCGGAATGCATCAAAGAAATGAAAAATTATGTCGATGTAGAGCAGTTTGGAAAAGCTGTCGAGCTTCTTTGCAATGCTCCGAGAATAGGCGCGGCAGGAAGCGGACATTCGGGAATTATCTGTCAGCACTTTGCGCATCTTATGTGCTGCATTGAGCGTCCTGCGAGATTCATTTCTCCTGCAGAGGCGGTCCATGGTGCAACTGGATTTTTGCAGAAGGGCGATGTTATGCTCTTTGCTTCCCGTGGCGGAAAGACGAAAGAACTTCTTCCGATAGTCGATATATGCAAGGCAAAAGGCGTTCATATTATAACCGTAACAGAGAATATGGAATCTCCTCTTGCGGAGGCAGCAGATGTCGTTCTTAAGCAGTATGTCAATCGCGAGACCGATAAGTGGAACGCGCAGGGAACAACCAGCACGACGGCGCTCTGTATGATTCTTCATGCTTTGCAGGCGGCAATGATTGAAGAAACAGGATATCAGGCAGAGCAATTTGCTTTGATTCATCCGGGCGGCGCAGTAGGGGAGCGTCTCAACAAAAAAGCACTGTAATTTATAGAAAGAGAGTGATATAAATGGCAAATTGTAAGATTAAGGCTCCGTTTTTTGAAATCGGGCCGAAGTCATATCTTTTCGGAGATGAGATTCTTGAGCTTGCGATTGCGGCAGACAAGGCATCCGAGAAGTATGACGTTGATATTATCTTTACCTGTCCGGTAGTTGATATCCGCAGAGTTGCTGAAGCAACAAAGAGAATTCATGTATTCGCTCCGCATATGGACCCGATCGTTCCGGGGCGCGGACTTGCGGATATTCTTCCCGAATCACTTGTTGCGGCAGGTGCTGAAGGTGTTATGCTCAACCATGTTGAGAAGCCGCTTGAGTTTGACGTTCTCGCAGAGACGATCAAGCGCGCCGACGAGGTAGGGCTCACAACAATTGTCTGCGCGGATTCAATGGCAGATGCTTCGAAGATTGCGGGTCTTAACCCCGATATCATCGTTGCGGAGCCCTCCGAGCTCATTGGAACGGGCGTCAGTGTTGGACCGGAATACGTTGCAGCTGCAACCGAATCCGTCAAGAAAGTCAACGAAAATATCCTTGTTCTTACGGCTGCCGGAATCGCAGGCGGCGAGGATGTCTACAACACAATGATTGCAGGTGCTGATGCAACAGGATCTTCTTCAGGCGTTGCAAAAGCTGCAGACCGTCCCGCAATGGTAGATGAAATGATTGCCGCATGCCGCAAGGCCTGGGACGAAAAACATTCTTAAGTCAAATATTTTTTTAAAAATATAAGGAGGAACAAAAAATGGAATTCAAAGTTTATCAGAAAGAATTGGAGCTTCAGTCAAGAGGTTGGATACCAACCTTCCATGATGTTTCCAAGGAAATCATTGAGATCGTCAATGCTTCCGGTATTAAGAACGGAACTGTTTGCATCGCATCTCACCACACAACATGCTCCGTTATGATTCAGGAGTGCTCTCATGACCTCGATTCGTTCGATCTTGAATATCTCCAGCATGATCTTCTCGATATCATGCGCAAGATGATTCCGGATTATGTAAACGAAGGTGACTACCGTCATCCGGGTCCGCTTCACGCACAGTTCGGCCGCTATGTAAACGAGCCGGGTAACTACACATCGATGAACACAGACGGACATCTTCGTTCTGTCTTCTTCGGCAGAAGCGAAACAATGACCATTAAGGACGGCGTTCTTGATGGCGGTGAGTTTGCTCATATCTACTTCATCGACTGGGACCATGTCCGCGCACGCCGTCGCCAGCTCAATGTTACTGTTATGGGTACAACAGAGGATGTTGAGGATCGCAAGTGGAACAACGGCGAAGTTATCAACACACTTCGCAAGTTCACAGACGACGAAAAGGCATATGACGAGCGCTATGACCTTCAGCTCAAGAGATAAATAAAACTTTGTTGAAAAAAACAACGCATTCTCAAATCCGAGAATGCGTTGTTTTTCTGTTATCAGTTGTCTGTATATTTTTTTGGGGAAATTCCGATAATTTGCTTAAAACGTCTTGAAAAATACACATAATCCGTAAATCCGCATTTTTCGGAAATTTCATATAGTGAGAGGGTGTCTTTATACATATTAATCAGATAGCAAGCGTGGCTTATTCGCGCATCGGTCAGAAATTCGGTGGGAGTCTTGCCTGTAAATGCTTTGAACTGTGCGCGTATATAATCCTCGGCATAGCCGCTTGTGTTCAGCAACTCGTTAAGTTTCAGATTTGAATCATAAAAGTTTTCGTATATCTTTTCTGCAATAGCTTTTATTGTAATGCCTATTTCTTTTTCTGACTTCAGGTTTTGTAAAAGAAAATGCGCGAATGCATTTGTCAATGCAGAGACGTATTCAGGATTTGCGTGTTTGTTGTTATATAGTATTTTTGCAAGAGTAAGTCCCGTGCCGTCGGAATCATCAGAAATAACTGCCGGGGCGGGAAAGGAGAAAAGGTGATTGAAATCACCGGAAATATATATTTTTTCGACATCATCACCGTGGTTTGAACTGTGTAGCGTATTGGGCGGCATTATGACTATTTTGCCGGGGAAGACGGGAATATCTTTTTGCGGAGTGTGAATTGTTCCGTTGCCTTTTAAATAGATTATGATTTCATAGTTTTTGTGTTTGTGAGGCTTTGAAGGACCGACGATATATCCGATTAAATAATTCATTTCTATCACCGAAATTATTATATAAAAAATCTATCTTTTGTGCAAGTTTAGTTATAAAAAAACATAGCAAAATTATTTGCATTGTGTTATGCTTTCTAAGGTATGGTTTGAAATAAAGCTTGTGGGGGAATTTGGTATGAGAGTAAAGAATGTTAATATGCTTTCAGGGCCAATAACAAAAGGTCTTCTTGCAATGGCTATTCCGATTATGATAATGAACGTTATGTCATCCGTGTTCAGTATTATTGATATGAGGGCATTGAGTGTATTTTCGGATGATACCTCTGTCGGTGCTGTAGGAGCCTGCGGAACACTTATCACATTGTTCACAAGTCTTATGACGGGTATTTCCACCGGTGCAAATATAGTGGTCGCAAAGCGAATAGGTGCAAAAGACAGGGAAGGCGCAGATAATGCCGCAATGACTTCTGTTATGGTGGCGCTCGCGGGTGGAGTTTTTCTCATGATAGTCGGAATTACATTTGCCGAGACTTTCTTGAGAATGATGAACTGCTCTGAAATACTGCTCCCTAAAGCAATAATTTATTTCAGGTTTTATTTTCTTGGTGTACCGGTTTTTATGTTCTATGCCTTTTGTGCTTCTGTTCTGCGAGCTATCGGAGATACAAAAAGGCCGATGTATTTTCTGATACTTGCAGGTTTTATCAAGGTCATATTTTCTGTTTCATTCCTTATGTTAACAGATCTTGATGTAGAAGGCGTCGCAATCGCGACTATTATCGCACAGCTTGTTGCAAGTGCATTGGCGTTTATTACTCTCCGCAGAAGTAACGATATTATAAGTGTTAATCTGAAAAAAATCAGATTTCATAAGAAAGAGCTTAAAGAAATGTTATTTGTTGGAGTTCCCACAGGTCTTCAACATGCGATGTATTCCTTTGCAAATGTTGTAATAATGACTACTGTAAACAGCTTTGGCGCAGCGGCAACAACCGGTGTTTCAATTGCAAATCAGTTTGACGGAATACTCTATAATATTTCAGTGGCTCCGTCGGTTGCCGTTATGCCATATGTTGCACAGAATATAGGAGCAAAAAATATAAAACGAGTAAAGGAAATTATTCTGAGAGCAATTCTTATAACAACAGGTTTCGGCTTGAGCCTTGGCTCATTATCGGCTATCTTCTCGGCTCAGCTTTCGTCTTTTATGTCCGCAGACCCCGCTGTAATAGCATACTCACAGCAGAAAATGGTACTCATATCAAGCACCTATTTTATTTGCGGCATTAATGAGGTTATGGGCGGAATCCTGAAAGGAATGGGGAAACCTATCATTCCTACCGTTGCAACACTTGTATTTATGTGTCTTATAAGATTTCCGTGGGTATGGTTCATATTTCCGCTTTTCCCGGAAAGCCTCACATATCTCTACCTCATCTGGCCGATAGGTTGGATTCTATCAATAACAATGCTTCTTATAGCATACTTCCCGGCAATAAGAAAATTGGGAAAAGAAAATATACAATACCAAAAAGTAACTGCCGAATAGGGCAGTTACTTTTTTGAATCATTTATTCTCTTTTTTAATATCAGCTTTTTAGACCAAGTGAATAATATATCGGACATTTGTCCGAAATTAACATTTTCACCGTTTTTTAACTTTAGAAATGTATCAATGATTACTTTATCGGCAGGGGAGACAACATTCAACAATTCGTGCTGATGTGTGATATATTTACCGCTTTCTTTAAAGTAAATAGCCTGAATAAGAAACGATGCGGATTTATATAGTCCTTTCAGAATTTCGCCACTTTTTTCGTAAAGCATATTGTGAACACATCCGTGGTATATATTGCATGCACCGATCTTAATTGCTTTTTTGACTGTGCCTTCGTCAAGTCTTGGTAAAAGAGTGTCGAGACTGCCTTTGATAGGCTTCGTGTCATAGTAGAACTGGAAAAGATCTGAAGGCTCCCAATTTAAAATTTCATCTTTACCTGAAAGAAATCCACAGATAAGATTTCTGTGTGGCAGAGTATCAAGCATAGAGTTGTATGTAGCAATATCTTCTATTGTAAGCTTGTCGAGTATAGCAACAAGATCAATGTCACTCGTCTTTGTGGCTTCACCACGGGCATAGCTTCCTTGCAGTCCGACAAAGCAGACCCGAGTCCCAAATGTTTTCTCCAAAGCATTCTGATATTGCTCAATAAAAGTTGTGATGTCAAGCATTGGTTTATTACCTCTTATTAAATTTATGTTTTGCTATTATATCATTTGATTAGCCAAAAAGCAAGCAGTTCGGATTTTTCAATAAAGCAGACAAAAAATCCGCCCGAATTTTTTCGGGCGGATAAATTTTTGGTGTGGAGGATGGTGGACATCTCATTCACCCATGGTTAGCGCATATGCGATCCTCCGTATGAATCCCTGCAGATTGCTCCGCGGGATGCTGCCAGGAAATATTTTAGCCTTTGATAGCAGCCTGAGCAGCAGCGAGGCGTGCAATCGGAACGCGGAACGGTGAGCAGGAAACATAATCAAGACCGATTGTGTGGCAGAACTCAACAGATGTCGGGTCTCCGCCGTGCTCGCCGCAGATACCGAGGTGGAGGTCTGCGTTAACCGGCTTTGCAAGCTTGATAGCTGTTTCCATAAGCTTGCCGGCGCCTGTCTGGTCGAGCTTTGCAAACGGATCGTTTTCAAAGATCTTTGCTTCATAGTATGCAGAGAGGAACTTGCCTGCGTCATCGCGGGAGAAGCCATATGTCATCTGCGTAAGGTCATTTGTTCCGAAGCAGAAGAAGTCAGCTTCCTTAGCAATATCATCAGCAGTGAGAGCTGCGCGCGGGATTTCGATCATTGTACCAACTTCATACTTGATGTCAGCGCCTGCAGCCTTGATTTCTGCATCAGCAACTTCGACAACAAAGTTCTTGACATACTTAAGCTCCTTGATTTCGCCGACAAGCGGAATCATGATTTCCGGCTTGACGTTCCAATCAGCATGCTTCTTCTGAACGTTGATAGCTGCGCGGATAACAGCTGCTGTCTGCATTTTTGCAATTTCCGGATAGGTAACTGCAAGGCGGCAACCACGGTGACCCATCATCGGGTTGAACTCGTGAAGGCCAGCGATGATAGCCTTGATGTCTTCAACGCTCTTGCCCTGAGCAGCTGCGAGAGCAGCAATGTCAGCTTCCTCTGTGGGAACGAATTCGTGCAGAGGAGGATCTAAGAATCTGATTGTTACGGGGTTACCGCCGAGAGCCTCGTAAAGAGCCTCAAAGTCGCCCTGCTGATAGGGAAGAATCTTTTCAAGAGCAGCTTCTCTCTCTTCAACAGTGTCGGAGCAGATCATTTCTCTGAATGCAGCGATTCTGTCTGCTTCGAAGAACATATGCTCTGTACGGCAAAGACCGATACCTTCAGCGCCAAGCTCAACTGCCTTCTTAGCGTCAGCAGGAGTATCAGCGTTTGTACGAACCTTAAGTGTTCTGTACTTGTCAGCCCAAGCCATAATTCTACCAAATTCACCAGCGATTGTAGCGTCTACTGTAGGAATAATTCCATCGTAGATGTTACCTGTAGAACCGTCGATAGAAAT
>JAZSHZ010000266.1:0-5395 GCA_045533555.1 Eubacteriales bacterium
CGAAGTACGTTACCGTTGAAGAAGCGGAAGCGCTCCACTCGGGAACGGAAAAGGCACTTATGCTCGGCGTTGAGAATCCCGATATGACACTCGGCGAGATTATGGACAGAATGTAATTCAGGACTGTCTCAACAAGCGAAGAACAAAAGAAACTGAATAAAAAAGTAAGCGGCTTGCATCGGAATTTATCCTTTGCAGGTCGCTTTTTCGCTTAAACTCATAAAAAATCACTCAAACACAGATACTGACAATCTGCATTTGAGTGATGATGTTTTGATTTGATTTTCGGATAAATCCTTCCGTCAGATTTTAATAATTATTTTCAACTGCTTTTCCGACGGCTCTGAGCAGCGAATCCTCGTGAGTTGAGGGCAGGTCGCAGTTATAATGCCATATCATAACTCCTCCGAAGCCGTTTTTGATTGCATATTCGGTTTTCTTTTCGATAACGTCGGGCGTGTTGAACCAGAAATCCTTGCCCGTTACATCGCAATGATACCATCCGTCCTCGCTCATTTCTTCATAGCATCCGTTATAGCCGTACCAATAAGCCGACATATCTGTGGGGCGGGAATAGAAGGGGAGTCCGATGTTGATCTTTTCGAAAACCATACCCTCAAATCCGAGCCTCTGAACAGCTTCTACCGTATCCTCATAGGTGGCGTGTCTGCCTTGGTTATCCACCATATCGTAAATCATAAGCTCAAAAGTATCGATTGCATCGAGAGCTGCGCGTGTGAAATATATGTTCCAATAGTTACCCGCAACTCCGAGAGTGTAGTCGCCGAGCTTCTCATCAAGAGAAACAAGGAACTTGTTATAATATTTCCACGCATTGTCCGAAAGGGGATATTCATAGTCGAAATGAACGCCGTCAAAATCATATTTGTCAAGAACGGCGATGATGTTGTCTTCGAGAACACCGCTCGTAAAAGCCTTGTTATGCTCGTTGCTCTGCGCTTCCATCTGTTCTTCCCAGATATCCGAATCGGTGATGCCGCCGGGTCCGAGAAGATTGAGAGTGATGCTGATATCTCTGCCGCCGATTGCCTTGCGGATATTGGCGAGTGCGGTTTCAAGCAGCGGCTCGTTGCAGATAACCTCGCCTTCGTTGTTGAATGAAGCGCATTCGAAAAGAATAACGTCGGTTACGATATCAAAATCTTCGGGATAAAGACTGTTTTCGGACTGAACGTATTCGCCTCTGATATAAGTTGTGACCCTGAAATCCTCAACCTTTTCAATAAAAGGAAGCGAACTTATGCCCAGAAAATTTGCAATAACAAGTGCAAGGGAGGTTAAAAATGAAACAATCTGCTTTATAAGAATTGCCATATCGCTTCTTCCTTTCCGTGATTACTCTGCCGAAATTGCAGCATATCTTGCTTCGAGTTCCTCGTAATGAGTGTAATTTTCGGCTTGTTCGATAAGATTCTTTGCATCGGTATAAGGCTTTATGATTCTTGCGTAGTCAGAAGCCTTTTTGAGATAAGCGTTCATTTCGCGCTTGATTTTTATGCTTTCAATGAAGCTGCCTGCTTCTCTGTTGACAAGCTCCTCCCTGACGGCTTCGTCGGGAGCTTCTATGTTATCGATGCCGTATTTTCTGATGAGAGAAGCGGACTCCTTCTTGATGCGTGCATTTTTGATTGCATCGGAACGGATTTCCTTTTCGGATGCGGTTGATTTGGGGAGCTTTCTTGCATTTCTTATTTCTTCATCCGCATTTTCGTAGAAATAAAGAATTCCGTTTGCATAGTCGGCTCTTGCCTGATTTAATCTTGCAATACCCGCTTCGCCCGAGAATTTGTTGAGGTCCTGCATAATTATAGCGGCTCTTTCGATTGCAAGATTTTGTTCTTTTATTGCCTTCTTTTCTGCTTTTGAGGCGGTTTTGTCTGCCTTGACGGGCTCTTTGCCGAAAAAGTTTTCCGCCTCCTTGATAATCTCCATGGTGTTGGCAAGCTCTTCGTTTTCGAGGACTCCGAGAGAGTGGTTTTCAAACATCGCGCGGATTTTCAGAACACCGACATAGGCTTTATGCTTATTTTCCGTAAGGTCATAGAAGCAGAACGGAACAAGATTGAGAAACGCGCCGACGGCGGAGCAGATAATAAGAACTTCAAAAAGATTGTTTCTTATCGTGTCATCGTAAAGCACGCTGTAATCCTCGAGAAGCCCCATTCTTTCATAGATTGTGGGATATACCATACCCGTAAAGAAGCCGATAACGGTGCCTATCATACCGAGAGGGCCGAAAAGTCCGTCAACTCTGACGCCTGTTTTCCACTGGTGATAATCCCTCATATCCGCGCTTATCTGATGCTGAACGATATTCCAGAACGTGTTTATGAATGTGTTGAAATACCAGAGAATGCAAATCAGGATAAGGTTGCGGTAGGTGAAATAAAGAACGATGAGAACCATTATGTTGATTGAGTTTGCGGTGATGAGCATATTTCTTTTACCCATCAGCTTGATTGCAAGCGGAGCAAGAAGCATCGACCAGAGCGCCGCATTGCCGATAACGGTGTTTGCGACACCGAGATAAGAATCGTATTCTCCGTTATGCGAATAAACAAACGCCCAGTTAAGAATAATGCCGTAGCCCGACTCAAGGAAAACAACCCATGCCGCCGAATGAATAATCCAGTAATATTTGTTCTTGGCAACCTCGCGGATTGCATCAAGCATTCTGACCGGCTCGAGCTTCTTCTTGGGTAGAATCAGCCTTTCTTTTACCTTGCGGAAGAAAACTGCGCTGATAACAAAACCGATTATCGTGAAAACGGGATAAATAACGCGGTAGGTCCATATGTTGTCGAGGCCCCATGTCAGGCCCGCAATCATCGGAATAAACAGGTTTGAAATCGTCGGCGCGAGGGAATAGATAACCTGCGAGATGCTCATTACGGTGGCTCTCTCCTGAGCATCGGGCGAAATTATCTGCTGAAAATATGTGTAACTTTCGTTATAGAAGCAAAGGAACTGGCTGAGCAGAAAATACATCAGCCAGACAACAACCGCCTTGGTGTTGTAGCTGAAATATTCATAGGGGAGCCAAACGAAAATCATTGAAATCAGAACAATAGGGAAACCCGTTTTTCTGATAAAGGGCAGAAATTTTCCGCCGGGGATATGATGGTTGTCATAATACCAGCTTCGGAAAATGCCGATGGGGATGCCGATAAGATTGGCTACGGTCAGCATTATCTGCAAATCAACGGGGCGAAGACCGATGCTTGCGCCGACAAGGAAATTGCCCGCGCTCAGACCTATGGCGGAAGCGAGAAGCATTGCCCAGTTTACGCCGAAGCCCGCACCGCTGATTGCAACAACTTCTTTGTAAGGAATATAATTGCCTTTGGCGGGTGTGTTCCAGTATTCTTTAACGGTATGGATTGCACCTTTAGCTTTAGCCAAAACGCCCGTTTTAACTTCGCTTTCCATAATGAAACCTCCGTATAAATATAATAATTTCAGTATAACATAAGCCCTTTTTTGTTGCAAGCACAAAAGCTGTAATTATTTTATTGAAAACAGTCTTTTCCCGTTATGCACTTGTTTTCTTCCGTTATATTTGCTAAAATGAAAGCACAATCCCTGATGAGGAGGAAAGTATGATGAAAAAAATCAGAATCGGCATTATGGGTGCGGGCAGAGGTCTGAATATTGCGGAAAACTTTGCGCTTCTCGGCTGTGAAATCGTTGCTCTCTGTGAAAATAATCCCGCGAGGGCTGAATACGGCAAGAAGGAATACGGCTTTGATATTCCCGTTTATGAGGATTTCGATGAATTTCTTGAGCAGAATCTCGATGCCGTTGTGATTGCAAACTTTTTCCACGAGCACACACCCTATGCGATAAAGTGCTTTGAAAAGGGGGTTCACGTATTCTCCGAATGCATCAGCAACGGCACGATGGCGCAGGGCGTTGAGCTTATCAGGGCATTCGAAAAGAGCAATTCAATCTATATGCTTGCGGAGAATTATCCGCAGATGAAGTTCAACCGCGAAATGAAAAGAGTCTGCGACGGCGGTTCTCTCGGCAAAATTCTCTATGCGGAGGGTGAATATAACCACCCCGCAAATCCCTATGATTCGCGATTCCTGAAAGACTACATTTATTTCGAAAATCATTGGAGAAACTATCTTCCGCGCTCCTATTATATAACCCATTCCCTTGCTCCGATTATGTGGGCAACGGGTGCAACTCCGAAAAAGGTCAGCGCAATGGCAACCTTTGCTCCGTTTGAGGATAAAACATCTGCAAGAAAGGTTGCCGACAGAGCTGCGATTGTCACCACCTTCAACGACGACGGCTCCGTTTTCAAGGTAAGCGGCTGCGCGGCGTTCGGCGCTCACCATAATGCATACCGTATCTGCGGTGCAAACGGTCAGATTGAGAATATCAGGGGTATGGGCGAAAAAATAATGCTCCGTTACAGCAATTGGGCGATTCCCGACGGTATGGAGGAAAACAACTGCTATGACCCCGAGTGGCACGATAAGGATGAGGAATTCATCGAAAACAGCGGTCACGGGGGCGGCGACTATATCGTTGCGAGAATGTTCCTTGACTGCATCAGGGAGGGCAGACAGCCCGAGCATCCGTATGATATCTATTCCGCGGTTGCGATGTCATCGGTTGCGATTCTTGCTCACAGAAGCATTCTCAACGGCGGCGCGGCATATGATATTCCCGATTTCAGAAACGAGGAATGCCGCAAGCGGTATGAGAATGACAGACTCACGCCCTTCTACGGCTCCGACGGAAGCGAGCCGAATATCCCTTGCTGCTCGCATACGGACTATAAACCCACCGAGGAGCAGCTGAAGAATTTTCACGAAGCATTGAAAGAGTGAAAAAAGAGACCGCTGACGGAAAATCAGCGGTCTCTGATGTTTTGATATTAAAGGTTATAATACTTATCGAACTCTGCGGGATGGGGAATCTTTGCAAGCTCTGCGCATTCGGCGCGCTTTGCCTTGATGAAGTTTGCAAGAAGCTCCTTGGGGAATACTCCGCCTGCGGTGAGGAAGTCGTTGTCAGCCTCAAGAGCATCGAGAGCATCGGGGAGAGAGGTGGGAAGCTGAGTGAGCTTTGCCTTTTCTTCGTCGGAGAGGTGATAGAGGTTGAAGTCATAGGGACCCCAGCCGTTTGTGCGGGGATCGATCTTGTTGATAACGCCGTCAAGACCTGCCATAAGGATAGCTGCGAAGCAGAAATAGGGGTTGCAGGTTGCATCCGGGTTACGCAGCTCAAAGCGGCGAAGCGCAGGAGTCTTTGCGTAAGCGGGAATTCTGATTACCGCACTGCGGTTGGAAGTAGCATATCCTACGGTTACAGGCGCCTCAAATCCGGGAACCAGTCTCTTAAAGGAGTTGGTGCTGGG
>JAZSHZ010000241.1:0-32669 GCA_045533555.1 Eubacteriales bacterium
TTGATGTTTCAAGGCGTTTTATATACAATGCTCCGTTTTTTGTAAATTGGTTTTGTGAAAATTTGAGACAGAACGACACATAGATCGTTCCCTATATATAAATTCTCCGCTTGTGTTCTTGTGCCTTTTTCGACAGTCTGAAGCCCGAAGCAGAACTTCGGGCTTATTTTATATTCCGAAAATAACCGCAAGCGCGATAATTATCAGCTTTTCCTCGTCATCAACATCAAGCATAAGGAGAAGCAGAAGAACGACGGGCAAAAGCCCGACTTTATCTATATCGAGCTTTGAGAGGAATCGTTTTATATCAAACCCCCGTCTTTCGGAATTCTCCCTTTTTCCGCAAGGCGTATCCGCAATCACCTTCTCCGTATTTTCAATCGGCCTGTAAAGATCGGAAAACATTCCGTCCTCTCCGTCAAAATACTTATTATACAACACGTCACCCCGATTTCAGGAAATTCTCAAAAAGGCTTTTCGCGACATGAGAAAGCTTCACGATCCGAATCGCGCGGTCGATATGAAACCCGTCTTCGCTTCTCAGAAACGGTCTTATCGCAGAAAGAAGATTTATTCTTCGGTCGCCGTCCGCATTGTATTCGGAAAGAAGCTCCATGATTTTAGAAATCATCACAGGGTCAATGCCCGATAATCCCGCATCGGATATCGGCAACGGATTTTTCTCTTTCCGCTCTTCCCGCTCATTATTCGCTTCACCATCGTCGCCCGCGCCGAAAATTTTGACAATATCCATTATTTTTTCCATACTCTCCGGTGATGACATCACACTGCCGATAATATCCTCAAGCTCGGGCATGATATTCCCTCCCTGCCGCTTATTTCTTTTCGCGCGAAAGCTTTGAGAGAAGCTCTCTTCCCTCCTCCGTTGACGCGATCGTCGCAACAATTCCGCCGACGCCGCTCATATCACCGTTTTTGGCAAGCTCTGCTGCATTTCTTACTCGCACGCCGCCATCGGAAAGAAGCGAGGCGAGGATTCTTTTCCCGCTCTCTGTCGAGAGCAGACCGACGAGCTTTTCAAAATTCATTCCTCCGCTTTTACCGACTGAATCGGCAAGATTTTTCGCAAGCTTTTCCATTTCATTATCCATAACGCTACCTCCGCACCATAAAATCTTTCTGTCCTATTCTATTCAGAAAATTGAAATCAGGTGCAGAAAAATATAAAAAACGGACAGAGCGCTCTGTCCGTTTTTTCTTATTCTTCTTTTTTCTTTTTGATCTCATCGAGCATTTCGCGAAGCTCCGCTTCATCAAAGACATATTTATTATCGCAGAACTGGCAATTCACCTCTGCCTGCCCATCCTCCTCGATGATTGCAGAAAGCTCCTCTTCGCCGATCGACATAACGACGCCGCGAGTTCTCTCACGAGAGCAGGTGCAACGATAGCCGACCTCTGCTTCGTCAAGCACCTCTATATCGAAGCCGATAAGCGTCTTCTCCAGAATCTCCTCGAGCGACATTCCCTCGTCGAGGCACTCAGTCACGGCACGCGCCTGCTTCATGCATTCCTCAAGCCTGTCTATCTCATCCTCATAAACGCCGGGAAGAAGCTGGATTATATATCCGCCCGCCGCTCGGATCGACCAATCTCTGTCGACAAGCACGCCGAGCGCACAGACCGACGGAATCTGCTCACTCGTCGCAAGATACGCCGTCACATCCTCCGCAATCTCGCCGCTCATAAGCTGAGTCTGACCGATATAGGGTTCCTTCATTCCGAGATCCTTTATTATGCTGAGCGTTCCGTTTTTGCCGACTCCTCCGGAGACATCGATTTTTCTGTCACTCTCTCTGACAGGAAGGTCGACATGGGGATTTTTGCAATATCCGCGGGCATAGCCATAGTTATCCGAAACCGCGACTATGGAGCCGATAGGCCCATCCGCATCTATTCTGACCGTCAGCGAATTCTCATCACTCTTGAGGTCATTTCCAAGAAGCGATGCCGCAATGAGCGTCCTTCCGAGAGCCGCAGAGGTGAGCGGAGTAAGGTCATGCACCCTTCTTGCCTCCTCAACGGTTTCGCGGGCCGTCATCGCAAGTATCTTCACAGCGCCGTCACAAGTAATGGCGCGAATTATTCTGTCTGCCATATTAATCCTCCGTTTTCTTTTAACTTTAATATTTTATCATCAGAAAGTTAGATTGTAAAGACATTATTTAAGTTATTTTTAAGGTTATCCGCATAGAATTCACAAAGAATTTATTTTTTGTTGTTTTTTCTCAAACAAAAATATGCTATAATTCTAATCGAAATCATTATCGGAGGTCAATCTATGAATTTAAGTTTCAGAAAAAGCAAAAAATCAAAGCTTATATCAGCAGCAGCTGCAATTCTTTCAATTCTGTTTCTTCTCTCCTCCTGTGACGGAAATAAGGCGGCAACCGCAGCCGCAGAATATGAGCCATTCACAGTCACACGCGGGGATATAACCGTTTCTGTCACGGGAAGCGGCACTGTTGAACCGATTGAGCAATATGAAATCCAATCAATCGTCACAGGGGAAATTCTTGAGGACTATGTCACACTCGGTGCAGAAGTCAAAGAGGATGATATTCTCTATGTTGTTGATTCCGAATCCGCTGAGAATAGCATTGAACGCGCAGAAACGAGCTATGAGCAACAGCTTATTTCATACAACAAGAAAGTGCGTGATTTCAACAAAGCCGAAGCAAACAGAACCGTCGAGGCTCCCGTTACGGGTGTCATCACCGAGATGTATGTCGAAAATGGCGATGCGGTCAACGCCGGCACAAAGCTTTTTGAGATAAGCAACAGCGAAAATCTCACAGTGAGAGTTCCCTTCCTTTCGGAAAATGCGAAGAATATATATCTGAACCAGGCAGCAACTGTCTGGTTCGATGACAGAAACGAAGCTCACGCAGGCTATGTTTCCCATGTCACAACAGGTACATATGCAACAGAGGCAGGTGCAATCGTCTCCGACATTGAAATAACCTTCAAAAACCCGGGTGCGATCCTTCCGGGCGAGGTCGTCACCGCAACAGTCGGAAGCTTTGCCTGCAATGATTTCGGCAAAGTCGAAGAATCCTCTGTCGAGGTTGTTTCCGCCGAGGTATCGGGAGATATAAAGGCTCTTTCGCTTGCAAAAGGCGATAAAGTCACGGGTGGAAGCACTGTTCTTAAAATAATTGACGAAGATTATGAATCCGACCTTCGTTCAAACGAGCTCTCGCTCAAAAACTCGAAGCTCTCGCTTGATGACCAGATAGAAAGGCTTGATGACTACACGATCAAATCCCCGATTTCGGGCACAGTCATTTCCAAGACCATGAAGGAGGGTGACACACTTGACGGAAACAAGTCCTCTCTCGCAATCGTTGCCGATATGTCAAAGCTCACATTTGACATATCCGTTGATGAGCTCTATATAAGAAGTCTCAAGGTCGGGCAGACCGTCAAAATCACTGCGGATGCCATTCCCAACAAAACTTTCGAGGGTGTTATAGACACTATCAGCATCATCGGAACGGCGACAAGCGGTGTCACGGTTTATCCTGTCACGGTCGTCATATCCGAATATGAGGGACTTCTCCCCGGAATGAACGTTGATGCCGAAATCGTTATAAGCAATGCAAGCGATGTTCTGATGATTCCTGTCAATGCAGTTTCCAGAGGCGGACTTGTCCTCGTTGAAGAGAACTCGACCATTGAAGGAATAACGCCGAAAATGCCGGGCACAAACCGCTCCGAAGGTATGACAAGACCCGAAGGGTCGGAAAAGCCCGAAGACAGCGCACACCCTGAGAATATGCCAAAGCCCGATGCGGAAGCAAATATCGAGGCTGATACAGAAGAATCCGCAAAAAAGGATCCCGCAAAATCCGGGAATAGCAAAATGCGCCTCCCGACCGCGCCCGAGGGTTATAAATATATAATGATAGAAACAGGCGTTGCAAACGATGATTATATTGAGGTTGTTTCAGGTCTTTCCGAGGGCGATGTGATATATGTCATCGTCACGAAAAACACTCAATCTGCCATAGGCTTTGGAATGGGCGGAGGTATGCCCGCAGGAAACCGCGGATCCATGGGCGGCGGAATGCCGTCAGCTAACCGCGGCGCTATGGGAAATGGAATGGGCGGAGGTATGCGATGATAGAGCTTACCGACGTTTATAAGATATACGATGAAGGTGAGAACGAGGTTCGGGCGCTTGATGGTGTTTCATTTAGAATCTCCGAGGGCGAATTTGTCGCCATCGTCGGAAAATCCGGTTCGGGAAAATCGACCTGCATGAATATCATCGGTGCACTCGATGTTCCGACACGGGGTACATACAAGCTCAACGGTACGGATGTTTCCGAGCTTTCTGACAACAATCTTGCTACCATACGGAACAAGACTCTCGGTTTCATTTTTCAGCAATATAACCTTATCCCCAAAAACACTATTTACGAAAATGTCGAGCTTCCGCTGATCTATCAGGGAATCCCGTCTTCTAAGCGACGTGAGATGGCAATTGCCTCTCTTGAACGTGTCGGTCTTGCTGACAGGCTTCACCATATGCCGAATCAACTTTCGGGCGGTCAGCAACAGAGGGTTTCCATTGCCCGCGCTCTTGCCGCAAATCCGCCTGTCATTCTTGCGGACGAGCCGACCGGCGCTCTCGATTCAAAGACGGGCAAGGATGTTATGAAGTTTCTTGCAAAGCTCAACGAGGACGGAAAAACCATAATCCTCATCACCCACGATACGAGTATTGCTGAATGTGCAAAGCGCATTATAAGGATTCACGACGGTAAGATAGTTTCTGATGCCCCCAATGTTCAGAAGCTTGAAAACCTTGAATAGTGCGGAGGTGGATATATGAGTTTATTTCAATGTCTGAAGCTTGCACTCAAAAGCATTTCCGGAAACAAAATGCGATCTTTTCTCACAATGCTCGGCGTTATCATCGGTATCGCGGCAGTCATAACGCTTGTAAGCGTTGTTCAGGGTTTCTCAAACGATATGGTCGAATCCTTTGATTCAATCGGAACAAACAACATAACCGTATCACTTACGGGCAGAGGCGGAAACATGAACATAAAGCCCGAAGAAATGCTTGAACTTGCAGATAACAACCGCAACCTTTTCTCAAACGTCACGCCTAATGTTACCATTATGGGGGCAACGGCAAAATACGGCTCGACCAACACCTACACCTCGGTATACGGCGGCAACGAGGAATATGCGGCAATCAAGGATTATGCCGTTTCAAGAGGAAGATTCATTTCATATGTTGACACAGCAAACAGAAACTATGTCTGTGTCATTGGGACATATATAGCAAGCGAGCTGTTCGGGATGACCGACCCTATAGGCAAGATACTCAAAATCAACGGAGCCGCCTGTACCGTTATCGGAGTCCTCGAAGAAGAGGGCGACAGCACAGAAACAAGTGCAGACAATATGATTATCCTGCCATATTCGGTTGCCGCGCGGCTTGCGAGAAACGGAAGAATAACGAGCTATACCTTCGTTGCGAAGGATGCATCCTCCATTGAACCTGCAAAGGAGGTCATCGAGGACTATCTCTATGATATCTTCAAGGATGAGGATGCATATTCCGTCACAAACCTTTCGGAGCTTGTCGATACGATCGAAGAGCTTCTCGGTTCCCTTTCTGCAGTGCTTGCGGGAATTGCGGCAATATCTCTTCTCGTCGGCGGAATCGGAATCATGAACATAATGCTCGTTTCCGTCACGGAGAGAACACGCGAAATCGGAATACGAAAAGCTATCGGCGGAAAGCGCCGCGATATCCTTGCTCAGTTCGTCATCGAGGCCATCATAACAAGCGGCATAGGCGGCGTTATCGGAATTCTTCTCGGTGCTGTGATGTCCGGCGTTCTTGCAAAGCTACTCGGTGTTTCCAGCGGAATCTCCGTTTCATCCGTTCTGCTTTCATTCTCGGTTTCCGTTCTTATCGGAATCCTTTTCGGATATTTCCCTGCCGCGAAGGCTTCAAAGCTTAACCCTATTGACGCATTGCGTCACGATTAAGGAGGTATATTTTATATGAAAAGAACACTTTCTCTCATACTCGCGCTTTCGCTTGTGTTTTCCCTTGTTGTTCCTGCAGGTGCAAAGAATCTTCCTGCAGATGACGACATCAAGACAATTCTCGATGTTATGGGAATTATGACCTACAATGCGAAGGGCAGCTTCAACGATAGCGCATACGTGACGCGCGCTTCACTTGCAAAGATTCTTGTCACGGCATCGCAATATAAGGGTGCGGCAACCGCAACCTCGCGCATCTCTCCGTTTGCCGATGTTCTCCACACACATTGGGGTGCGCCGTATATCAGCGTTGCATCGAAAAATAAATTTATGACGGGCTATTCAAACGGAACATTCCGCCCCGACAGCGACATAAAGTTTGAGGAAGCACTCAGCGCAATGCTCCGCCTTCTCGGATATACAAATGCCGATTATACGGGAGCATATCCTGCAGGACAGGTTGCAAAGGCATCCGATATCGGACTTTCTGACAACGTCAATGCAACTGTCGGAAATCCGATAACACGAATTGAGGCGGCAAAGCTCGTCTATAATCTTCTCAACACCCCCGCAAAGGGTGACACGAAAATCTATGCACAGACGCTCGGCTACACTCCCTCAAGCGAGCTTCTGACCATCGGCGATGTTCTCGACGAAAACGTTACGGGTCCCGTTACGGTAAAGCCGGGCACGGTTTCTTCGCTCGGACTTTCTTCACCGAGAGTATATCGCAACGGCAACGGAAGCAACGTTTCCGACATTCAGAACTTTGATGTTATCTACTACAGCAAAAAGAGCAATGCTATCTGGGCATACTCACAGAAGGTTTCGGGAATCCTCAACGCTATAGCACCCAACAAGGAAGCACCGACATCCGTCACGGTTTCTGGTGTCACCTATCCGCTTACTTATTACGCAGCACAGCGCGCATTCGGTCTTGACGGACTTGAAACGGGCGAAACGGTCACCATGCTTCTCGATAAGAACGGCAATGTATGCGATGCATATGAGGCCGGCGAGCTTTATGAGGCTATTCTCGGCGTTGTCACCGACGTTACTTCAAAATCAGTCACCGCATCGGACGGAACGAAGACAAGCAACTATTACGCAAGCATCCTGACTCTTGACGGAAGCACTGTTGATATTCTGAAGGAAGACGATTCGACCTCGCTCATCGGCCAGGCAGTTTCCGTTGATCTCTCAACAGGCAAGATAAGAGCGGTCTCGCGCGGGAGCGGCTCGGATTCCGGATATATCAACGCAAGCTCCCTCACCTGGGGAAGCCGCCCGATTGACAAAAACATCAAAATTCTCGAGATTGACGACAACGGCAATATGATCTCCCTCTCGCTTTCCCGCCTTGACGGAGTCAGCCTCAAATCCTCAAGTGTTCTCCTTTCATCATCAAACGCCTCAGGCGCGATTGACGGGCTTATTCTCAAGAACGTCACGGGTGATATGCATAAATACGGACTCATAACCAAGGTTGACAGAAGCTCCGTCAGCGACGGTCGCGGAAACTCCTCTCCCTCAAAATACGTCTATCACTATGACCTCGGCGGAATGACCGGCACAGTCACTTTCAGCGGTGCCGTGACAAGCCTTGCGGAAGGCCCCTGTGTCTTCATCTATGATGACGGCGAGCTCAAGGAGGCAAAGAACCTCACATATTCGACGAACGTCACAGCGCTTACCCCATCTTACGCGACCGTTGGAGGCAACATCAAGCACAGAATCTCCCCCAATGTTCAGGTATACAAAATCGTTGATGACACAAAAATCAAGACGACGCTTGACGAGGCAGTTTCATACAGCGGAACAAAATGGGTCTATTATGACAGCATTCAATCAGCAGGTGGAATGATAAGAGTTATTTATCTTAAATAACCGAAAGGAGCACTCAACGTGCTCCTTTATTCATTGAAAGGAATGATCTTTATGCTCAAATGTGCATTTTGCGAAAAGGATATTACACCTCCGCTCGGAAGCATCATACCCGGAGATTTCGGAGCAAGATTTTCCGACGGAGTTATAAAGCCGCTTATGACACGCGTACTTGTTGCGAATGACGGATCTAAAACCTGCGCACTTGCGGTTGTCGATTCCTGCGGATTATATGAAGATGTTGCAAAAGGTATCCGTGAAAACATTGCAAAGCGACGCGATATTTCGCCGGACGCAGTTATGGTTATGGCAACGCATTCCCATTCCGCAGGCCCGACTCTGAATTGGGGCGAGCAGATAAGAGTCGACCCGCGGTATATCGATACGGTCATCAGCCGCACATCGGATGCCATTATTGAGGCATACGACAATCTCACGCCCGCCTCCATCCACACAAACAGCACCACGCTTGAAGGCGTTTCCTTCATCCGGATTTTCAGAATGAAGGACGGAGGACTGATGACAAATCCCGGTCTCCATAATCCCGATATTGTCGAACCCGCCTGCGAGATCGACCGCGAGTTTTCCGTCGCATATATTATATCCGATAAAAAGCCGATCGGCGCAATAATAAACTTTGCTCTTCACCCCGCAATCGTCTGCGGAACAAAATCCCACGGTGACTATATAAGCATAATTTGCGAGGAAATGAAAAAGAAATTCGGAAGCGATTTCATAACATTGTTTATAAACGGAGCCTGCGGCAACATAAATCACATAAACCCATTTGATGAGAAAAGCGTCGCCAAAGACATCCACGAAGAAATCGGAAAGAAAATTGCCGACTGCGCTGTCGCGCTTTACGGTAGCGCAAAAGAAAGCGACGGTTATATTTCCTTTGCGCGCGCACCTCTCACACTTCGCAGACGCCGCGCAACTCCCGAATCACTCATCAGTGCCGCAAGGCATCTTGATTCCTTCGGTGATTCTCTTGAAGAAGCCGGCCCCGGCACGGCGAATTACAAAGAAACCTTCTTTGCACTTGAGGCAATGCGCTCAAGATGCGACAGAGCTCTTTTTACGAAAACCGAGCTTCAGGCAATAAGGCTCTTCGGAATCGATATATACGGTGTTCCCGCGCAGATCTTCTGTGAATTCGGAGTCAGGATAAAGCAGAACTCATCTTTCGGAATGGTTTCCGCCTTTGCAAACGACTATATCGGATATATCCCGACACCCGAATGCATGAAGCCCGGAGTCTATGAAGCACGCCTTGCGACAACGAGCCGTCACACAGAAAGCGCGGGTGACGAAATCTGCTCAGTGGCATCAAAGCTTCGCTCAATGCTCTGAAGATTAAAATGCAAAAAACGAAACTAACAGCACATTCGAACATAAAAGCCCGATTTTGCATTGCTTTTAACAAATTATTATGTTATTATATTTTCATAATTAAAAGGAGCGTGAACAAATATGTTTTCTAAAGAAGATAAAGCTTTTGCTTCCGAATTTCTCGACAGAGTCGTAACCAAAGTTACCGCAATGGCTCCCGAAATCGGCGCAAATTTCCCGACGACACTCAGCCAGCTCGGCATTTGGGACCCGAAAGGAGAAAGAGCAAACATCTCAGGTTGGACAACGGCTTTCTGGCCCGGTATGATGTGGCTTATGTATTTAAAGACAGGCAACGAGATGTTCAAGGAATATGCAGAGGGTTGCGAAAAGAAGCTCGATGAAGCTTTTGACATCTTTACATATATCCACCACGATGTCGGCTTTATGTGGTCTCTCTCCGCAGTTGCCGATTATAAGATTACCGGCAACGAGAAATCAAAGGCTCGCGCAATGCACGCGGCAACAATTCTCGCAGGTCGCTTTAATCACGTTGCAAAATATATCCGCGCATGGGATCATTCAAGCCTTCGCTGGGCAATCATCGACTGCATGATGAACATTCCGCTTTTAAGCTTTGCCACAAAGATGCAGGATGACCCGCGTTTTGAACAGATTGCAATGGCACACGCGGACACAGTTGCTAAGAGCTTCATCCGCGGTGACGGCTCTTCAAACCACGTCGTTGAGTTTGATCCGTACACGGGCGATGTTCTCGCAACTCCGCGCGGTCAGGGCTATGACAGCGGTTCTTCCTGGTCACGAGGTCAGGCCTGGGCGCTCTATGGATTTGCTCTTGCATATCTCAACCTCGGCAAAGAGGAATATCTCGACAAGGCAAAGCAGGTCGCTCATTACTTCATCGCAAACCTTGAAGACGGCGAGCTTCCGCTCGTTGACTTCCGCGCTCCCGCCGAGCCGGTTTTCCGTGATTCCTCTGCAGGTTCAATTGCCGCTTGCGGTCTTATCGAAATCGCAAAGGCAGTTCCCGAATATGAAGCAAAGATTTATGAGCGCGCGGCAATGAAGCTTCTCCGCGTTCTCGACAAGAACTGCAACTATGATCCGAAGGAGCTCCGTCTCCTTGAGAACGGCTCAAGCGCATATCATATGCCGAAGGGTATGCATATGCCGTGGATATTCGGTGACTATTACCTCCTTGAAGCTCTTATGAAGCTTGACGGAAATGACGGAAGATTCACCGTCCATAAATAAAATTAAAGAAGAACGGTTGCGAAACCGTTCTTTTTCTGTTATTATATTTGTATAATAAAAAGGAGCGTGAACAAATATGTTTTCTAAAGAAGATTTAAGCTTTGCTTCCGAGTTTCTCGATAAGGTTGTCAAGAAGGTCACTATTATGGCTGATGAAATCAAATCCGATTTCCCGATGACCTTCGGAGCAAAAGGGCTTTTTGATCCCCACGGTGTCGGCAGAAGCATTTCCGAATGGACAACGGCTTTCTGGCCCGGTATGCTGTGGCTTATGTACTTAAAGACAGGTGATGAGACCTTCAAAAAGTATGGCGAAGAGTGCGAGAAAAAGCTTGACGAAGCTTTTGATATCTTCACATATATCCACCACGATGTCGGCTTTATGTGGTCGCTTTCCGCAGTTGCTGATTATAAACTCACCGGCAACGAAAAATCAAAAGCTCGCGCGATGCACGCGGCAACGATTCTTGCAGGTCGCTTTAATCATGTTGCAAAATATATCCGCGCTTGGGACCATTCAAGCCTTCGTTGGGCTATCATCGACTGTATGATGAATATCCCGCTCTTAAGCTTTGCAACAGCGATGCAGGATGATCCTCGCTTTGAGCAGGTCGCCGAGGCGCACGCAGACACCGTTGCAAAGAATTTCATCCGCGGCGATGGTTCTTCAAATCACATTGTTGAATTTGATCCCGAAACAGGTGAAG
Source organism: Eubacteriales bacterium (assembly GCA_045533555.1). GTDB lineage: Bacteria > Bacillota > Clostridia > Oscillospirales > JAAYXM01 > SIG480. The sequence continues at coordinate 11,235 of JAZSHZ010000241.1, forward strand.
TTACAGACACGCCCGCAGGTCAGGGCTATGCAAGCGGTTCTTCCTGGTCACGAGGTCAGGCTTGGGCGCTTTATGGCTTCGCACTTGCTTACCTCAACCTCGGAAAACAGGAATATCTCGACACTGCAAAGAAGGTTGCTCACTATTTCATCGCAAACCTCGAAGACGATAAACTCCCGCTCGTTGACTTCCGCGCGCCTGCTGAGCCCGTATACTACGACTCCTCCGCGGCATCAATCGCGGTCTGCGGACTTATCGAGATTGCAAAGGCAGTTCCCGAATATGAAGCAAAGATTTACGAGCGCGCAGCTATGAAGCTTCTCCGCGTTCTTGAGAAAAACTGCAACTTCAACCCCGATGAAATCCGTCTTCTTGAGAATGGTTCGGGTTCATATGGCGGAACGGCAGGAATGCATCTCCCCTATATTTTCGGCGACTACTATCTCCTCGAAGCTCTTATGAAGCTTGATGGAAACGACGGCAGATTTACGGTTCACAAATAAAAAAACAAATAAAGCGTTGTGATGAAATTTCATCACAACGCTTTTCTTAATCTTCTTCAATTCCCGCGCGGCGAAGTATCTGCGCCGCGAAGTTATATGCCATGTTGTAGTTCCTTCCGCGCTGACCGCATTCATATATCCACGGTCCTTTATATCCCGCGCCGTAAAGCTTTTTCATAAGATCTATCCAATCAATTCTTCCCTCACCCGGGAACCAATGCTTTTCCTCGATAAAATCGTAATCCGAAAAATGAACGGTGATGATTTTATCCGAAAAACGGTTTATAAACTCATCATGGGTATTATTGAGGAGGTGGTTTACGTCAAAGCAGACGCGAAGCTTATCATTGGTGCCAACGATTGCCGCGATTTCTTCAACGCAATTCCCAATGCAGTGCGGCATATCCTCAACAGCAATTACTGCGCCCTGCGTGTGAGCAAACTCAGCAAGCCTGTCCGCAAAATCCATAGCAATGCGAAGTCTTTCCGGGCGCTCTTCTTCGTTATCAAACGGAGTTCCCGGATGGAAGGTGAATTTATCGACACCCGCGTCCGCCCCTCTTCTTATCTCTTCGCAATATGTCTCAAACGCCATTCTTCGATATGACGTATTGAGGCCCGATGCATCTAAAATATCACACGGTCTGAACGGAAGATGGCAGGACCAGAGCGTCACATCATGCCTTCTGCAAAGCTCCGCAACATCCTTGGGATGATAATAATTGAGGCTTGCAAGGCTCTGCTCGACAAGCGTCATTCCGCTCGCGCGAAGGCTCGCAAACTCTTCATCATTTATCTTGAAGCCATATCCCGTTGATCTGCCGACTCTATACATGGTTTTTTCCTCCAAACTTAAAATCACTATCATATAATACCATACAGAGATGCTTTGTCAATATACAATCGGGCAAACGTTTTCCGGAAGCGCGCAAAAAAACACATAAATTATGCAAAATTCACTATTGCATTACATTTTTCTCGGTGATATAATCAAACCATACTCAAATTTATAAAAAAGTGAGGTTATTATCAATGAAGAATCTTGCAATAAACGGCGGCGAGAAGGCTATCAAGACTCCCCTTGCCGCAAGAAACCACTTTGGTGCAGAAGAAAAAGCTGCATGCAACAGGATTATTGATGAAGCTATTGCTAAAGGCGAGGCTCCGGGTTACAATGGCCCCGAGCGCGGTCTCCTCGGCGAAGAATTTGCTGCTCTTCTCGGCGGCGGCTATGCAGAGTGCGTCAACAGCGGAACAACTTCCGTCTATGTCGCTCTCCGCTCACAGGACATTCAGCCCTTCACAGAAATCATCTGCGGACCGATCACCGATCCGGGCGGCCTTATGCCAATCGTTATGATGAACTGCATCCCCGTTATCGCTGATGCAGCTCCCGGCAGCTTCAACATGAGCTTTGAAGGCGTCAAGAAGGCATATTCCGAAAGAACAAGCGCAATCGTTGTTGCTCATATCGCAGGCGAGCCTTGCGAGGACATCGAGAAGATTTGCGAATTTGCTAAAGAAAAGGGCATCAAGGTCATCGAAGACTGCGCTCAGGCACACGGTGCAAAATTCAACGGCAAGCCCGTCGGAACATTCGGCGATGCATCCGGATTCTCCATGATGTTCGGCAAGCACACATGTGTTGGCGGTCAGGGCGGTCTCGTCTGGACTCCGGACGAAGAGAGCTACTACAGATCACGCCAGGCTGCTGACCGCGGCAAGCCCTACGGTGTTGACGGCTCTGACGGCAACGTCGTTGCTTCTCTTAACCACAATATGGACGATATGCACGCTGCAATCGGCCGCGTTCAGATCAAGAAGATGTTCCCGATCGCTGCAAAGCGCCGCGAAGTCATCGCAAAGATCAAAGAAGGTCTCAAGGATGTCGCTGCAGTCAAGTTCACAGAGCTTTCCGATAAGAGCGAGCCGTCCTTCTGGTTCCTCCGTTGCATCTTCAATGCAGATGCTGTAACTTGCGACAAGAACACATTCTGCGATGCACTCATTGCAGAGGGCCTCGCTGTCAACAAGTCCTATGCTGCAACTCCCTACACAAGCGAGTGGTATCAGAAGAGCAAGGTCTTCGGTGCTTCCGGTTATCCGTGGGCAGCTCCGGAATACAAGGGCGACAAGGAAAAGAGATATTCTCTTGCTGATCTTCCGATTTGCGAGAAGAACCTCAATGACACATTCATGATCTACCCGAACGAAAGCTGGACAGACACAAACATCAAGGAAGTCTGCGATGCATTCAAGAAGGTTTATGAGGCATACAAGGCATAATCAAGCCTTACATAAAAAAGATGTGGTTTTCTGACCACATCTTTTTTATTTTATGACCGGATGGATACAGTGACATATTAATAACTGATATAACACGGCGCGATGTTTCACGTTTCATAATTACATCCACAAAAAATAAACTGTTTACAAAAATGCACGTTTATGATATAGAATTGTATTTACTTTTCCTCTCTTGCATTATAACATAAAAGCATACAATGATCAAATCAGGAAGGTTGTGACATCACTATGAAAAAAGGTATAAGCATATGGTCATTCGCAGGTGCGGACATCCGCGAAAACTTAAAACTTGCTCGTGATGCGGGATTTGACGGAGTCGAGCTTGCGCTCAATGAAACAGGCGAATTCTCTCTTGACTCAACGAAGGAAGAAGTTCTCGCAATCAAGGAATTCGGAGAAAGCCTCGGCCTTGAGTTCTATAGTGTCGCAAGCGGACTCTACTGGACATATAACTACACATCGGCAAACCCCGATAACGTCAACAAAGCAAAGGCTATCACAAAAAAGCAGCTTGAGGTTGCATCGTGGCTCGGATGCGACACGATCCTTGTCGTCCCCGGTGCGGTCGAGGTAGCTTTCGACAGAGGCGAAGTCGTCGAATATGACGTTGCTTACGAAAGAGCGCTTGCGGCTCTCCGCGAGCTTGCTCCTTATGCGGAAAAGCTCGGCGTCGCTATCGGCATTGAAAACGTCTGGAATGAATTTCTCCTCTCTCCGATGGAGATGGCTGATTTCATCGACAAGGTCGGAAGCGATTTTGTCGGCTCATATTTTGATGTCGGCAATGTTTTATATATCGGTCATCCCGAGCATTGGATCAAGATTCTCGGAAAGAGAATCAAGAAGGTTCATTTCAAAGACTATCGCCGCGCGGCAGGCGACCTCTACGGTTTCGTTGATCTCCTTTCAGGTGAAGTCAACTGGCCCGCAGTTATGGCAAAGCTTGCAGAAATCGGATATGATAACTGGGTAACGGCAGAGATGCTCCCGCCCTACACACATTATCCTGAGGCAATACTTTATAACACATCTACTGCTATGGACTATATTATCGGAGGTAAAAAGAAATGATAAAAATCGGTCTTATCGGATGCGGATTCATGGGCGGTATGCACTCCGCCTGCTATAAGGAAATCGAAGGTGCAAAGGTTATCGCCGTTGCGGACGTCAGAAAAGAAAAGGCAGATGAGATTGCCGCTGTTCACGGCGCAAAGGTCTATGCAAGCGGCATGGAGCTCATCGCTGATGCAGATGTTGATGTCATTGATATCTGCCTTCCGACATATCTCCACACGGAACACGCCGTTGCCGCAATGAAGTCAGGCAAGAACGTTTTCGTTGAAAAGCCGATCTGCCTCAACGAGGATGAAGCAGAGCTTCTTCTCAAGACAGAGAAGGAAACAGGCGCAAAGGTTCAGGTTGGTCAGGTTATCCGCTTCTGGGATGAATACGTCTGGCTCAAGGAAGCCTACGACGAAAAGAGATATGGCAAACTCATTTCCGCAGCTTTCCGCCGCCTCAGCTCATATCCGACCTGGGCTTGGGACGGATGGCTCCACGATGCCGCAAGAAGCGGCTCGATGGCGCTTGATCTTCATATCCACGATGTAGATTTTATGAGATATCTCCTCGGAGAGCCGGATGGGCTCACCTCGCGCGCAGTCCGCGATGAGGGCGGAACGATTGAACAGATCTTCACGCTCTTTGACTATGGCGATGCCGCAGTTTCTGTCGAGGGTTGCTGGGATTTCCCCGCAGACTTTCCTTTCCGTGCGGAATTCTGCGTCAAGTTTGAGAAAGCTACCGTTGTCAACGATGCAAACGGTCTCGCGGTTTATCCCGTTGAAGGCGGCGTCATAAAGCCCGAGCTCACGCCTTCTTTCGAAGGAAACAACGATATCGGCGGAAATCTCTCCAGCCTCGGCGGCTATTATAACGAGCTCCGCTATTTCATTGATAATCTCGAAGCAGGAAAGCCGCTCACAGTTGCTCCGCTCATTGAAGGCGTCCGCTCCGCAAAGCTTGTCTATAAGGAAATTGCAAGCGTTGGCGGCGCGCGCAGATAATGAGGATACCTATGAAAAATAAACTTTGCTTTTATTCGCGTCCGCTTCCCGGTATCAAATCATATCGCGAAATGCTCGATATATCCGCTGAATATGGATTTGATAAAATTGAAGGTTTCTGTATGCTTGATTTTGCGGAACCCGATATTGAAGCGGCAAAGGAACTCCGCAAATATGCCGATTCGCTCGGCATAGGCTTTTCCTGCTTTTCCGTCTATATAAACCTCGTCGGTGATGACCGTGATGAGCAGCTTGCGCGAATTCTCAAATATGCCGATGTCGCAAAGGAGCTCGGCTCTCCCTATCTGCACCATACGATTGCGGCAGATTTCTGCAATCCCGATAAAACAACTGCCAACCGCGAACTCTATTTTGAGCGCGGAATTGAAGCGGTGCGCAAGGTTTATGACTATTGCGAATCCATCGGCATTAGGGCGATATATGAGGAGCAGGGATATATCTTCAACGGAGTTAATTCATTCGGAGAATTTCTCGACAAGGTCGGACGCGATATCGGCGTGGTATGCGATTTTGCAAACATCTGTCAATCCGGCGATAAAATCGAGGATTTCATCAAGCGCTTTGGAAAAAGATGCGTCCACGCGCATATAAAGGATGTTTCTCTCAATAACATCCAGGGAGAGACAGGTCTCCCCCTTCTCGGCGGTGGTTTTATGCACGAAGCCGAAATCGGAAAAGGCGATATCAATATAGACGGTGCACTGAAGCTACTTTCAGAATGCGGCTATGACGGATACTTCGGCATAGAATACGGCTCGCCCGATGGCAAAGAGCGCATCGATAATGCAGTTTCTTTCCTCGATGCAATACTGAAAAACCTATAAATTTCCAAAAAGTATAAAATGCTTCAAAAGTTGATAACTTTTGAAGCATTTTTGTTTGAAATTTCGGATGTGTTGTGCTATAATTTATTATGTCTATTTTTGCATATTTTTATAGGAGGGATTTGAAAATGTCAAACACAAAAAGAATGCTTTCTTTTTTGCTTTCTTTTGCAATGGTTATAGCGCTTCTCCCGGTTGCAAGTGCGGCAAAGCCGTTTGAGAAGGCTCACAAATGGGAAGACGGCGATTTCGCGGATATTCCCGCAGAAGAATGGTTTGCATCAAATGTCAGGGATGCGTTTGAGCTTGGTCTGATGAAAGGCGCGGGCAACAAGAAATTCAATCCGCACGGAAATATTTCCCTTGCGGAGACGATTACCGTTGCCGCAAGAATCCACGCCATTGCAACAACGGGCGAGGATAATTTCATTCAGGGCAACCCTTGGTATCAGGTATATGCGGATTATGCTCTCGCGAACGGGATTATAAGCGAGCTTCCGCAGGATATCAACCGTCGCGCAACGAGGCTCGAATTTGCTGAAATTCTTGCAAATGCACTTTCGTCGGATGACCTCTCTGCAATCAACACGGTTGATGACGGCATTATCCCCGATGTCGCAAGCAACGATGCGGTCTATAAGCTTTACCGCGCAGGTGTCCTCACCGGCGGTGACGATAAGGGAACCTTCTCTCCCGAAAACACAATTTCAAGAGCAGAGGTTTCCGCAATAACCGCGCGTATGGCTCTCCCCGAGACGAGAATCAAGCGCGACCTCAAGAAGGAAAACAAAGAGGAAAAAAAAGAAGACAAAAAAGAAAATAAACCGACTCCGAACGTCGGAACAATGGCAGGCGGCGGCTCTGCTTCGCGCCCCAAGCCGCAGAAGCCTTCGAAGAATGAGGTTTCCGCAGACGTTGAGGTTGACGATGACGGAAAAGTCAAAACCGAAGTCTCAATGAGCGGTGAAAAGGTCAACGCAACCGTTCCCGCAGGTGTTGCAGTTGAGAGCGGTGCAGAAAAGCTTACGCTCACTGTCGAAGAAATGAAGGAGACGGGTGGCAACATCGAGACAACAGAAGATGAAACTCTCGCTTCCTATAATGTTCATATCAAGGGCATCTCCGCGGAGAACACCGTTGCAATCAAGGTCTTCCTCGGCGATATTCTCCCCGCGGGAATGAACCTCGGAAATATCACTCTCTATCATATCGAAAATGAAGAGACAAACGCGATGACTCAGGTCGCAACTCTTGATGAGCTTGATGCACATAACGAGTTCTACTATGCCCCCGCAACGGGTAACATCACAATCGCTCTCGCAAGCTTCTCCGAAGTTGCAGTTGTTGCGGAGCCGGCAAAATGGGAAGGCAAATTTGACTATACTTGGTATGATGCAGATGCAACCGAGCTTACCATAGCAAATGCCGACCAGCTTGCAGCATTCGGCGCAATCGTCGGCGGTATGGACGGTCAGACACAGGATAGCTTCGAAGGAAAAACAGTCAAGCTTGTTGCCGATGTGAATCTTGGGGATAAGGAAAGCGAAAACAATCCTGACCTTATCTTCTATCCGATCGGATATTATAACAGTACAGGTAGCTATAAAAAAGTAAGCGGTGGTTCTGTTACAAGCAGTGTTTCTTCCTTTGAGGGAACATTTGACGGCAACGGACACACAGTCAAGAACTTCTATCAGAACACATGGGAAATGTTCGGCGGTTATAATAGCGGATATTCCGGCACTCCCAACCATTATAATGATGCAAAAGGTCTTTTCGGATATGTTTATAACGGAACTATCAAAAACCTTACGGTTGATAACTTTTCCTCCGACGGTGAGTTTACTCCGACGGGCGTTATCGCGGCATATGCTTGCAACTCGACTTTTGAGAACATCGCAATAACAAACTGCAACCCGCGCGTTTACAACACAGGTAACGGCGGCATCGTCGGCATCGGCGGTAACAGCAATGACCCCGATACATATAAGCTCACATTCACAAACATCACAATCGATAACACCAACAAAATTACTGCTCTTTGGGGCAGTTGGGACGTTGCTTGCGGCGGTCTTGTCGGTATGTTCCGCGGCGCAGGTCACGTCTATATGACAAACTGCCACGTTGCAGCACAGCTTGACGTTTATAACGACGTCTGCGGAAACTATCAGTATTATTGGTATCGCTATTCGGGCATGATGGTCGGAACAAACAAGAATATGATTACCGACAAAGACGGCTACACAGTTCCGGAAACAAGCAAGTTCCATGCAGAAAACTGCACCGTCCACTTCGGAGATTGGAACGATTATTACTACTGCGAACTCGTCGCAAACTCCCTTGCATCGTATACACACGATCATCAGTTTAGTAGACTTGAGATTATCAAAAACCTTGACGAAATCAAGAGCGGCGATGCTTGGACAAAGACAGGCAACTTCCTTCTTATAAACGGAGATGAAAAGACTTGCTATCATATTGTAAATAAAGATGGAGTTCTCACACAGCATAAGCATGAGGATGCAGGTACTGAAACTGTTAACAGCGAGACTGTCCTCAAAGAGAACAACCAAATAATCTATCTCCCCTTCAACCAGCTCTTTACAGGCTACGGCTGGGGCGTCAAGCATATACCCGTATACAACGGCGAGAATTATGCTTTTGAAGGTATAACAATTCTTGATAGAGAAACCGCAGATTCTAAAACGAAATTCCTTTCAATAGCATCCGAAGAATATGAATCAGAAATGACTGTGACAATTGGTGAATTATTTAAGGATGCAAATAGCGGTATTGCCATTGATGTTGATAATGTTCAGGTAACCGTCTCCCCGGTTGATGGCAGCACTGCAGGTGGAACTTACACAGCTAACACAACTGACTGGAAACAAGGAACGCTCAAGTTCTCTGGTGAAGGTGCGGCTACGATTACAATCACAGACTATTATTTCTGCACTCCGACGACGATTACGGTCAATGTTACGGAGCGCCAAGCTGCAGAAAAGTTTGATATCGTGATGAACAACGGCGACTTCCTGCATCGTGTAGGTAACAGTGGCACCGTCGCTTTAGATAAGCTGTTCAAGGCAAAAGACGGCGTGACTGTCGGAACTGTTTCCGTCACGATTGAAGCTGTTGACGGCACCGGCGCTTCCGGAACTTACAGTAATAACGCTATCCAGTTCAGCGGCACCGGTGTTGTTAAGGTAACTATTACAGATAACGACTACTGCACACCGACAGAGTTGTATCTTGAGGTTGTTGATGCAGTAAATGCAACAACCGCGACAAATGCGACAAAGAATAACGTTGTTTTGTTGAATGATTGCGGATTCAGTTCGCTTGATGTTTCGGGCGGATATACACTTTACGGAAATGGATTCACTATGACCTGCAGAAGTGACTCTGCAGCACTTGATATGGGTTACTCGTTTGTGACGCTCAACAACGGAACACTTGATAACGTTCAGGTCGTTTGCCCGAACTTCGACTATGCAGTATTGTATAAGAGCAATATGACAGACTCCGGCAACCGCTCGGAAACAACAGATAAAACACGCTACTATAACGTCAAGAGTGGCGTTATGGCATCCGGTAATAGCCAAATTCTCAACTCGCGTATTTCCGGCGCGCGCGCGGCGGTCAATGTTAGCGGTGGTAATGTTGTTATCGATAACTCCCGCATTGAGCTTGGTGCAGTTGCTTCAATCCTTGTTGGTGCTGCAAATAGCCTCACACTCCGCGATGTTACGTTAATTCAGAAGCCGACAGCATCGACATATGACAGCAACAAAAAGCTAATGGGATTTAGTGTTTTATATATGTGCGATTCTGAAGGTAAAGCTACGCCTACAACGCTTGAGGGAAGCTTTGTCCAGCAGGCGTGGGTAAATGCTGACGATAAACAATATGTTCCGAGCGCAGGACAAGATATTGTCGACGGTGTCATGAAAGAAACAGCGTTTATCCATAATATCAATGGAAAAGACTCACTGAATCTTGGCTTTGCGTATATGCCGGAGGATGCACAGAAAACAGTTGCCGCTCCGGATAATATCACAGATAATCGCACAGATAAGGCGACAATACCTTATGAAATGAAAGATGTAAAAATACAGATTTCCATACTTTCAACAACGGTATATGTTTATTCCTATAAAAATACTAACGGAACTGCTGATTCGTTCAAAACAGAATCTGAATATGTTCCCAACAAATACGGTGATATAATCACAGTCAATTATTCCGACACTTCAGACGGATTGACCACCGGCAAGTCTTTCGGCACTGATGGTTGGGTTTATGAGCTTAATGTTGACCTTGATAAGCTTAGCGGATATGCACTTGATTTCAGCAAGCTTTCGATGTCTGTCAACGGTGTTACTGTGACAGACTTTAAAGTGGACGGAAACACAAAGCCAACCTCACCCGTTGCAGTTGCTGCCGGTGGAACGATATACACTTTGACTGCGACAGTGAACGGCAAAGAATATACTGCAACATATAAAGTTACCGGAACGGAGACAAGCAAGGAGTCACCGAGTTTGGTTGCATCAAATTACGAAGCAGGTCTTTGCGTTGCTTCAAGCTACGGCGGCACATGGCATGGTGCTGCACCTGCTCTTGAGGGAATTCAGATTAAATACTGGAGTGTCGCAGAAAAGCAGTATAAGACGATAAACTTATCTGACTATACGCCGACCACAGCAGGAAAGCAGAATGGAACAAACACAACCTGGACATATTCACCGGATAACGGAGACTTCACTCTCACGCTTACCGGCGGACAGGTACACTCAAGCAATAATGTGTATGCTATGCCTGTTGTTTGCGATGGTAAATTGTATTTTGTTGCTGCATCAAGCAATGGTCTCGTTAATTCAGGAAACAGTGCAAGAACAATTCCTGTTTCTTATACCTTTAAGGATAACAACAATGGAGACGTCTTGACATTCTCCCACACCTGGTCTGTTGCTGAAAATAAGGATGCGCAATATAAGTACAGTGATTTCTGTAATGGTACATTAACAAAGTTGGAAGCAGACAGTGGTGGTGGAGGTTGCTTCACCCCTGACACACTTATTACTCTTGCGGATGGATCACAGGTCCGTGTTGATTCGCTCACAGGCGATGAAGAGCTTCTTGTCTGGAACATGGAGACAGGTAAGCTCGACAGCGCACCGATAATGTTTATCGACAGTGATGCCGAAGCAGAATACGAAGTAGTGCATCTTTTCTTCTCGGACGGAACTGATGTCAAAGTCATTTATGAACACGGTTTCTGGGATTATGACCTTAACAGATATGTCTACCTTGATAAAAATGCAAGTGAATATATCGGTCATACATTCGCAAAGCAAGACGACGAAACACTTGCGAAAGTAATTCTCACCGATGTTGTCATAGAAAGCGAATTGACAACGGCATGGAGTCCGGTTACGGCAGGTCACCTTTGCTACTTTGCAAATGGTATGCTCTCAATGCCGGGCGGCGTCGGCGGTCTCTTCAATATCTTCGAGATTGATCCCGAAACTATGACATATGATTTCGATGCTATGGCAAGAGATATTGAGTCATACGGTCTCTTCACCTATGAAGAACTCAATGCAATCGAGCCTCTTTCGGAAGAAATGTTCAATGCAGCAGGCGGTGCATATCTTAAAGTTTCAATCGGTAAGGGCAACTTGACGATGGATGAACTCAAAGCAATGATTCGTCGCTACAACAAATTTTTCAAATAACCCCCAAAAAGGAGAATGCTTCGGCATTCTCCTTTTTTATGTGCTGTCGTTCCCTGCGGGGTGAATCTGATTATTCCCCCAACCCATCGTAGGGTTCGGCGATTTTCGACGAACCGCATTTCGTTTTTTCCGCAAACCTATCGTAGGGGCGGGCGTCCTCGACCGCCCGAGCAACATTGTGAAATTGGAAAATGATAAATCAAAGCGCATATGCCATTTATAATGGATAATTCAAATCGCTAAATTGAATGCGGGACGTCGGGGACGCCGTCCCCTACAGGGTCGTAGTAAACACTCAACCTCACCCTCCGGAACGGAAAGAGATTTCTCGAAACGGCAAACTCCCATATACACAAAAAACCTCCCATTGAAGTGTTACTTCAATGGGAGGTTGATTTGCTTTGATTAAATTATTTCTTAAGCTTGTTGGAAACGACGTCGTCCATAATAGCCATAAATTCATCGAGCGAGAGCGCGCCGAGGTCCTCGCCGGAGCGGTGGCGAATGGAAATGGTCTGATTCTCAAGATCCTTATCACCGATAATGACCATATACGGAACCTTTTCCATCTGTGCGCTACGGATCTTATAGCCAAGCTTCTCGTTTCTTTCGTCGATAGTTACGCGATATCTCTTCGCCGTAAGCTTTGCCTTGACTTCTTCAGCATATCCCTGTGCGCGGTCTGTAATCGGGAGAATACGTACCTGCTCGGGCGACATCCATGTTGGAAGTGCGCCTGCATATTTTTCGATAAGATATGCAAGAGTACGCTCATAGCAACCGAGGCTTGTTCTGTGAATGATATAGGGGAGCTTCTTCTGACCGTCTGTATCGATATATGTCATACCGAATTTCTCTGCAAGAAGCATATCGATCTGGATAGTAACTATCGTGTCTTCCTTGCCGAAAACGTTCTTATACTGAATATCAAGCTTCGGGCCATAGAAAGCAGCTTCGCCTACGCCGATTTCGTATTCAACGCCGAGGTGATTAAGGATTTTTTCCATAATATCCTGAGCGGCTGCCCACTGCTCGGGAGTTCCCTCATATTTCTTGGTGTTCTCCGGATCCCACTGCGAGAATCTGAACGTGCAATCCTCAAGAAGGCCGACAGTATCGAGGACTTCCTTTGTAAGCTCAAGGCATCCTGCAAACTCTTCTTCGAGCTGATCGGGGCGAAGAACGAGGTGACCTTCGGAAATCGTGAACTGACGGACACAGATGAGGCCGTGCATCTCGCCCGACTCCTCATTGCGGAAGAGAGTTGAGGTTTCGCCGAGGCGCATCGGAAGATCGCGATAGCTTCTTGCCTGATTGAGATAAACCTGATACTGGAACGGGCAGGTCATCGGGCGAAGCGCCAGGCATTCCTTCTCTTCGTCATAAGGATCGCCGAGGATGAACATACCGTCAAGATAATGATCCCAGTGACCTGAAATTCTATAGAGGTCGCGCTTTGCCATAAGCGGTGTCTTTGTGAGAAGATAGCCGCGCTGCTCCTCAAGGTCTTCTATCCAGCGCTGGAGAAGCTGAACAACTCTTGCGCCCTTGGGAAGAAGGATCGGAAGCCCCTGACCGATGGACTCAACCGTTGTAAAGTAGCCAAGCTCACGGCCGAGCTTATTGTGGTCACGGCGTCTTGCCTCTTCGCGCTTCTCGATGAATTCATCGAGCTCTTCTTTTTTCTGGAATGCAACGCCGTATACACGCTGAAGCATCTTATTCTTTTCATCGCCGCGCCAATATGCGCCCGTTGCGGAAAGAAGCTTTATTGCATTACCCTTGATTCTCGATGTCGAATCCATATGCGGACCTGCGCAAAGATCTGTGAACTCGCCCTGCTTATAGAACGAAATCTCCTCGCCCTCGGGAAGCTCTTCGATGAGCTCTACCTTATACGGCTCATTCTTCATAAGCTCAAGTGCCTCATTGCGCGGAAGAGTAAATCTTTCGATTGCGATTTTCTCTTTGCAGATTTTCTTCATCTCCGCCTCGATCTTTTCAAGATCCTCAGGCGTGAGGGAATGCTCAAGATCGAAATCATAATACCAACCCTCGGAAATAGCGGGTCCGATGGCAAGCTTCACATCGGGATAAAGGCGCTTTACCGCCTGCGCCATGATGTGCGAACAGGTATGCCAATATGTCTTCTTGAATTCGGGATTTTCAAACGAATATGCATTTTCCATAGTTCTATAACCTCCAATAAAATAAAAATAATCCCATCCCTGACCTTATCAAGCCAGGGGTGGGAGAATAAAAATACTATCTCACGGTTCCACCCTGATTACAGGAAAACCTGTCACTCTTTTCAAGCTATAACGGGCTTTCCCGTTCGACTTTTTTGCGAATGCAATTCGCCGACTGCTCCAAGGTGGTAATGCCGGAATGCTATATAATCAAACTTTCAGCATATGTCTGATCTCTCTGCAAAAGCACAGCCGACACCGTGTCCTTTTCAACGCCATTTTTGTTATAATAACATAAACTTCAAACGATGTCAACCTTTACTTTATTTGCTTTTTCCCGATTTCCGTACTATAATTTACGCAGGGTGATTTATATGACGGATATACAAAAAGCTTTATTTGAAATGCAGGATATGAAATACCGCGACTTTCACGCGCGCCTTATGCCGACTGTCTCAAAAGAGTTGATAATCGGTGTGAGGACTCCCGCTCTCCGCAAATTCGCCGCTGACTTTGCAAAGTCGGAAGATGCAGAGGTTTTCCTCTCTGCCCTGCCGCACAAATACTATGAAGAAAATAATCTCCATGCTTTTATGCTCGAAAAAATAAGCGATTTTGAAAAGCTGATTTCGGCGCTTGATGAATTCCTTCCATATGTTGATAACTGGGCGACCTGCGATATGATGTCTCCAAAGCTTTTTTCAAAAAAACGCGGGATTCTTCTTCCCCACATCCACAGCTGGCTTACCTCGGAGCATTTATATGCAACACGCTTCGGAATAGTCTCTCTTATGAAGCACTTTCTCGATGAGGATTTTTCGCCCGAATATCTTTCGCTTGTCGCCAATGTCCCCACCGATGAATATTATCTCAGCACGGCGGTTGCTTGGTTTTTCGCAACTGCGCTCACGAAGCAATGGGATGCCGCACTTCCTTATATAACAGAAAGCCGCCTCGGTATCGCAACGCATAACCGTGCAATACAAAAGGCGACTGAGAGCTTTCGCATTGATAAATCCCGAAAAGAGCTTCTGAGAAAATATAAAATCACGGTCTTTTGACGAAATAGACCGTATCCACTCCGGGAGCGCGGTCATCTTTTATTCTCAGATGCTCCGAGAATCCGAATTTATCAAGAATCTTTATGTGGGCAAAGTTCGTTCCCCACGTTCTTGTGAAGATATTTGCCGACTTATATTCTTCAAAAAGCAAAGTATACATCTGCTTTGTTATTCCTCTTCCGCGGCATTCGGGCTTTGCAAGAAGCGTCGAAATATAAATATTCGGAAGCTCCTTCTCCGATATTCTGCTGTTTTTGAGGTTTTCAAGATATGTCACGAATGCGAGAAGCTTTCCGTCTTCAACGGCGCAGACGATCTTCTCCCCCTTCATTCCCTCAAAATATTTCATAATGCTTCCGCCTGCGGCATTATCACCCGACAAATCGGATTGAGTTATCGACGTTCTTTGCGAAAGCGGAGGAAAGAAATCGCGATCTCCCGCAACGAGCATTTCAATAATCTCTTCGTGATACTCCGGGATATCGGAAACATTTTTAATATAAATTTCCATAACGACACTTCCTTTTTGATAATAAAAAAGCCGTCCTTCCCTGATCAGGAGAAGGACGACTGGCGCGCTGTGGAGAATTCGAATCCCCGACCTTCTGGTCCGTAGCCAGACGCTCTATCCAGCTGAGCTAACAGCGCATATCGCTCTAAACAGCTTAAACATAATAACATATACAGCAACCAAAAGTCAAGCCTTTTTTTCAAAATTTTACAAAAATTTTTTTCACCTTTTTTTCGCAATATGTGTTATACTATATAATAGGTATGTAGACGGCGGAGAAATTTCCCCGCCTTTAACCTTACAGGATTGATTGGAGGCTGTCGATGACATTGCCTGCACTTTTGAGAATTTTGCCGGTGCTGTTTTTTATGCAGTTCGTAGGCTTCTTCTTCGGCATAAAGCTAATTGTCAGTGTCGTCCCGACTATCAATCCCGCCGCCATGCCCTTGCAAAACGGATTCATTTCCATTTCAATCACTTACCTTTCACTTTTATTATGCCCGTTTTTCCGTTTTATTTCGCGGAAGTTTGTGGTAAAAAAACAAGGAGTTTATGACAATGAAAAAATTTATGACACTCATCCTCGCACTTATGATTGCACTTTCGCTTTCCGCGTGCCTTCCGAATGACTACAGCAATGTCAACGACACGCCGGACGAGAATCTTCCCGCCCCCGCGACAAAAGAGGAGCTCTATTCTCTCTATGACGCGGTCGAGCGAGATATGACGAAGGCGCAGATCGACGAGGCGCTCGGCGAGCCGACACCGATGCTCGATGACTATGGTGATATCAAATATTATAATTATTATAATGAAACAAAATCTGCAGGAGTATCCGTTATTTACGATTTTGATGAGATAGTCGAGACGAAGATGCTCTTCTTCAACACCAAGTCAAACCTCGTTCCCTTCTCCGGTCGCTTCGACGAAGCATTGGTCCCCGCAGTCAAAACAAATATGACCGTTGAGGATGCAATCAAGGTTATGAATTCTACTCCGCTTGAGCTCTCCTGCACATACAAGACAGACGGCCCGCTCAGCATGGCAAAGATATATTGCTGGTATAATGAGGACACAACTAATTTTATGCTCCACACGGAAAACGGAACCGTCAACAACGTCGCACTTTATAAAAACTGATTTTTCTTGACGTGATAAGTTTTTTTATGTATACTGAAACCAAGGAGGAATGCATATGACAGCTGTTTATTTATGGCTCGGTGCAATGGTGCTTTTCGGCATAATCGAGGCGGTCACTGCAGGGATAGTTTCAATCTGGTTCTGCATCGGCTCGCTCATCGCGCTTATTTCCGCGGCGCTTGATGCATCGCTCACGATTCAGATAATCGTTTTTCTTGTTGCAAGCGCGCTTTCACTTATCATCACGCGCCCGCTTATCAAGAAAAAAATTCTTCTCCGGCCGACTGCGACAAACGCCGATGCGCTCATCGGTGAGCGTGGAATCGTCATTGAGGATATAGACAACCTCGAAAACATCGGAGGTGTCAAAATCCTCGGCAAGGTCTGGAGTGCAAGAAGCGCTGACGGCGCAAGGATCGCAAAGGATTCGGTCGTCACCGTTTTGCAAATCGAGGGAGTTAAGCTCATTGTCGAGCTTTCCGAATAAACCAAATCAAAGAAAGGAAGATTTTCATGCCGGTAATCATTATTCTTATTGCGTTGATTCTCATCATCATTGTCTCAAACATCGTCGTTGTTCATCAGGCTTCTGCAAGAATTGTTGAGAGGCTCGGTGCATACCGCGCGACATGGGGTGTCGGTCTTCATCTGAAGCTTCCCTTCATCGAGCGCGTACGCCGCCCGCTTTCGCTCAAGGAGCAGGTCGTCGATTTCCCGCCGCAGCCCGTTATCACGAAAGATAACGTCACGATGCAGATAGACACGGTCGTCTACTTCCAGATAACCGATCCGAAGCTCTATACCTACGGTGTCGAGCATCCGATTGCGGCTATCGAAAACCTCACCGCGACGACGCTGCGTAACATCATCGGTGACCTCGAGCTTGACCAGACTCTCACTTCGCGCGATATCATCAACACGAAGATGAGAACCATTCTTGACGAAGCAACTGATGCATGGGGCATCAAGGTCAACCGCGTTGAGCTCAAGAACATCATTCCGCCGCGCGAAATTCAAGATGCGATGGAGAAGCAGATGAAAGCAGAGCGTGAGCGCCGCCAGGCTATCCTCAAGGCAGAAGGAGTTAAGCAGTCTCAGATTCTTGAGGCGGAAGGTGAAAAGCAGGCGCGCATTCTTCGCGCGGATGCAGAGAAGCAATCAAAAATTCTCGATGCTGAAGGCGAAAAACAGAAGCAGATTCTCGAAGCCGAAGGTCAGGCAGAAGCTATTCTCAAAACGCAGGAGGCTCTTGCAAAGTCCATTCAGCTCATAAACGAAGCAAACCCGGGCGATGCCGTCATCAAGCTCAAAGCGCTTGAAGCATTCCAGACAATCGCAAACGGTCAGGCAACAAAGCTCATTATCCCGTCAGATATCCAGGGTCTTGCAGGTCTTGCAAGCTCACTCAAGGAATCAATCAAAGAATAAAAAACATCAGAACAGGTGGGTATTAAAAAATGAAAAAGTTTTTTGGGGAATTTAAAGAGTTTATTTCAAAGGGCAACGTAATCGATATGGCAGTCGGTGTCGTTATAGGCGGTGCATTCAAGGCTATTATCGATTCACTCGTCAAAGACATCATTATGCCGGTCATCGGTTGGCTACTCGGCGGACTTGATTTTTCAAAGTTCGTTATAACGCTTAAAGAGGCTGTTCTCAATGCTGACGGAACCGTTGCAACAGAAGCTGTCACAATCAACTACGGAATTTTCATCAATTCCATCATCAGCTTCCTCATCATCGGCTTCTGCCTCTTCTGCGTTGTCAAAGCTGTCAACAAGCTTCGCAGACAGAAGGAGGAAGAGCCCGCTCCCGCTCCCGATCCGGAGCCTTCGGCAGAAGAGAAGCTTCTCTCCGAAATCCGCGATCTCCTCAAGGAAAAGAACAACTAAAATCATTTCGGTGCAGGCAAATATTTTGTCTGCACCGCTTTCTTTTATATTGATTTTGTATTTATCGTGTGCTATACTGTATTTACCACAAAAAGGCAGAGTAGAAAATATCGGGTCAAGTGCCGCATGAACGGGGAGTTGTCACGCGGACGAAAGTATGCATTGCATACTGCCGTGATATTTTCGCATCCCGCTGCGAATGACTGTCCTCTTTGTGTTGGTTTTGTTGCTTTAAAATTACACAAAGGAGGGCTATTTTTATGCAAAACCGAATATCCTTTACCGACCGCCTCAAATCCTCTGCAGGCGAGCTGCGACAAACAAAGTCAATAGCATTATGCGGTGCACTTATTGCGCTGTATCTCGTTCTTGACCTTTTCGGCGTCAAGACACTTGACAATCAGGTGTCGCTCTCATTTCTCGCATTCGCTCTGCTCGGATATTACTTTGGTCCCGTCACTGCGACGCTTGCCGCAATCCCTGCGGACCTTCTCTCGGTCTTCACGCAGGGGCAGACTCCGTTCTTCGGCTTCACGATTTCGGCAATGCTCACCTGCCTTGTTTTTGCAATTTTCTTTTACAGGCAGGAGGTTAAGCTTTGGAGAATAATTGCAGCCCGCATCGTCATAAACATAGGTATAAATTCTTTTCTCAATGCGCTTTGGCTCAAGATGATGTTTTCAAAGGGCTATTGGGTATATTTCACCGGACACATCACGAAAAATCTTATGCTTCTCCCA
Organism: Eubacteriales bacterium; assembly: GCA_045533555.1. Classification (GTDB taxonomy): domain Bacteria; phylum Bacillota; class Clostridia; order Oscillospirales; family JAAYXM01; genus SIG480. Next base: position 30,230 of record JAZSHZ010000241.1, read on the forward strand.
TTTGAGATCGTGCTTTTATGGCTCATTCTCAAGGCGATGCAGAAGATCAAGCTTTAATCTTAATATCTTTGGAGTTGATTTATTTTGGTTCTCTTTTTTGAAATGCTCAAAACTGTCATTCTCGGTGTCGTCGAAGGAATTACCGAATGGCTTCCCATCAGTTCAACAGGGCATCTTATTCTCATAAAGGAATTTCTCGGCGGCCAGAACAGTTTTATCAATAACCCCGAATTCTTCGACCTTTATCTCTATGTCATCCAGCTCGGCGCGATTTTAGCGGTTGTGACACTCTATTTTCGAAAGCTCAACCCGTTTGCGCTTTCAAAAAGCCGCGAGGAAAAGCGCGGAACGTGGACAATGTGGTTCAAGGTCATTGTCGCCTGCCTTCCCGCGGCAATAATCGGTCTTGCGCTCGATTCCTTTATGGAGCAGATCGAAAACTGGCAAGTTGTCTCCGCGATGCTCATCGTCTATGGATTTGCATTTATCATCGTCGAAAAGCTCAACAAGAAAACGAACGTTTCAACCATTGATGATATGAGCTATAAAACAGCTCTTTTAATCGGTCTTTTCCAGGTGCTTTCAATTATCCCGGGAACATCCCGCTCGGGCGCAACGATTCTCGGTGCGATGCTCGTCGGTTGCAAGCGCGAGGTTGCGGCAGAGTTTTCATTCTTTCTCGCAATCCCCGTTATGGTCGGTGTCAGCATTCTCAAAATAGGCAAATTCATTCTCGAAGGGCTTGTCATGACCGGCACCGAGCTCACAGTTCTTATCGTTGGTATGGTTGTCGCCTATGTTGTTTCAATGATTTGCATAAAGCTTCTCGTTGACTTCGTCAAGAAGCACGATTTCAAAGTATTCGGAATATATCGCATAATCCTCGGCGCACTCGTCATCGCATATTTCCTTATCGTTTGATTTCTGTATAATAAAAAATGCTTTGCGGAATATCCGCAAAGCATTTTTATTTTCTATTTTTTAAAAGAACTTATCGTGAACTGCGCGCATTGCACGCTCGGAATCATCCTTCGGGATGAGAACGGAAACCTTGATCTCGCTTGTGGAAATCATATCAATGTTTACGTTTGCAGCAGCGAGCGCTTCAAACATCATAGCAGCAACGCCGGGGTTATTTACCATACCTGCGCCGACGATGGAGAGCTTGCAGAGGTCTTCTCTTACCTTGATTTCATCAAAGCCCATGCTGTCCTTATTTTCCTCAAGAACCTTCTTCGCAGTCTCAAGAGAAGAGCTCGGAACTGTGAAAGCGATGTCCTTGCCGTTGTTTCTGCCTGTTGACTGAAGGATGATATCAACGTTTACACCCTTGTTTGCGAGAGTTGAGAATACCTTGTAAGCGATGCCGGGTGCATCTGCCATATTTACGAGAGAAATCTGCGCAACATCCATATCACGTGCTACGCCGCTAACATTCATTTTTTCCACTTTATTTGCCTCCTTAATTTTTGTGCCCGGATTACGGGTAAAGCTGGAGATGACCTCCATATCTACGTTAAAGCGCTTGCCCATCTCAACGGAGCGGTTATGAAGAACCTGTGCACCGAGGGATGCGAGCTCAAGCATTTCATCAAATGTAATTTCGTCAAGCTTCTTTGCTGTCGGAATCTTTCTCGGGTCAGCAGTGTAAACACCGTCAACGTCCGTGTAAATCTGGCAGAGGTCTGCGCCGAGTGCCGCCGCAAGAGCAACTGCAGTTGTGTCTGAACCGCCGCGGCCGAGAGTTGTCACATCGTCAAACTTATTGATGCCCTGGAAGCCTGCAACGATAACTATTCTGCGCTTTGAGATTTCGAGCTTGAGGCGCTCTGTCTCAATCTTCTTGATGCGGGCTGCACCATAGTTCATTCCGGTATGGATACCTGCCTGCCAGCCTGTGAGAGAAATGACGGGGTAGCCAAGCTTTTCGATTGCCATCGCAAGAAGTGACATTGATATCTGCTCGCCGTTTGCGAGGAGAACATCCATCTCACGCTTGGACGGGTTGGGGTTGATTTCCCTTGCCTTTTCGATAAGGTCATCCGTCGTATCGCCCTGAGCGGATACGACAACGACAACATCGTTGCCCGCGGCGTATGTGCTCGTGACGATATCCGCAACGTTGAACACACGCTCTGTGTTTGCAACCGATGAGCCGCCGAATTTCTGTACTATAAGACTCATTTATATTTCTTCCTTTCCGGATTTTTCTACTTTATTATATTAGAGAACGCGCATACTTGACAGTATTTCGCTGCGCTCGGAAAGCGCTGCGAGATTCTTATTAAACTGCGCCTCGGTGAGTTTCTCCGTGATGAACGCGACATCATCGTCATCAATGAACTCGATGTTCTTGAAGCTCTGGGTTGCCGCACTTCTTGCGCTTTCGCCTTCGATGCGGACATAATATTTTGAAACGAATGCAGACATATCGGCAACA
>JAZSHZ010000304.1:0-12574 GCA_045533555.1 Eubacteriales bacterium
AGTTGTTCTAATATGAAAAATATGTTTGATCTCACAGGTAAGGTTGCTCTCGTCACGGGTGCATCCTACGGAATCGGCTATGCTCTCGCAAAGGGTTTTGCGGCAGCAGGCGCAAAAATCGTTTTCAACGATATCAATCAGGAGCTCGTCGATAAGGGTCTCGCCGCATACAAGGCAGACGGCATTGAAGCAAAGGGTTATGTCTGCGACGTAACAGACGAAGCAGCAGTAAACGAGCTTGTTGCAAAGATCGAAGCTGAAGTAGGCGTTATCGATATCCTCGTAAACAATGCAGGTATCATCAAGAGAATCCCGATGTGCGAAATGAGTGCAGCTGATTTCCGCAAGGTTATCGATGTTGACCTCAATGCTCCGTTCATCGTTTCAAAGGCAGTTATTCCGTCGATGATCAAGAAGGGTCACGGCAAGATTATCAACATCTGCTCAATGATGAGCGAGCTCGGCCGCGAAACTGTTTCTGCATATGCTGCTGCTAAGGGCGGTCTCAAGATGCTTACTCGCAACATCTGCTCCGAGTATGGCGAATTCAATATCCAGTGCAACGGTATCGGCCCGGGCTACATCGCAACTCCGCAGACTGCTCCGCTTCGCGAGAAGCAGCCGGACGGCAGCCGTCATCCGTTTGACCAGTTCATCATTGCAAAGACTCCGGCAGCTCGCTGGGGCGATCCGGAAGACCTCGTCGGACCTGCAGTATTCCTTGCATCCGATGCTTCCAACTTCGTAAATGGCCACGTTCTCTACGTAGACGGCGGAATACTTGCATACATCGGCAAACAGCCGTAAACAAAACAAAATGAAAAGCTTCGGTGAACTTCACCGAAGCTTTTTATTGTCTGTTGATTCTGACTTTGTTCTGTTATATAATTAGAATTGCAGAAGATCATTTTTGGGGGTGTGGGTATGAAAAAGAAATTATTTGCATTTATTCTTGTTGTATTGCAGATGTTTCTTATTTATGTAATGTCACCGCCCATAAAGGCATATCCCTTGGAAGTAATACTTACAACGGATGAATATGAAAAAAACTACGGAGCCTGGATATTTGTTCTGTCGGAATCAGGGTGGTTGAGTGCTAACGAATATTCGCCTGTTTTTCTTCAGGATTCTTATGCTCCAAAGATATGGAGAAAAAAACTCACACATTTTCAGATAGAAAGACTCAATGAATTGAGCAAAAAAGTTTTGAAGGATGGAGAAGAGTCCTGGGCAGAAGGAATGTTGAGTCGGGCTTTTGTTAAGATAATAGATCAGAGCTATAATATATTATATGGTGGCGCGCGGGACGACGGAACGAGATGTGTCGCAGATCTTGTTTCTGAAATTGTGCGATTATCACCCGTGAAGACAGGATACACGGAACTTGAGAAGGAGCGCGCCGCATGGCTTGAGAAGTGGGATGAAAAGGAGAGACTTCGCCTTGAGGAAGAAAGAAGATCAAGAGAAGAACTGCAAAAGGTTATAGACGACAAGGTAAAATGGCCTGATGTAATAAAATAGAAGAAAAAATATAAAACCGTCATCCGCACTTTGCACGGATGACGGTTTCGCTATAATTATGAGCATTTATCAATCAAAATATGTTTTGTCGTGGTAGATTTCCTTTGCTTTTCTGAGAAGATATGTATCTTCCTTGAAGGCTTTATATGTCTTTGCAAGTCTTTCGCTCATTATGCGCGCACCTGCTTTTGCGATTCGCTCATTAAGACCGTAGGGCGTGTCGCCGTCAAACCAATCGGGTTGGAAATCAACCCAACCGCCGGATGCGATCCTTACATTCGCGTCGAGAAGCTTCTGAAGCTCGGGGATATCGCGCTTTGAACCGTCTTCGGTGCCGAGTCTTTCAAGGTGAATGCTTTCGGGAGCAACTGCCATAGCAATGGCTGCTTCGTTCATGCAGGCGTGACCTACAATCATTCCTTCCTCGTGATACTTGAGAATGAGTGCTTCGTCCTCAGGTGTTAACTCGGGGATAGAGCCGCTTCCTTTCTCAAGAAGAATTTCAGCCATAAAATGCGGAACCGTTGAAGGTGTGGTAGTATATGCAAAAACTGCTTTGTGAGGTTTTACGCCCCAGTTTCTTGCGAATGTCTGAAGCCATGCGCTGTTTCCGCCATGGCTGTTCACAACGAGAATCTTGTTGAATCCGTTTGCGATTATTTCCTCGCAGAGCTGTTCAAGCAGAAGCATCTGAGTGCGGACGTCGAGGCAGATAGTACCTTCCGGGCGGTCGGCATGAGCACCGCAGGGAACATCACCGAAAACGAAATCGGGGAAAACGCATACCGTTTCAATCTGCGATGCAAGGTGAGCGACGTAGCTTCCTTTTATGATATCCGTTCCGAGCGGACAATAATTGCTGTGCTTTTCAATACAGCCCATCGGGATAACGCAAGTTCTGTTTGAAGCCTCGCGAAGCTTCGGAAAATCCATACTGTTTGTATATAACCATCTTGTTTCCATAATGTTTAATACCTCCATTCAAAGAGATTTTACCACGCGCCTTTTATATTTGCAATATAAATTTTAATAAAGTATAGAAATATTCGCGGCGTTGTGCTAAAATAATTTTAATAAATCAAAAGGAGCGATTGCTATGAAAACAGGTCTCTTGAATGAGCTTTTAAATAATCTTGAATTTTCCTTCGGCTTTGAGGGAAGTTCAAGAAAACTTGACGTGACTGCGGCGGGAAATCCGCTCTCGGGAGAGCCGCTTTCAATTGCCTGGCAGGTCGCGAGGAATTCGCCGGTTGAGCTTTCGGTCAATCTCGGAAAGGAATGCTTTATCGATTGCGTCGAAATAGAAGTCGGTGAAGAAACTGCGCTTTCTGAGCTTTCTCTGAAGTGCGGCGGAGATACATACGGAGTATATACAGCTGAAACGGGAAAGGCTATTACGGAGAAGGTAATAAGGCTTGAGGGCGGTTTCCTTTCCGATAAGCTTTCGTTAATTCTTCTTGGAGATTTCTCGGATATCGAGGTAAAATCCATCAGAATATTTGGCGCGATCGAAGAAAATGCAGACATTTTCCCGATTCCACAAAAGGCGGAATACAGCGATGAAGTCGTCGCGGCAAGCGTATTTTCGTCATATAGCGCAGATGCTGAAGAAGGACTTCGTGCGGGAAAAATCCTTGCGGAAAAGTTCCTTGAAATAACGGGAGTTTCCATGTGCGCGGCAGAGAGCGGAAGCATAAGCTTTATAACGGATGAAGATATAGAGCGCGATGGATATGCGCTTGAAATAACCGATTGCGAAGCAAAAATTTCCGCATCGAATTTCCGCGGCTTCGTCCTCGGCGCGGAGAGCTTTATCAAGCTCACAAAAAAAGACGGAGTCAGAAAAGCAGAGATTTTCGATAAGCCGTTCCTTCCTTTCCGCGGTGTTCATCTCTTCCTTCCCGCGATTTCGGAGATGGATTTTGCAAAACGCCTCATAAAATATATGATTTCGCCGCTTGGCTACAATGCTGTTATCATTGAGGTTGCCGGTTGTATGCAATATGATTCGCATCCTGAGATAAACGAAGCTGTTATGAATGCGATTGAGATGAACAAAAAGGGCCTTTGGCCGAGATTTGCCCACGATGCGGTTGCGGCCGGAACTATTGTGCCCAAAGCGGCGATTGCGGAACTCGTCGAATATATAAGAAACTTCGGAATCGAAGTTATCCCCGAGGTGCAGAGCCTCGGCCATGTTCAGTTTATGACTCAGGCGCACCCAGATATTGCCGAGCTTGAGGATGACGGCGAGATGCGGGATATAGACACAAGAGGCGAAGATGCGCGCCCTGAGAAATTCTATCGCCATTCCTATTGCCCATCAAACCCGAAATCCTATGAAATTCTTTTCGATTTGCTCGATGAGGTTATCGAGGTTTTCAAGCCGACGGAATATGTCCATATGGGGCACGATGAGGTTTATGAAATCGGAGTATGCCCGATTTGTAAGCACAAAGACCCCGCAAAGCTCTATGCAGACGATGTCAATAAGATTCATGCATATCTTAAAGAGCGCGGACTTCGCATGATGATATGGTCCGATATGATTCAGCCGGTGACGAAATATATGACTCCCGCCGCAATAGATATGATCCCGAAGGATATACTGATGCTTGATTTCATTTGGTATTTCCATCTTGATAAGGATATCGAGGAGAACCTTCTTGAAAAGGGCTTCAGGGTTGCTGTTGGAAATCTTTATTCAAGCCATTATCCGCGCTATGAAAAGCGAATCAGAAAGAGCGGAATGGTAGGCGGTCAGATTTCGGCATGGGTAGGAACGAATGAGCCTGAGCTTCAGGCAGAAGGCAAGCTCTATGATTTCATCATGACTGCGGAAATGCTCTGGGATGAGGGCTATTCGAAGAGACACACCCTATCTTACGACAATATCATAAGCGAACTCATACCAGGAATCCGCGAAAACCTGCAGAATGTAAAATATCCGTCGCTTGCCGAAAATGCCGCCAAAGAAATATTGCTTGAAAACCCGTTTGATTATAGCTCGCAAAAGACCGGGCTTTCCGTCACGGGGGATTTTAAAAGCATCATATTTGACCATACGGAGCTTGCTCTGATGGTGAGACTTCCGTGGCAAGGGTATGACGAGGTCGGAAAATATATTCTTACCTATGATGATGGCTCGGAAGAAATCGTCCCGATAACGAGTTGCGGAAACATCGGTTATTGCGGAAGACGCCGGAATGCGCCGCTTGCGCCTCAGCTTTATCGCCATTCGGGATATATTTCGACATATCTTTCCGACGGCATTTCGGAAAAATCGGAAAGCGGAGAAAGATTCACCATATATCGCTATGAGCATATTCTCTCCGAAGAGAAGAAGCTTAAGAGCATCAAGCTTTGCGAGAATGAAAAATTTGACACGAAGATTTTAGTAAAGCGAATAATCGGCATTAAATAAAAAAGAAAACGAGGTATCTTTCCATTGGAGAGATACCTCGTTTTGTTTAATCAAAATATGATTTGTCGTGGTATGCCTTTTTGGCTTGTTCAAGAAGAAATGTATCCTCCTTGAATGCCTTGTATGCTTTTGCAAGCTTTTCGCTTGCAAGTCTTGCCGCGGCTTCCGCGATTCTTTCGTTTATCCCTATAGGATCATGACCTGAATACCAGTTGGGGAATTTATATTCCCAACCACCATCTGCAATGTTGACACCCGCATCAACAAGAGCATTGACTTCGGGCAGGTTGAGCGGAAGTCCGCTTTCAATGCCGAGACGATCGAGATGAACAGACTCAGGTGCAGCTGCCATAGTCAACGCAGTTTCGCCGAAGCAGGCATGACCCATCTGAATCTTTTCATTGTAATAATGAAGAATAAGCTCTTCGTCTTCTTTTGTGAGCTCGGGAATTGCACCGGAACCCTCACTGAGAAGAATTTCAGCCATGCCGTACGGAGCTATCTTTATATCGACTCTTGCCCATGCAAAAACGGCCTTGTGAGGTTTTATATTCCAGTTTCGCGAGAATTGGTTGAGCCAATGAACATTGCCGCCATGAGAGTTTGCAACAAGGATTTTATTGAATCCGTTTGCAGCAATTTCTTCGCAAAGCTTTTCAAGTAAAAACATCTGTACGTGTACATCAAGACCGAGCACTCCGTCAGGACGATAAGCGTGAGGACCTCTCGGAACATCTCCAAAGGTGAAATCGGGGAAAATGCAAACAGTTTCAAGCTGTGATGCACGGTGGGCAATATAACTTCCCTTTAATATATCTGTTCCGAGCGGAAGATGAAGTCCGTGCTTTTCAATGCAACCCATAGGGATGATACAGGTGCGATTTGATGCTTCACGAAGTTTTGAGAAATCTTCACTTGTCGTATGCAGCCATCTTGTTTCCATAATTAAAATCTCTCCCTTTAAGTAATCTGTTTAAATTATAGCACGTTGAATAAAATTTTCAATGCATAATAAAGGAAAATAAAGGTTGAAAAAAGGCGGTAAGAGTGGTAAAATTATTGGTAATACAACATAGGAGATGAAAGCTATGAAGAGAGATATAAATCTCACCATGCTTATGGATTTCTATGAGCTTACGATGGCAAAGGGATATTTTGCCAACGGGATGAAGGATACGATAACTTATTTTGATATGTTCTTCCGCAAGATTCCCGATGGCGGCGGATATGCAATTATGGCAGGCGTTCAGCAGCTTGTCGAATATCTTCGCGAGCTTCGCTTTGATGATGAGGATATCGAGTTTTTGCGCCGCAAAAAGATTTTTGATGAAGAGTTTTTAAGATATCTCAGAAATTTCAAGTTTTCAAGTGATGTCTGGGCAGTTCCCGAAGGAACGCCGATATTTCCTCGCGAGCCTATCGTTGTCGTCCGCGGCCCTGCCATTGAGGCACAGCTTATAGAGACGATGGTGCTTCTCACGATAAACCATCAGAGCCTTATTGCGACGAAGTCAAACAGAATCGTCCGTGCCGCGCAGGGAAGACCTGTTATGGAATTCGGTTCACGCCGCGCCCAGGGCTACGACGGTGCGATATACGGAGCGCGAGCCGCATATATCGGAGGTTGCGTCGGAACGGCATGCACGATTTCCGAGCGCGACTATGGTGTCCCCGCGACAGGTACTATGGCTCATAGCTGGGTGCAGATGTTCCCGACGGAGCTTGATGCTTTCCGCGCGTATGCAAGAACGTATCCGGAGAATTGCTCGCTCCTTGTCGACACATATAACGTTCTCAAATCGGGTATTCCGAATGCGATAAAGGTGTTTGATGAAGAGCTCAAGCCGAATGGCTTCCGCCCGAAGAGCATCAGAATTGATAGCGGAGATATGACATATCTTTCGCAGAAGGCAAGAAAAATGCTTGATGATGCGGGATATCCCGATTGCAAGATCATCGCGTCGAATGCGCTTGATGAATATATCATTCGTGATATCATTATGCAGGGAGCGCAGATTGATATCTTCGGTGTCGGTGAGAGACTCATAACCTCGCGAAGCGAGCCTGTTTTCGGCGGCGTTTATAAGCTCGTCGGAGTAGAGCAGGAGGGAAAGGTAATTCCGAAGATAAAGCTTTCGGAGAACGTCGAGAAGATAACCATTCCGGGATTCAAGCAGGTATGGAGACTTTTTGACAACGAAAGCGGGAAGGCTATGGCTGATGTCATAACGCTTCACGATGAGGTCATCGAGAGCGGTAAGCCCTATGAGCTTTTCGACCCCGAGCATACATGGAAGCGCAAGACAATAGATAACTTCACGGCGCGCCCTCTTCTTGAGAAGATTTTCGATAAAGGCGAATGTGTCTTCAAGGAGCGCTCAATAAATGAAATTCGCGATTATTGCGCGAAGAGCATGGATGAGATGTGGGCAGAGGTCTGCCGCTTCGAGAATCCGCATAATTATTATGTTGACCTTTCTCAGAAGCTCTGGGATATGAGAAAAGACCTTCTTGACAGACATTAAAAAACAAAACCGAAAACTCATAATAAAGAGAGTTTTCGGTTTTTTTATATTCTTCATATCAAAGTCTTACGCCGTGGCCCATTCCCATGGATGCGCCGCTCTTGAGACGCTGCTTGACGAGGCGCTGAAGAGTTGTATCTTCGGGATAGAGGTCGGGATTGTCAAACTTTTTGAAGAAAACATAATGAACTGTTTCCTTCGCATTTTCCTCGACCTCAAAAATCTTATATCTTTTTTGGAATTTAACGATTCCTGAATTTTCGGAAAGGCATTCCGCAAGCCACGGATGAAGAAGCCACGAATGGCAGAAAAAGAAGCAGGTTTCAATTCCGAAATATTTTCCGAAAAATTCGCGCGCAAGCTCATATGCCTTTTCGCAATCCTCATCGCGGAGAGGAGAATAACCCTGGATATGTGTGTTTATGCAGGGCTCTCCCTTTGAGATTTTTTTGCCGTCGATTTCCGCATCAATGGGAGCTTCAAATATTTCAAATTGAAGTCTTTCAAAACGGAAAATTTTGCAATCGAGCAGAAGCCTGTCCCACTCGCGCTCGGGATACTGCGGAATCCCGTAGACATCGTGGCGGTCAAGACCGAGTCGGCTTGAAATCTCCATTTCGTTCATCGTGTCATAGAAAATGTTCTCATCCCATCCGCGCTTTTTGTATTCCGAAAGCGTTCTTTCGCTGATGCGGATATAGAAGTATGCGGTAAGCACCTCGATCGGATGACCGAGCTCTTCGACAAGCGACTCCATGAATGCCGCAAAAGCCTTGTCGCCTTCGTCGTATGCCTTGAATGCTTCATCCAATGTCTTGGAGTGTTTTTCTTCGCTGAGCTTTTCGTGTATGTCCCAAAAGCTTTTTCTGCCCTGTTCCCAAAGCCCGATTCTGTCAAAATAATAATTAAAATCCATAATAAATCACCGTATCTATGATATAACAGAGGTGATGTAAAGTCAATATATATACTTGACAAAAGAAATGGACTGTGCAATAATAAAATTGTTTAAAAAAAAACAAATTCGGAGGTGTAAATATGAAGAAAATATTGAAGTGTACGTTGTGCCTTGCGCTTGCAGGCTTAATGTGCGTCAACGTATTTGCCGCAGGCTTCGGAAAAATAAGAAGCTATGAGGAGGACAAATTCAAAGATGTTTCGGAGAATGCCTGGTATGCAGAAAGTGTTAAAAGTGCATATGAAAAGGGGTTGGTAAACGGTGCAACGGAGGAAACGTTTAATCCTGACGGGGAAATTACGATTGCCGAAACGATTACTCTTGCCGCAAGGATTCACAGTACATACAATTCAAACGGATATGAATTCCGACAAACGGGAAATAAATGGTATCAGACTTATGTTGACTATGCAACGGAAAATGCGATAATCGGGGAAAACGAGTATGCCGATTATACGAAAAAAAGCAACAGACTTGATTTTGTCAGCATCATTGCGGCTTCCGTTCCGGAGAGTGAATTTGAAAAAATAAATGAAATACTGTTAATTCATGACCTTGATGAAAGCTATGATAAATCCAAACGCGATGCCGTATATTTGCTTTATAACGCAGGCGTTTTGACGGGAAGTGACGAGCTGGGAAGCTTCAGACCCGAGACGTCGATCACGAGAAGTGAGGTCGCCGCAATTCTTGCAAGAATAACGGATACTTCGCAGAGGAAAAAATATACGCTTGCTGCATCGGAAAGCAGCGAGACGACGGATAAATGGTTGACTGCGGAGCAAAGCCTTAAGCTTACATCACCCGAAATAGATTTTTCGGATGATGACGGAACAAAGAGCAGGCTTCTGCTTGAAGCACGCTTAATGTTTGAGCAGAAGGTTCTTTGGGAAACACTGTTCGAGCAGGAAGAGGATATCGGAAGTGTGATTGTTGAAGATCCTGACAGCTTTGCCGCATATGTTGATAATCAGGTGTGGACAGCCTGTATGAACACGGTTGCAATCCGATATATGACGGAAAGCGACGAAATGTTTGTTATAGAAAAGGAAGAGGATATTCCGAAATATATCAATGATATAGCGGACAGATTCTCGCTCCACGCATATGAGAATTATGAGTACGACCCTATAAAGCTTGACGAAGAGAGCTATTGTGTTCTTCTCTGTATGGCAGATATCGGAGACTCCTTGAAAGTCAACGAGCTTGATAAAATGTTTATAAGTCCTTATGTTGCAATCGCCTGTGATAAAGGAACAAAGAAGCTTCGGTATTTCATTCTCGAGAGAAGCATGGATGGTGTGCATATGTTCTGCGAATACAGAAAAGGCGGGGAGCACATAAATTACGGCGTTATGGAAAAGGACAAGAAAGCATTTCTTGAAGGAATAAAAGAGCAGATTTTGAAATAGAATGAAGGGACGCATCGTAAAAATTATCGGTGCGTCCGTTTTTTATTGTGCCATTTATTTCCCCCTTTGCATATAATGAAATTGCGGGAGATAATTTTCGCGATTTTTAAGGGAAAGGGGAAAGAATATGGCAACATTTTTTAACCGTGCGACGCTCTCTTACAGCGGCGGAACGGTGAACTCGAATATAACGACGGGCGAGATTCTCGAGGTGCTTTCCGCATCGAAGACGGCGGTTGTAGATGAATATTCCCGTGGTTCGGAGATAACCTATGCAATCAATATCGTAAATTCGGGAACAAGTGCGTTTTCGGGTCTCACGGTGACGGATGACCTCGGCGCATACACCTTCGGAACGGAAACACTCGTTCCGCTTGAATATGTCGAAGGCTCCGTCAAGTATTTTGCGAATGGCGTTCTCGCGCCGACACCAACGGTAGACGCGGGTCCTTCGCTTACTACTTCGGGAATAACGGTTCCTGCAGGCGGTGTTGCGACGATTCTCTACACGGCACGCGCGAACGGCTTCGCACCGCCGAATGAGGGCGGAACGATTGAAAATACCGCTGCTATCGGCGGCGGTGGCATTGAGGATATCACCGTTACGGAAACGGTAACTGCGGAAAATGAGCCGATTCTCGATATAACTAAATCCATTTCTCCGACAACGGTTGAAGAGAACGGACGCATAACCTACACCTTCGTTATCCGCAATATCGGTAACACGGAAGCAACTGCGGCGGATGATGTTATCCTCACGGATACCTTTGATCCGATCCTTTCGGATATTGCCGTGACCTATAACGGAGATGTCTGGGAGGCGGCAAACTACACCTACAACGAAGCAACGGGCGAATTTGCGACAACGGAGGGTGCGATAACCGTGCCTGCCGCAAGCTTTTCGCAGAATCCCGAGACGGGTGAATGGGAGATAAGTCCCGGAACGGTCATTCTTACTGTGACGGGAACGATTTAACAAAAAAATGTGTGTGGCAAAAACCACACACATTTTTAATATTAAAGCGTATATTCGATCGTGAAAAGCTCTTCGTCTGCCGGCTGGAGGCGGAGAAGAACGGCATCGCCGTTTGCGAGATCAACAGGGGCAACATCGGATGCTTCGCATATGAGCTTCTGCTTTCCGTCAATTCTGCTGACCTCATAGATGTTGTATTTATCCTTGAGAGCGATATCAGCTTTGAGCCCTTTTTCAAATTCGCGGTTGAGGACAAGGATATATCTCGTTCCGTAATCATCGGTAAATTCGCCGACGGAGGTGCGGCGCGGAAGCTCTCCTGTGATAAGCTCGCAGGAGTTCGGATCGTCTGCATATTTCTTATAAATCTCGCCGTATTTGCCATAGGGAGCAAGATCACTGCTATGGAAAACGCCTGTGCTTGTGAGAGCCATAAGAGTGCTTCCGAGAGCCTTGAATTCCGCATGGATTTTCTTTGTGTCCTCAAAGAATTCGCCCTTTTCACCCGTAGAGAGAAGCGCCGTGAATTTCTTCGGATATTCCTCGCCATCCTTGGGAAGATAGCAGGTGCCCGTTGCCGTGTAGCTCTGGAGACCCTTTGCACCGTAGAGAACACCGGAATACATCATCATGCGCACCATCGGGAAGGTGAGCTTTTCGGTCTTATAGACTCCGCAGGCCTGATAATAGAACCAGAAGGGGAGATTGTATTTTTTTGCAAGCTGTCTTGCGACGAAGAGGTCAAGCCACATCGGTGAATCATCAAGTTGCATCTCATCGGTGTAGACAAGACCGGGATAGAGATTGCAATAGTTGCCGACAGGATATGCATCCATAGAGAGAACGGGCGGTTCGAGCTGCTTGACATATTCCTCGAATGCTTCGTAATACTGACCGTTATCCCATGTCGGGCCGGGATTATAGCTCGGCGGGAATACTGAGAAGAGGAGCGCATCGGGTGCATTCTCAAGAAGAATATCGGACTGACGGCGAGCCTCCTTGAAGAGATAATCGCAATAGGGCTCATCCCAGACATAATAACCGATGACGTGCTTCTTATCGCGAAGAGACTTGACGGTCTCGACGATCTTGTTGTCATCAACGGGGCGGTCATCATGACGGTGCATCATTCCGCCGAAATACTTGAGATCCTGGAAAATAAGATCGATTCCGTGCTTCTCGCACATTTCAACAGCTTCCCAGACCTTATCGTGCTCACCCCAACCAAGCTCGAGAAGATTGAAGCCCGCCTCCTTGCAGTTGCGGATCATAAGATCCATATCAAATGCAACGCAGTTGAAAGTGGAGAGGGCGAAGTCCTTTTGCTTCCAATTGAAACGCTCATTTCCGAGCAGTTTGCGCGTATAAATTTTATTGTTCATAGCGAAAGCCTTCCTTATAAAATATATTAAATTTATTGTAGCATTATTTTTCAATATAGGCAAGAGAAAGCTGATTATTTGCTCGATTTTGCAACGAAAAGCTCTCCTGAATTTCAGGAGAGCTTTTGAAATTATTTCACGAAATCGAGAAGCCTCTGAATGAGAACTGCGACTTCTGCGCGTGTTGTGTTTTCCGTCGGGTCGATGAGACCGTTTTTGACGCTTATCAGCTTTGCATTGACGAGAGCGGAGACTGCTTCGCTGGCGTAGTCTGCGACTTGGTCAAAGTCGGGAGCTTGCGGGACGTCGGGGACGCCGTCCCCTACATTGAGTTTGTTCATTCCCGTAAGTGCGCGATATACTATCACCATCATAT
>JAZSHZ010000163.1:0-9841 GCA_045533555.1 Eubacteriales bacterium
AGCGAGCTGCAGTGAACACTCTCAGCAGCAGAACGCGTATTTTCTTTACTCGATGAGTCACCTGGCCCTGCCGATCCTATCGGTGCAGCAATTGCAGAAAATATTCAGGGCGATGTTGAGCTTCGTGATGTATCGTTTGGCTATACAAAGGATATCACTGTTATCAAAAATCTTAACCTCAAAGTTCATCAGGGTGATACCATTGCAATCGTTGGACCAACAGGCGCAGGAAAAACAACACTGGTAAATCTGCTTATGCGTTTTTATGATGTTGATTCCGGAAATATCCTGATAGATGGACAAGACGTTTCTGAAATTACAAGAAAAAGCATGCGACTCGCCTACTCTATGGTTTTGCAGGATACCTGGCTTTTTCATGGAACGGTGTTCGAAAATATCGCATACGGAAAAGAAAATGCTACCTATGAAGATGTTGAAAAAGTTTGCCGTGATGCCGGAATCCATAATTATATCACATCCTTACCGGACGGTTATAACACTGTTCTTATCGATGGAGGAACAAATATATCAAAAGGTCAAAAACAACTTCTGACCATTGCAAGAGCAATGCTTGCCGACGCAAAACTTCTAATTCTTGATGAAGCAACATCAAATGTTGACACAAGAACAGAAAAACAAATCCAAAGAACGATGCTCAAGCTTATGGAAGGTAAAACTTGTTTCGTTATCGCACATAGACTTTCAACAATTCGTGATGCCGATATGATTCTCGTTGTCAGAAACGGTTCAATCGATGAATTCGGAACGCACGATGAGCTTATGGCGAAAAAAGGTTTTTACAAAGAAATGTTTGATGCACAGTTTATATAAACAAAAAAAATCAGCCCATTGTTCGGTATATATCGAACAATGGGCTTTTTTCTGATCAAGCACTAAAAAATCTATTTGGATGCATCCATTTTGGATTTCGCAAGCTTAATCATATCCTTGACTGTGCCGCAGTTTGCAAGAACTGAGACAAACTCAAGTATTTCCTTGTATTCTTCTGAATTCTTATCAAGCTTTGAAATATTCTGCATAACCTCTTCTGCAGGCATTTTTGAAACGTCATCCGCTTCAAACTTAAGTGCAGCAGCATACGCCGCATACAAGGCATATGGCTTTACACCTGCATCGAGGCAAGAATGAATTGCACCAACAATTCTGTCCTCCGGTGAAAGCTTTCTGTTAAGGTCGCGACCTACGCGGAACACAGTATCACCGAGTTTTTTGTTTGTAAATCTGAAAAGAAGATCCTCTACATGCTCAAACAAAGCTTTAAACGGAACGTCATAACGTATTGAAAGAGCAAGTGCAGATTCACACATTGCACGCATAGCCATAACTTCAATTTCGGTATCTTCAATCGCTTCCCAGATATACTCGTATCCTTTAAGATTACCGAGATATGCTGTAAGAGAATGTCCCATATTGTGAAGGAAAAGCTTACGTTCAATGTAAAGTCTGAATGGAGCATATGCTGACATATTATCTATCGCAGGGATCTCGCCTTTGAAACCGTCCTTATCAACGATAAGATTACAGAAAGGCTCTACACATACGCGAAGGATATCATTCTTTGTCATTTCCGGAGTCTGAATCGGAACCATGCGTCCAATAGAAGCTTCGACCGTACCGATAAGATCATCAAAAAGCTTCTTTTCTTCATCATTAAGAAGATTCTTCACGGATTCAGCAAGGAACTTGTCCGCATCAATCATATTTTCGCATATAATGATATTAAGCGGAACCATATTTCCGTTTTTCCAGCGAAGCTTAAGACCGTTTGCGATATTGCCTACTATTCTTGGAAGAATATTGACACCGACAGCTGTTGCCATAACATCACATTCAGCAATTGCAGTCGAAACCGCATCCGCATCCATACCGTTAACACCGCATACGTTCTTAACAGTAATCTCTTCATTGCTATCGTTTGAAAGAACTTCAACGATATACTCACCGCGTTCATTAAGCGCGCCGATGATTTCCATATTAACATCAATAAAGGAAACGGAATATCCCGAAAGCGAAAAAAGCTCTCCGATAAAGCCGCGTCCGATATTACCTGCGCCATACATAACTGCTTTTTTCATATGTTCGCCTCCTTAAATAAATACTTTAACTATTTCATCGAGCAAAATTTTACCGAAATAGTTATTTAAATCGAACTTCATCAATATTTCACGAATATCTTCTTCCCGATGATATGCTCCGCAAAAAGCAGTTTCAATATCAGAAATATCAGATATACCAAAAAAATCACCATATATTTTCGCAGAGGTGATTTTTCCGTCTTGAACATCAAAATAAACGCTTATACACCCGCCATCAAAACGCATTTTCTTTTCAAAAGAATACTTAGGCGAATATCCAAAGTTCCATTCCCATGTTCTGTATTTTTCGTCAGCAAGTTTTTCTGCACGCTCAATCTCAAATGCAGATAAATCATAGCTTTGAGCATTGTAAAGTTTATAAACTTCACATCTAATCAACTCAAACATTTCATCAGCGGAAATATATCTATTAAGCAATTGACTTATATTTGCGACGCGAGATGAAACAGATTTAATGCCTTTGCTTCGGATTTTCTCTGCGTCAGGTTTCAGTGAACCTACGATAGCAGATACATCGGAGCTGAGAAGCAATGTGCCGTGATGGAGGATGCGATTATTTTTAACAGTCTGCGCATTCCCCGATATTTTTTTTCCATTTGCCATAATATCATTTCTTCCGGAGACTGCCGCATCAAGCCCCAATGCAGAAAGCACATTGATTACAGGTTTTGCAAAACGCGAAAAATCGCTGTCCCATTCCCCATCGTGATGAGTTATATACGTGAAATTGATATTTCCCATATCGTGGTAAACCGCGCCGCCGCCGGTTATCCGGCGGACGACGCGTATACCTTTTTCTTTAACGTATTCACTGTTTATTTCAGCGAGAGTGTTCTGATTTTTTCCGATAACAACGGTGTTGTCATTCTGCCATAGCATAAAAACATCTTCATCATACTCGCGCAAAAACAGTTCTTCAAGAGCAAGATTATAATAGCAATCAGTGCTCTTACTTATGAGGAAAATCATACACCGAACTTGGAACGACGGAGTTCTTCACCTTCAGAGAAGTTATTTGTCGGAGTATGTCCCGGAATCGGCATAATACGCTCGTGAATTGTATCAATAATCCAATCTGCCTGCGGGAAGAAGTCTGCATCGAGCTCGAAGCAAGGAGTAATCCAGTTGCGTGCGCCAACTGTTGCAACAGGTGCATCGAGGTAATCAAAGCAGGTTGATGTGATTGTCTGTGCCATATCCTTGATGATAGAGCCACGAGCACAAGCATCGGAAGCGATAACAAGCTTGCCGGTCTTCTTGACAGACTCGATAGCCTTATCGTAGTTGAACGGAACGATAGATCTTGCATCAATTACTTCTGCAGGGGTACCATACTTCTCTTCGGGAATCTTAGCAGCATCCATAGCACGGTAAAGAGTTGCACCGATTGTGAGAATTGTAACATCGGAACCAACCTTCTTGACATCCGGCTCGCCGATCGGAATTTCGTAGTAGCCTTCCGGAACTCCGCCTTCGTGGAACTGCTCGCCGACATCGTATATTCTCTGGCTTTCGAAGAATACAACCGGGTCTGTGCCGTTGAGAGCTGCATTCATAAGACCCTTTGCATCGTAAGTTGTTGTCGGGAATACGCACTTGAGACCCGGAACGTGAGCGATCATTGAAGACCAGTCCTGAGAATGCTGTGCGCCATACTTGGAACCGACAGAGATTCTGAGAACAACAGGCATCTTAAGAATTCCTGCACTCATTGACTGCCATTTTGCAAGCTGGTTGAAGATTTCATCGCCTGCACGGCCAAGGAAGTCACAATACATAAGCTCAACGATTGCACGACCGCCGCTCATTGCATAACCAACTGCGCTACCAACGATAGCAGCTTCGGAAATCGGAGAGTTGAAGAAGCGGTGATACGGGAGAGCTTCTGTGAGGCCACGGTAAACAGCGAATGCGCCACCCCAGTCACGGTTATCTTCACCGTATGCAACGAGAGTCGGATCTTCATAGAACTTATCAATTATAGCCTCGAAGAGACCGTCACGGAGCTGGTAAACCTTGTTCTTTGAAACAGGCTTGCCGTTTGCATCAAAACCAAAGCGCTCCTTCTTTGCAATCTGCTGAACACGGGGGTTTTCTGCCTTCGGCATAAGAACATCAGGCTCACGGTCATCCATCTTCTCTACCTTGAGGTTGGAGAACATAAGCTTTTCAATCATATCCGGTTCTTTCTTAAGATCCATACGCGGAGATACGCTCTCATCAACAGCAAGTGCACAAGAACGAGTGATAAGGCTCTTGACATCATCAAGAATTGCATCAAATTCGCCCTGCTCTGCAACTTTTGCATCGATGAGCTTCTTGCTGTATGCCTTAAGAACATCCTGCTCAATCCAAGCATCGATTTCTTCCTGAGTACGATAGCTGGATGCATCAGACGGAGAGTGACCTGTTACGCGGTATGTAAGAACATCGAGGAGAACAGGACCATCGCCATTCTCGAGAATCTCCTTCTTTCTCTTCATTGCATCGATAACTGCGAGCGGGTTGTATCCATCTACGCGCTCTGCATGCATCTGTGTCGGGCTGAAACCAGCACCGAGACGAGCCGGCATACCATATGCCATTGTCTCACCAAATGTCTGACCACCCATGCCATACATGTTATCAAAAATATTGAAGAGAACCGGAAGTCCGCTATTATGGCTCTCATCCCAGAGCTGACGAATCTGATCCATACCTGCCATATTGAGAGCTTCAAGAACCGGTCCGCAACCAAGAGAAGCATCACCGATATTACATACAACGATACCCTTCTTGTTGTTTACTTTCTTATAAAGTGAGCTACCGAGTGCAATCGTACCTGAACCACCAACGATAGCATTGTTCGGGTAAATACCGAACGGAGTGAAGAATGCGTGCATCGATCCGCCAAGACCACGGTTAAAGCCTGTTGTACGAGCAAAAATCTCAGCAAGAGCGCCGTATACAAGGAAGTCGATAGCAAGAGCTTTAACGTTGGACTTATCATTCTGCTTACCTTCAACAACGCGGAGAATATCACCGCCGAAGAAGTCTGCCATGATCTTATAGAGTTCATCATCCGAAAGCTTCTGGATGCAGGAAAGACCCTTTGCAAGGATTTCACCATGGCTCCTGTGTGAACCGAAGATATAGTCATCAACACCGAGAATGTATGCCTGACCTACAGCGGATGCTTCCTGACCTGTTGAAAGGTGAGCAGGACCGGGGTTGGAGTAGTCAACACCGTTGTAGTGGTTTGTTGTCTTGATCTGGTAGAGCATTGTTTCAAACTCACGGATGATAGCCATATCGCGGTAGATGCGCATAAAATCATCCTTAGAGTAATTCTTGCTCTCTTCTTTGATTGTCTTGTTGTACTGGTTTACCGGGATGTCCTGAAAAGTAATAAAACTACTTTTTCTGACTTCATTCGGATCCAAAAATTGTGACTTAGGCATTTTTATCTCTCCTTTATATTATTTCATCTTAAATACTGCTTCACGAACTATTTCACAAACTGTCGGATGCGGGAAGACGAATTCCTTAACATCATTGATTCTCATCTCACACTCAACCATCATTGCTGCCGAGAAAATGATCTCAGAAGAATATGTGCCGAGCATATGAACACCTATAATCTTACCGGTCTTCTCGTCTGCGAGAACCTTGCAGATACCGTCATATTCCGTATTCTCTGCCATATAACGACCGCTGTACATCATGCTGACAGTGGACTTCTTATAAGCAATTCCCTTTGCCTTTGCTGTTTCTTCAGTTTCACCGACAGAAGCAACTTCCGGGTTTGTATAGATAACAGCAGGAATTGCATTATAGCGCATACGATCCTTTTTGCCGACCATATGATTTACTGCAACTTCCGCTTCGCGGTATGCTGTATGAGCAAGCATGCTCTTACCATTTACGTCACCTGCAGCATAAACACCGGGAACATTCGTTCTGCAGAAATCATCTGTTACAATAGCTCCACGGTTAAGCTCAACACCTATTGTTTCAAGGCCGATACCCACAGTATGTGCGCGACGACCGATAGAAACAAGAACCTTGTCAACCTTAAGAGAAACGTTCTGACCGTCTTTTTAATATTCAACCGTATCCTTGCCGAATCCGGTCACCTTTGCACCGAGTTCAAACTTGATCCCCTTATTTGTATAGTTCTTGAGAAGAATCTCAGAGATCTCGTTATCTGTCGGACCTGCAATCTTCGGCATCATTTCAATAACGGTTACCTTGCTTCCGATTGAATTGAAGTATGAAGCCATTTCAAGACCGATAACACCACCGCCGATAACTGCGAGAGATTCAGGAACCTCTTCCATATCGAGGATTTCACGGTTTGTCATACCAAATCCGGATTCGATTGCTTCTTTGAGCCCCGGAATCGGCGGGACAACAGCATTTGAACCTGTTGCGATAAGAAGCTTCTTACCTGAAACAACTTCATCGCCTGCCTTGACATCGAAGCCTTCACCTTTTCCGATAATTTGTCCGTCAGCCTCAATAACCTTGACCTTACCTGCGCGAAGTGCTGCCGCAATACCTGCGACAAGCTTTGAACGAACATCGTTCTTACGTGCAACAACAGCCTTATGATCAATTTTGATATCATTTGCTGTTACACCAAACTTCTCACCATGTACAGTGTGGTCATAAATCTTTGCGGAATTAAGGAATGTCTTTGTCGGAATGCAACCTTCATTGAGGCAAACACCGCCGAGGAAACGCTTTTCGACAACGCATACGCTCATACCTTCAACCGAAGCGCGCTCAGCTGCAAGGTAACCTGCAGGGCCACCGCCCAATACTACCAAATCAAACATTGACGTTTTCTCCTTTCAAACTTAAACACCGAGAAGCAAATCAAAGTTTTCAAGTGCTTCGCAAAGTTCCTTAAGGAACTTTGCAGCAGGAGCACCATCAACTGCTCTGTGGTCGAATGTGAGCGAGAGTCCCATTGCCTGGTAAGTCGAAATCTCTCCGTTCTTTTCACGAATCTTTGTTTCAGTTCCGCAAACACCGAGAATTGCAGTCTGCGGCGGGTTAATAACCGGAGTAAAGCTTTCGATTCCGAGACTTCCGAGGTTTGTAATCGTGAAGGATGCACCCTTGAGAAGATCCGGGCTGCACGCACCGTCACGGCACATACCTGTAACACGCTTGGATTCTGCAGAAATTTCCTTAAGAGACATCTTGTTTGCATTGAACACTGTCGGTACCATAAGTCCGCGAGCTGTGTCACAAGCAACACCGAGATGTACGTTATTAAAGAGTCTCATCTTATTATCGATAAGGTGAGCATTGATGTCTCTGTGCTTGAGAATGATACGGGAAACAGCATAGAGAATCATATCGTTGAGTGTAACCTTTTCCATACCAAAAGCTTCGCCCTTAGCTTTAAGTACTTTACGATAGTTAAGAATTGATGTTGCATCAAACGATGTATTGAGAGTAAGCTGAGCCATCTCAGTAAGTGATGCAGACATAGATTTAGCGATAACTTTTCTGATGTTGGTCATCGGAACTTCTTCGTAATCAGCAACAGGTGCTGCAACAGCAGCAGGAGCTGTTTTTTCTTCTGCCGGAGCATTTGCGCTTGCAGCGATATCAGCAGTGGTAACTCTGCCGCCAAGACCTGTTCCGACTATTCCCTTTCCGAGCGCATCACTTGCAGCAGGTGTAACAACCTTGCCTTCGGAAATAAGACGTTCAACATCACGCTCGATAATTCTTCCGTTCGGACCTGTCGGAGTTGCAAGTGAGATATCTGCAAATGTCTTCTCAGCAAGATTCTTTGCGCGCGGAGAAATCTTAAGAGCATCCCCTGCCTTTGCTGTGGATACTACAGCAACAGGAGCAATGGGAGCTGTTGCAACAGGAGCTGCTTTCACAACTGCCGCCGGAGCTGCGGCTGCATTCGGATTGAACGCATCAGCATTTGCGCCATCCTCACCAATAACGCAAACATTGAGAAGGCATTCTACATCATCGCCTTCTTCAAAGAAGATAGCGAGCATCTTACCGGACACCTTTGCCACTTCATCGAAGCTTGCCTTGTCTGTTTCATAGGAGAAGAGTGTATCGCCCTCCGCAACCATATCTCCTACCTTCTTGTGCCACTTGGAAATGATACAGCTTTCAACTGACTGTCCCTGACGCGGCATAATTACAGGCGTTGCGTTTCCTGCATCAACAGGAGCAACCGGATTTGCCGGTGCAGCAGGTGCTGCCGCAACAGGAGCCGCAGGGGCTGCCGGAGCAGCTGTTGCAGCTTCCGGAGCAAACTCCGCTGTACTTTCACCGTCATTACCAATAACGCAGACGTTGAGAAGGCACTCTACATCATCGCCCTCTTCAAAGAAAATTGCAAGCATTTTGCCAGAAACTTTTGCTACTTCATCAAAGCTTGCCTTATCAGTTTCGTAGGAGAAAAGTGTATCGCCTTCTGCGACCATGTCTCCGACTTTCTTGTGCCACTTGGAGATAATGCAGCTCTCAACCGACTGTCCCTGTCGCGGCATAATAATAGGTGTTGCCATATGTATTGACTCCTTTCGTTATTTGTTTTCAAGCAAATATTTTTCAGCCTCAGCAGACCAAAGGCCATTATGACGTGCTGTGATTTCAGCGAGCTTTGCAAAGAACGGATCTGTCTTTCCAAGCTCTGCAAAATCGTCAATTGCAGTGAGAGGCATGTTTACATGAGTGTAGATAAGCTTCTTTCCACCCTTGATATTCGGAAGATTGAGAGTAGAATCCTTTGCGCTGTCGATACCTCCGACGTGTGTAACCATAACAGCCGGATTAATTCTTCCCTCTTCCATAAGTTTGAGTGATTCACGCATATCATCAGTATTTCCGCCAGATGTTCCGATATAATGTGTTGCATTATGATGGATATTATAGAAATTAACCATAGCCGAGAACTCGTGGTTTGTCGGACCTGCAAAGAAGTTTACGCAACCGTCATATGCAAGAACAGAGTCCGCAAGCTCACATACAGGCTTAACAGGAGCCATAAGCATAACGTCGTGATATCCGACGCCATCCGTAAGCTCCATAAGATACTGTTTTGCATCGTCGCAGTTATTTGTGTTGACATAGACGAGCTTTACACCGTTCTTCTCAGCATCCTCGGGAGAGAGAAGTGATTCTGCACGAGCAAGACGAACATCATCAATATCCGTTACAACAACAAGTGCGGGTTTTCTGTCACCGTGGATTGCATAGTCGATAGCACCCATGCCCATCGGTCCTGCACCTGCCATGATGATAAGATTTCCGCCTTCCTTCATTCCCATCTCATGCTCATAGGAGCCTGCTTTTGTATGGAACATAGCATTATATCCGCCAACGATACAGGACATAGGCTCGGAAAGCGAACCATGGAAGAATGCTTCTCCGTTATAGTTGAGAAGGCAATCACAAAGCATTACTTCTGCAGGAATTACAACATATGTTGCACAACCGCCTACATTCTGATAGGAATATCCGGGCGCCGCAAGGCTTCCCTTGTAGTTGATTGCAGGCTGAATGGAAAATTTCTGGCCAACCTTGAATTTATCCTTCCAGTTTGCACCTACTTCACGGATTGTGCCGCAGAATTCGTGACCGATGATGATAGGATTGTTTTCAACATCATCGGGAACACGCTTGTGATCCCCACCCTGCTGTGCCGCTTTGTAGCTTGACATACAGATACTGTCTGTTACAACTTCGGCGAGGAT
>JAZSHZ010000279.1:0-2831 GCA_045533555.1 Eubacteriales bacterium
CTTTGCGAGAGCATAGCCGATTCCGTAGGATGCACCCGTGACGAGAGCAACCTTACCTGTGAGATCAAACATATTTTTCATATTAGAACAACTCCTTCATTCCGACATGGTCCATATCGGTAAATTCCTGATTTTCTCCGCACATTGCCCAGATAAAGGAATATGCGCGTGTTCCGACGCCGGCGTGGATCGACCAGCTCGGGCTGATGACTGCTTCTTCGTTTCTCATAACGATGTGACGTGTCTCGTTCGGCTCGCCCATCATATGGAATACGATATCATCCTCCTGCATATCGAGGTAGAGATAAACCTCCATGCGGCGGTCATGCGTGTGGCAGGGCATTGTGTTCCAGTTGGAACCCGTTGCAAGGTTTGTAAGTCCCATAGCGAGCTGACAGCTCTGCATAACTTCGGGATGGATATACTGGTTTATGACGCGGTGGTTGCACTCCTCGGGGCTTCCGCAGGGAACCTTCTTCGCCTTTGTGATATCAATCTTAACTGTCGGATACTCTTTGTGAGCCGGGCAGGAAGAGATATAGAACTTCGGCGGATCGTTTTCATCAACGCACTTGAATGTGATTTCACGGTTGCCGCGGCCGATATAAATACCGTCGCGCGGGTTCATTTCATATTCAACACCGTCAACCGTGATGATACCCTTGCCGCCGATGTTGATGCAACCCATCTCGCGGCGCTCGAGGAAGTAGTCCGCTGCAAGCTCCTTGCCTGCTTCGAGGCGAAGCTCCTGATAGAGCGGCATTGCACCTGCTGTGATAATTCTGTCGATATGGCTGTATACCATACGGATGTTATCCTTTGTGAAGAGCTTTGAGATATGGAACTCTTCGCGAAGGCGCTCGGTTGTGTAGTGCTTCATATCGCGCGGGTTTGATGCATTTCTGATTTCCATTTTACTTAAATCCTCCTTGATGTATTTTCCGTAAACCTCAATTTCGGAAAGCGCCGCCCACGAAAGCGGGAGACACGCCTGCTTGAAGTTTTTGAGATTTATGTTTTTTGTTGTTATTACCTCGGGCAGGATTATCTCCTGACCGTCACCGGTCTTTTCAAACTCGGCGGTTATGACCTCGCCGCCGTCGAATATGACATCGACGCTTTTCCAATATGTATCGTGCGGAAAATCGGCACGGAGATAGAAGACAAGCTTTTCGACCTCAACGGGTGCGCCGAATTCAAGCTTATATTCAAGATCCTCGCGCGCGCCGCCCGCCCATGAATGATACGGATATGTTCCGTGGCCGACCGTATCGTGGACGCCGTCTATCGCGTTTCTTTCAAAGAACGTCGGATTCTCGCGCGTGACGAGATTTGCCGATGCATGGGGGTAATATTTCTTCTGACCGCGGACATCATAGGGGTTGAGGGCGATATTTCTCATCGCATATATCTCCTCATCCGCAGGCTCACTTACGCGAAGCTTATGCCCGCATCCCGCAAATGATTTCTCCGAATACATATTGCGGAGATTTCCGAACGGGATCTCATATTCAAGACGCCCCTGCGGATTGAATATGATCGCCTCTCCGAGAACATCATCGAGCGAAATTTTGAGAAACTCGGTCATCGGAGCGGAAATGCAGATCTTTGCGCCTTCTTCATAAGCACCGTCATAGACCGCATCTATCTCTTTTCCCGAAGCTTCAAAAAGAACCTCGCCGCTTTTGTTTAAAATTTTAAGTTCCATAAGCATTCTCCTTGATAAGCAATACTTAATTACTTTATATCATACCACCTTATTTGAGAAAAATCAATGCCGAATCGACCTTTTTCTGTGCAAAAAACGCCATTTACTCTTTACTTTCATTTTTCTGTGTGCTAAAATTAATCCGATTCGGAGGCGATGCAATGAATAAGAACGATGAACTTCTTCTCGGAAAGCTCAACACAGTCGAATTTCCCGACGATTTTCCGGTAATTCACTATACCTGTGAAAAGAAATACAAGACGGCAGAGGATATGCAATTCCACAAGCATTTTGAATTCGGACTCTGTCTTGAAGGTCAGGGTATGTTTTTTATTGACAATATGATGATACCTTTTGCACAAGGGAATATTTCAATTATTCCTCCGGGAATACCGCACTTCGCACAAAGCCTTGACACGCACCCGAGCCTTTGGCTTTTTATTGCCGTGGACACTTCCGTTATCGGCGATATTCCCGTCTCTGTTTTGCCGTCAATTATCTATGATAAATCAACGGAACAGCTTTTGCGCCTTGTTGCAGAGGAGCTCGATTCGAAATCAGACGGATATATGCAGGTTATCAGAAACCTTTTCAACATCCTTTTCATTCGCGCGGGAAGACTCAATGCCGACGGACAAACCTTCTTCAACTACGGTGAGGGGTTACCCGAAGTATATCCTGCAATCGAATATATAACCCAACACTATCCTGATGACATAAGCATCGAAAGCCTTGCCTCTCTCTGCAATATGAGCCTTACACATTTCCGCAGGAAATTTGCGGCCGTCACCGGAATGTCTCCGCTCCGCTATCTTCTCATTATGCGCCTGCGAATGGCGAGCAGGCTTCTGCATATGAGCGACAGGCGCATCTCCGATATTGCACTTGATGTCGGCTACAACACGCTTTCCTCGTTTAACCGTCATTTCAAGGACCACTATAAGATGAGTCCGAAGGACTATCGCATAAGCTCAAGAGTTTCCGAAGAATAACGACACGCTAAAAGATTGTCCAAAAGGGTGCAAGATTATTCAAACCGAACCCGAAGTAGTACGTTGGTACGTCGAGAGGTGAGGTTTGAACAAAACAAGCGGAAAACGCCTTGAAATTTGATGTTTCAAGG
>JAZSHZ010000074.1:0-5700 GCA_045533555.1 Eubacteriales bacterium
TGCGAGATTTCCGAAGGTGTTAAGCAGGAAGAGCGTAACGGATATCCGAAAGGAAAGGTTAGGGAAGGAAGACTTCCAAAGCTTCTTCGCGAATACGGAAATCTGTATTGCGATATTTCAGCCGGAAGCGGTGAGAATGCATTGATGCGCGATCCCGAATATGCGGCGAAATTCCTTACAGAGTTCCAGGATAGAATCTACTACGGTGCGGATGTATGTATTCCGACTCAGACGAATATGTACAAGTTTGACGAGTTCTTTACGGGAATGGTCGAAAGCGGTATGATAACCCGTGAGGTTTATGAAAAAATTATCCGCAAGAACGCAGAAAAACTTCTTGGAATAAAATAGTTTCAGAGGTTTGAATATGAAAAAGATTGATATTCATTGCCATGTGTCACTGTTTCCTGAATATGTTCTGCCGCGACTTAACGGAACAAGGTCGATGTCGGCACAAGAGCAAATATCGGTTCACGACAAATTGAATGTCGATATCGGTGTTATTCTCCCGTGCATTTCTCCGGAAGGTATATGGACTAACGGAAGCAATGCTGATGCAAAAAAGATTTGCGAAGAAAATCCCGGGAAATTTTCGTGGTTTTGCAACATTGACCCACGTATGGGTGGTAACAGTACAACAACGGATTTTTCCAGAGTGCTTATGTTCTATAAAGAACTTGGGGCGAAAGGTGTCGGAGAACTTACATCCAATATATACGCGGATGATCCCAAAATGGATAACATGTTTTATCATTGCGCCGAGTGCGATATGCCTGTTCTCGTTCATATCTCCGAAGGTCCGGGAATGGGATATGGCATTGCGGATGACCTCGGGCTTCCGAGAATTGAAAGAATGCTAAAGAAGCATCCGAAGCTTCGTATTATAGGTCATTCAATGTGTTTCTGGAGCGAGATTTCTTCCGATAATTCGGACGAAACAAGGGGTGGATATCCAAAGGGAAAGGTCAATGAAGGCCGCCTTGCACAACTTATGAGAGAATATGGAAATCTTTATTGTGATTTATCTGCCGGAAGTGGTGCGAATGCAATGCGGCGTGATCCCGAATATGCCGCAAGGTTTATGACTGAATTTGAAGACAGAATTTATTACGGAACTGATGTCTGCGCATATTCTCAGACTTTCCAGTATGAATTTGATGAGTTTTTGAAGAAACTTTTAGCCGATAAAATGATTTCGGAAAGTACATATGAAAAAATTATTCGCAAGAATGCAGTAAAGCTTCTTGGAATAAAAGAATAAGGAGATTATTGTTATGAGAAAAATTGATATTCATTGCCATGTAGTTGCATTTCCTGAGTTTTCGACAACTCGTCCGAATGGAGCAAATTTCCTGTCTGCGGAAGAACAGCTCGATATCCACGATAAGTCCGGTGTTGATTTCGGTGTTATTCTTCCTTTGATTTCACCTGAAGCGCGTTGGTCCTGTATGAGCAATGAGGAGACACAGTATGTTGTAAGTCAGCACCCTGATCGTTTTACGTGGTTCTGTAATGTTGATCCGCGTCAGGGAAGTTATAACGACAAAGCTGACCTTAATCACCTCATCGGTCAGTACAAGGAAAAGGGGGCTAAAGGTCTTGGCGAGCTTACTGCAAGTCTTTATGCAGATGATCCGATGATGCAGAATCTTTTCAGAACTTGCGCAGAGCTTGATATGCCGGTTCTTATTCATATTGCTCCGCAGCATGGTAATACATATGGAATAGTAGACGAACTCGGCCTTCCGAGAATTGAGAAGATGCTCAAGAAATATCCCGATCTCAAGATTATCGGTCATTCCACTGCTTTTTGGAGTGAAATATCAACAGGCGTTGTTCAGGAAAAGAGAAACAGTTATCCGAAGGGTAAGGTTAAAGAGGGAAGACTTCCGAAGCTTCTTCGCGAATACGGAAACCTTTATTGCGATCTTTCTGCAGGCAGCGGTTCCAATGCAATGATGCGCGACCCCGAGTATGCCGCAAAATTCATCACCGAGTTTTCGGATAGAATCTACTATGGTGCGGATGTTTGCGCTCCGACGCAGACCTTCCAGTATGATTTTCTCGATTTCCTCGAAAATCTTTGCAACACTAATTGCATAAGCCGTGAGGATTATGAGAAAATTATGTATAAGAATGCTGAAAAGCTTCTTGGTCTTGATAAGTAAATAATGCTTTTTGAAGGACATAATTAAAGAATAAATAGCAAGATTGTCCAAAAAGATATCAATATGATACATTGCGTTTTTTCGATGGTGTTATTATAATATATAATAAGCTTTTGTTTTTAAAATAAACAAGAAAGGAATTATGTCCTCTGATGAGACGGTCATAATAATGGTGAATGAATGATGAGAAAACTTAACTTCGCACTTGTCGGAACAGGTATGATTGCGGCGCATCATATGGCTGCAATGGATTATGTTGACGGTGCAGTTGCAACAGGTGTCTACGGCGCAATTCCGGAGCAGGCAAAAGCATTCGGAGAAAAATACGGTCTTAAGGTCTTTGATACATATGAAGATCTTCTTGCTGATGAATCCATTGATGTTATTACGATTTGCACGCCGAGCGGAACACATGCTGAAATTGCTATCAAGGCAATGGAGGCAGGAAAGCACGTTGTCTGCGAAAAGCCGCTTGCTTTGACAAATGAAGATTGCCAGGCTGTTGTTGATACAGCGAAAAAGTACAACAGAAAATGCGAAGTCATTTGTCAGCTTCGCTTTGCAGATTCAATCAAGGCTGTAAAGAAAGTTGTAGATGAAGGTCATCTCGGAAAACTTTCAAGTGTCGGCGTTCATATGAAGTATTGGCGTACCGATGAATATTACGATAATTCGGATTGGCGCGGAACATGGAAATATGACGGCGGCGGTGCTCTTATGAATCAGGGCATTCATGGTATAGACCTTCTCCGTTATTTTGTTGGTTCTCCCGTGAAAATAAGTGCTATCTGCAATACTCTTGCTCATAAGATTGAGGTTGAGGATACCGCTGTTGCAATTATGGAATTTGAAGGCGGCACCGTCGGCGTTATCGAGGGAACGACGTCCGTATATCCTGGATATGACCGTCGCCTTGAGCTCTGCGGTACAAAGGGCAGTATTGTTCTGATTGAAGACCAGATTGAAAAGTGGGATGTTGAAGGTATCGAAAAGCCCGAGTTTGAAAAGCGCACGGGCGGTTTCGGCGCAAGCGATCCGAATGCAATCGACTGCCGTGGCCATGCAAAGCAGTTCAACGATATCGTCAATGCAATCAACAATGACACCGAAGTTGCAAACGGTGCGGTTGACGGCGCGGCTACCGTTGAGATGATTCTCGGTGTTTACGAAGCGGCGCGCGAGAAAAAGCAGATCGATTTCAAAACAAGATATTAATCAAAAAAGTCCGGTTTTTGCCGGACTTTTTTCTCATCTTAAAGTAAAACAACGGGCTTGATAAGGTCCTTCGGTTTATCCTTCATAAGCATAAGTGCTTTTTCGATTCCCTCGAATCCGTGGAATTCGTGCGTTATCATCTTTTCGGGATGAAGCCTTCCGTTAACGATAAGTGAAGCAAGCTTTTCCATTCTGAGTCTGCCGCCGGGCATAAGTCCTCCGTTAATTGCTTTGTGTCCCATACCGACGCCCCATTCAACGCGCGGTATTGATATGCTTTGTCCTTCGCCGAGATAATTGATGTTTCCGATTCTTCCGCCGGGCTTGAGCATTCTGACGGCATCCTTGAATGTGTTTGTGTCTCCGCCGGCTATGATAACCTTGTCCACTCCGTGGTTGTCGGTAAGCTTAAAAATCTGTGAGTCTATCGGCTCATTTTTATAATCTATAATATCGGTTGCGCCGTATTCCTTTGCAAGCGCAACGCAGTTCGGGCGTGAGCCGACGGCAAAAATTCTTGCAGCACCGTGTATTGCCGCACCTGCAACTGACATCAGGCCGACGGGACCGATGCCGATAACCGCAACGTCATCTCCGTATTTAACGTCTGCAAGCTCAACGCCGTGAAGTCCCGTCGGAATCATATCGCAGAGCATACAAGCGGTTTTTGAAGATAGTTTTTCGGGTAGATGGGCAAGATTTCCGTCTGCATCGTTGACATGGAAATATTCTGCAAAAACGCCGTCTTTGAAATTTGAAAATTTCCAGCCCGAGAGCATTCCACCCGAATGCATCGCATAGCCTCTTTGTGCCTCGATTGTGTTCCAGTCTGGTGTTATTGCCGGAACTATGACGCGATCTCCCGGTTTAAAATCACGCACCAATTCACCGACTTCTACAACTTCACCGATAGCTTCGTGACCGAGAATCATGTTTTCACGTTCACCGAGCGCGCCTGCCCATACTGTGTGTATATCAGAGGTGCAGGGGGCAAGGGCAATCGGAGCACAGATTGCGTCAAGCGGACCGCATTTTGGCTTGTCTTTCTCTATCCAACCGGTTTTTCCGATTCTGAGCATTGCATAACCTTTCATTTCTACTCCTCCTGAAATTGTTTTCAGAAGGTATTTTTTGCAATAATGAAATTATTATACAAAAAGAGTGCGATTTCTCGCACTCTTGACTGTTAAATGTGTTTTTTGGGGATATCGATCATATCGGTTTTTTCCCATGGAAGATCAATATCTGTTCTGCCAAAGTGACCGTATGATGCAGTCTGGCGATAAATGGGTCTCCTGAGATCAAAATGTTCGATTATCTTTAAAGGACGCATATCAAAGCATTCATTGACGAGGAGAGAAAGTTTATCATCCGAAATCTTTCCTGTGCCGAATGAATCAACAAATACTGAGACGGGATTTGCGACACCAATTGCATAAGCAAGTTCAATTTCACAACGGTCGGCAAGACCTGCAGCGACAATATTTTTTGCAATATAACGCGCCATATATGCAGCACTGCGGTCAACCTTCGTCGGATCCTTGCCTGAGAATGCGCCGCCGCCGTGACGAGCAAAGCCACCGTATGTATCGACAATGATTTTCCTTCCGGTAAGACCGGAGTCGCCCTGAGGCCCGCCAATAACAAAGCGGCCTGTCGGATTTATAAGGATTTTTGTTTCTTTGTCAATGTAGTTTTCAGGCATAACCGGAAGTATGATGTGTTTCTTGACGGCGTCGCGGAGAGCATTGAGCGAAAGAGTGTCATAATGCTGGGTGGAAACTACGATGGTATCACAACGTTTGATTTCGTTACCGTCATATTCAAACGTAACCTGCGCTTTTCCGTCGGGGCAGAGAAAAGCGAGCTCTCCCGATTTGCGGACATCTGCAAGTTTCTTTGTAAGCTTATGAGCATATGTTATCGGAGCCGGCATGAGCTCAGGTGTTTCGTTGCAAGCATAACCAAACATCATTCCCTGGTCGCCTGCACCGATCTGGTCAGCAATATCACCGGAATCGCTTTTGAACTCGAATGAGTTGTCGACACCGAGAGCGATGTCTGCCGACTGCTCATCGATTGATGTAAGAACAGCGCAGTTGCGAGCATCAAACCCGATTGCCGGATTGTTGTATCCTATTTCGTCAATAGTCTTGCGAACCGTCGAGGGGATATCAACATAGCATTCCGTCGAAATTTCGCCCATAACGAGAGCCATACCCGTCGTGACAATTGTTTCGCAGGCAACGCGTGCGTTTTTGTCATTTTCAAGAATCGAGTCAAGGATCGCATCCGAAATCTGATCGCAGACCTTGTC
>JAZSHZ010000162.1:0-8857 GCA_045533555.1 Eubacteriales bacterium
AAGGTTTTCGCGCACTGCACTCTGATTCAGACCTTCCCAGTCTACCGTGCCGAGATATGTGTTATCGACAAACACACTTCCCTCTGTTGCACTGTAGCCGCCAAGACCTACATGTAAAACGATCTGATAAACACCTGTATACGGAA
The DNA here is from genome assembly GCA_045533555.1 of Eubacteriales bacterium. Lineage (GTDB taxonomy): Bacteria > Bacillota > Clostridia > Oscillospirales > JAAYXM01 > SIG480. Next base: position 147 of record JAZSHZ010000162.1, read on the forward strand.
CTTTAACACGCATTACCATATCGCTGTTTGCCGCGCTTGTATTTCCGTTGAGTCCCATTGTGTCAAACACCGAGCTTGCAACGGTTGACTGTGACTTTTTAAGGTCAAGTTCCCAGCCGTCAACCTCTATCTGAACTTTAGAAGGCTTCGTTTCGCTTGCCTTGCGGAAGTCAATCGAGAAGTCGCGGAGATCGGTTTCGGAAACAGATACTTCAATTTCGTTTGTTTCGACGGTTGCTCCGTTAAGTGTTACCTTAGCTTTAACTTTAGCGGTTGCACAAAAAATCTCACCGAATACATATCCGTCTTCGCTGACCGTTACGCCGCCTACAGGATCACATTCGACAACCCATTCAATATCCGCCGCTGCCAGATCTGCGGCAAAGCCTTTTTCTGTAAGTCCTGCAAGGACCAGCTTTTCATCGCGAAGATATCCGACCTTCGGACATTCAGCCAAAGTTGCAGAGACTATCGGACTTGAATCTGTAACTGTAATTTCAGCAATCGCCTGTGCTCCGAATTTTCCAAGCAGGAAGTTGACTTCAACTCTTCCCTTGCCTGCACCAAGTGCAGTTACCTCTCCGCTTTCCTTATCAACTGTCAGGATATCGGGAGTGAGAGATTTATAGGTTATTGTTCCGCTTGACATATCGGCAACGGAGCCGTCCGACATATATCCGACAGGAACAATCTTCGTTTTTCCGCCTGCCTCAACAGTGTCAGATTCACCATACGCCTCTGCATAGAGAAGCCTCATATCAAAGCCTGAGGTAGTCAATGTCGCTTTGCCGATTCTGGTCATTCCATTGAGCGTTATTTCGGAAAATACATCTGCGATTCCGTTTTTGCCGCCGAGCTTAACCGCTGCATTTCCGATTCCGTGACTGATTCCTTGATCGCTTCCGGTATCTACTTTTTCAATAGTCTGATTTCCGAAATCGGAAACAACATTCTTATCACTTGCTGAAAGCTTTACATCATTTGCCTCGAATGTTCCGCCGAGAGAAATGTATGATCCTGTCGAGGTATACGGCTTTGATTTTACAAAGACTGCGCCTGCATTTGAAGCAGTTGTCTCACCTTCAATGCTTACCTCAACGCCTGCGAAACCAACTTCGCGAATCTCGAAATCATCGAACCACATTGTGCCCTTATGTCCGTCGCGGTTGTAATCGCCTGCGCGCGGACGCGGACCGAAGCGCGGTGTTATATAAAGCGCTTCAAGCCCCGGAGCTTCCATCGGTCCGGGAACCGGGAGAACTACCTCTACCCAGTCAGAATATATTTCTCTCCAGCCTGCCGCCTGAGAAATTTCGACTGAACGCCCGGAATTTACGGGAATATCCGAGCCGGTCTGTCCTGTCGGGTTGCTATAAGTATAATAATCAAGATAAAGAAGAAGATCTTCGCCTCCCGGAGGATTCTCATAATCTATCTTCATTTTGAAAGAGAGCTCATAAAGTCTTCCCGGCTCTGCTTTAACGCGGTCACTTCCCGGAATGAGGTTTATCGAATCGGGAACACCGCCGATAGATTTTCCGTCAAGCGCTACTGCAAGAGCACGGTTTTCCGGATTTTCCGACGTCGGAGCTTTATTTATTCCAAGACGCATAAACTTCGGCTCACCGACAAGCTCATCCTGACGCGGCCAATTCCAAACCCAAAGGTCGCTTTCAAAATCAGGATTCTTATCTGCCATAAGGTTTTTACCTGTCGGCGCGACAAGAAGCTCATATTCTTCGGATATCTTCGTTCCGTCATAATTTACATTTACTGTTATTGTTGTCGTGCCGTTTGAAAGAGCCTCGATTTCGCCCGATTCCGAAACGGTTGCAACGGCACTGTCGCTTGAAGAATATGTGACAGTGAGTTTGCTCTCATCTATCTCATCGAGCGGAACATCGTTTGCATCAAAAAGCTCATATGCAATCTGACGTTTTGTGTATAGCGCCATCGGATCTCCTTTTTCAAGACCTTTAAGCGAAAGCTCAAGCTTTTCAGGCTCTCCCGGTACGCAGAAGAGGCGAATTCCCTCAAGATGTATCTCCTGATACTTAACAGAATCACCGGTCGTTGTCGAATTTATCGAAAGTGATTTCTCATCACCAAAGAAGACGATAAAGTATTCGCCAGCGCGAGGGACTTCAACCTCGCACACTTTCTTATATCCCGTGAAGCTTTCCGAGAAATCAAAATGTGCAACAGGCTCATTTGCAGCCATAAGCGCATACATCTGATTGACACCTGTCACCGTCCCGTTATCTCTGATAAAGTATATCGCAGAGGCAACTCCGTGTGCTACGGCACTTGTGTCTAACATTAGTCTGTATTTTCCTTTGTGCGGCACATTGAGACGAAGAGCCATAAACGTACCGGAGGTTGTATTGCCATAGTCACCAATAGGATAATTCAGGAATAAATCATTGGTGCTCTTCTGAATTCTGATTCCGCCCGGACTCTTTTCGAACGCAACATCCCATGGATCTGTGATATCGAAATTCATTAACCGCCATTCGGGAACTGTCTGTTCATCCTTGTCAATAACAGCGGTTGCAGAGCGGTTCATAAGTTTTGTGTTGACGATAAGTCCCGCACCGGCACTTCTTGCATATGTGCCGTTTGTGAACTTTGCAGAATCGGTTGTCAGCGGAAGCTTGTCGCCCGAAAGCGCATCCCACGTTGTTCTGTATTCAAGCATCACGCCGCCGTTGCCCGCATCATATGCCATAACATCGATGTCAATTGTTGCGGAGACATCGCCGACCGATGCAGTGATTGTTACCTTTCCTTCGGAAACGCCTGTTACAACACCTTTATCAGAAACGGTTGCAATGTTGTTATCGGAGCTTTTATAAGTTATACCATCGGCAATTTCAGCTGCACCGCTGAGCGAATATTTTCCGATTGCCGTGATTGTTGCGGTATTTCCCGCTTCTATGAGAGTTTCGTCTGCAGAGAGAGAAATTGATTCGAGCTTATCAACATCATCGCCCTCTTTAAACGGTGTGAGCTTTAAATCCGTGAGGAAAATCTCCTGATATGCACCGGACGCCGGAGAAATTTCAAGTGATTTCTGATTCGGGAACAGAACGATGAAATAGTCACCCGCAGTCGGCACTTCTGCCGTTCCGACATTGACATATCCCGTCTTTGAGATATCCGAGAAATTTGCATAACCTATCGGAGTCTGTGTTGAGAACAGACGATATCCCGAACTTCTGTCTATCATCTCACTTCCGTCATCTGCAAAGAAATATATTGCGGGAGCTGCAGCACCCTCAACTCTGTTTCCGTTGTATGAAAGCGTATATTTTCCCGCAGCAGGAACATTTACACGGAGCATAAGGAATCCGCCGCTTGTAAAGCTTCCGAAGCTTGACACAGAGTAATTGTGCCAGAGTGCATTCTGCTTTCCGGCAATTGTGAGTGTTCCCGGGGTGTAGTCCATTGCCCACTCCCAATCGTCTGTCTTCGACTGATTGATGACATTGAACGGTGCAACAGTGTTGCCTGATGCATCAGTTGTGACTGTTGCATTATAGCCCATAAGCTTTGTGTTATAAAGCAGTCCGCCGCTTGCGTTGCGCAGGCCGTCAATTGTATACCACGTTTTACCTTCCGGAGCAGCAGAATACTTGTAGAGATTTGTGCTGAGGACATCAAAAGCCACTCTGTAGTTCAGTTCACGCGGCTCATCAGGTATTTCAGGTGCTGTATATGGAGTGAGCTTAACACCCGAAAGGTTGAATGTCTGATAGTTCGTTGCGGAATCAGGGTCTATTGCTGCATCATATGCTTCCGGCATACTGAATACGACAAAATATTCACCCGGAGCGGAAACTGTTACTTTTCCTATATCTGCATATTCATCGTCTGCCGCAGAACCTGTTCTTGAACTCCACTTACCAATCTCGGAAAGACTTCCGAAAAGATTTGCAAAGGTATCATGCCATGCATAACCTTCTATTCTTGTATCTGAAGCTTTACCGAAATGTACGGTCGGAATTGCACCGTTTGTCGCTTTCGGTCCCTTTGCCGCAAGCGTATACTCACCCGGAGCAGAAACCTTTATACGAAGCGTTACGTGTGGACGATAGCTCATATAAGCTTCTCCAAAACGTCCGTTTTCTTTAAAGCCTGCAAACAAAGTCTTCGCTGTCATACTCCACGAAGAAAGGCCGTTTGCTATTGTCTGTGTTCCTCCTGCCGGTTTGTCCACAGTGAACAAGCGCGGATACTCAATTGAGTATGCATCTGTGCTTCCAAGATTCATGGTCGCATATGGGTCGCACGCGCTTCCGTTTGCATCCACAGAAAGCGTTGCAAGCCAATCGGCAAGCGCAAAGTTATAGAGCGCACCGTTATTTCTGAGTCCAAGGTCGTCCGAGTTTGCTGTTGTCAACTTCGGCATCTTATCCGCATGAAGTGATCCTGTCGTTATGTTGTACTCATATACACGCGGCTCAACGATCGGAGTAAGCTTAAGCCCGGAAAGATAGAAAAATTCACGGCCCGATGTATTTTCAGCTTTTTCAGGCATATGGAAGGTGATGAAATATTCGCCCGCCGTCCCTATTTTCACCTTACCGATATTTGTGTAGGTTGTCTTATCAACGCCGTCCTGTGTTGCGCAGCTGAACTTACCTACGGTTGTATTACCTGCGAAGACCGTGTCAAACGCACGAGCCCAGTCGGTACCGACAAGCTCATTTGCAGGTGCGGGAGTTATGATAACGGTTGGCTCTGCACCACCGTCAACCTTTATTCCGCGTCCCGAAAGCATATAATCGCCCGCATAGGGAACATTGACACGAATTGTGACATGACTTCTGACACTTGCATACGAATCAGCATAGCGAACCTTGTTAAAACCCGAAATAAGCCCATCTTTGCTTATGTTCCAGTTATCAGAGCCGTAGCATACGCGACTTCCGTTTGATGCAAACTGCTCATTCGGATATTCTATTGCAAACGGATCTGTTTTCGTGAGATCCATAATCTTATATGGTTCACATTCATTTCCATTTGAATCTACCGAATATGTCTTTTTCCAGTCGGCAAGATTCAAATTTTCCAAAACAGTATCACTTCTCTTGCCGTTTGCTTCATAGCCGCTCACCGTCGCAACAGGAAGCTTTGACATGTGAAGCGAATTTGTTGTCAAGTTGTACTCAAGCTCGACAGGCTCGCCTCCCGAATAAACATTTGCGTTCTCTTCTTTTGCAAATGATACAGACGGAAGAAGCGCCAGTGCCATCATTACCGCAAGTACAAGAGATAAAAAACGTCTTGCTTTCATATTATTTTCCTCCTTGAACAAAAGATTTATTTCCCGTAGTAAACATCGCCGTCTATCATGGATGCTTCCACGATGGCGGTATTCCCCTCTGCCGCAAATGCAGACGGAAGCAAAGCTGCAATCATAAAGACTGCCAGCACCGCAGAAATGATTTTTTTCATAATCCCAACCTCCAAAATTAATATTTGCTTAACATAATTTTATTTCCTTTCATAAACAAAGTCAACACAAACAAGGTGTCAAATCTGCCCGATTATCTTTCTCACAAACGATATCAAATCCTTATTCTTGACGCATTTTCATGGCTTGTGCTATAATTGTCCTATAGGATTGAGGTGAAATGTAATGGCAAATGATACAGAGTATACTCACAAAAAAAATTCGATTGACGCGTTCACTGTTGACGAGGATTGGAAGATGTATTGGCTTCCTCTTCTTGTAGAAACATGCCAAAGGCGTTTTGATGACGATTTTCACTGTCACGACTTTGTTCAGATATGGTACGTTCTCGAAGGTGAGCTCATTCACAATATCGGAGATACCTCATATCATATGAAAGCCGGTTCCTGCTCGGTTGTTCTCCCTTACACAAAGCATTATCTTGATATGTGTTTGTCGGACACTCCTCCAAAGCTGTTATCCCTTTCTTTTACCGACAGCTTTCTTCTTGACCGCGGATACCGATTCTTCTCATATGCAAAAAATTTTGCACGGTTTGAGGAATGCACCGTGCCGCCATTCTGTGAGCTTGAAGACGATGCCCGCTCAATTGCAGACGAGCTTTCAGACAAAATGCTTTCAGAATTCGGTCGCTACAAACATATGAATTTTGACGTTTTAGCCGCATACCTCGCTGAATTTTTACGACTGTTCTGTACGTATAACACACAAAGCAAGGGCTTTGTAAGTATGCGTGAAAATGCAAACGCAATCACCAACTCAATAAGATATATGAAAAGCAATATGAGCAAAAAAATAACGCTTGATGACCTTTGTGCCGTTGCGTGTATGTCGCGTTCCGTGTATACAAGAAGTTTCCGCGCCGTTACGGGAAAAAGCTCGGCAACCTTTCTTCTCGGGCTGCGGATTGCATATGCAAAGCAGATTCTCGCCCTTTCCGATATGAAGGTTGATGAAATCGCGCGCAGGGTCGGGCTCAATGACAAAACGCGGCTTGCGCACGTTTTTTCCGAGCACGTCGGTCTCACGCCGTCTCAATACAGAGCTTCAATGAGAATCTCCGCTGCAAAAGAGCACCACGCATACCTCGAGCGATGGGCTTGGTTTAATCCTGACGATTTTACATGGCACGACTTAGCAGCAAAATAGAAACGGGATGTGATATTTCACATCCCGTTTCTATTTATTCCTCGCCGTAAAGCTTTTTTATTGCGCCGATTACATCGAGACCGTACTCGCCTCCTACAACCGGTTCCTTTCTTCCCTCGCGCAGGACACGGATTACGTCCTGCATCTGATATGTCATTGCCGGAACATCCTCAACCTCCTGCTCCTTTAACGGCTCACCCTTCTTACAGTAGTATACGCAGTTTCTGTCCTCAAGACGCATTCTTATTTCTCCGTTTGTCAAATACAGAATGTTCTCGTAAGAATTCTGTGTTGTATAGCCGATAAGTGTCATTGTCCCGACCACTCCGTTCTTCATTCTAACAAACGCCTGAACACCGTCCTCGCAATCAAGTCCCTCGTGCATATGTATGCTTCCCGATATGTCTTCAATGGTCGAATCCGAGAAAAACTTCATCTTGTCAAGGCAATGTGCACCGAGATTTATCGTGATTCCGCCGCCCGACATTGACTTCACGCCAAACCACTTCGGGCGATTCGGCGTGAAATACTCACCGTTGCGCACTTCCGAAAAGCCAACAAGCGTTCCGAGCTCTCCCGAGTCGATAAGTTCCTTTGCAAATTTATTTGCAGGCATATATCTCTGCAGGTGTCCCACCCAGAGCATAACTCCGTTTTTCTTGCAGACATCTATCATTTTCCTGCAGTCATCCGAGCTTATGCCCATCGGTTTTTCAAGAAAAACATCAACACCTTGCTCTGCACAGAAACAGGTCGCCTCACAGTGAAGGCCATGAGGAAGGTTTATGACAACAAGATCAAGCTCTTCCTTATCCACCATTTCTTTATAATCGTAATACGCGCGTGCACCTGTCTTTTCACACACTGCATTAAGATTTTCTTCCAAAAGGTCACAGGCGGCAGTTATATTTGCATCATCTATGGTTTCAAACGCGTTCACGTGCCCTAAGCTTATTTTCCCACAACCTATCAATCCTATTTTAAACATTTGCATATTTCTCCTTAAATATATATTTATATTCTATGATACCACGTTGCAATCTCAAACCGCAACATAGACAGTAAAAAATCGGTCAATTTGCCAACTTTTTTTCCACACACCTCTTCTATCACAGTTTTCACAGCATTTACATATATCTCTTCCCATTCGGGAGCGAACATACATTCGACACTCTCATATCCGCCATTATTGTATACCTCCTTTGGTGCACTGTAGTGAAAATATCCGTTGGCATAGCCTATGACAAAAGTCTTTTCATACGATGATACGGCGCGCACCTTTCTTCCAATTTCGGAAAGCGGCTCAACAGGTTTAGTTTTGATTTCTTTGCAGGTTATAGGGATTTACCGTTCGAAGAGAGAAAGTAAATAACTCAAATTAAATACTTAAACGAACAATAAAATAACGAAGAATAAGCAAGCGTATCCGCAGGAACGCTTGCTTATTCTTTTCCCTACCACCAACCACATAATAACACTTGCGTTCTCAAAACTGCGTATAATACGTATAACTTCTCTTTCGGGCGCAAAAATACTAACAAATAATTAGATGGACGCGCAGGCGTTTTTAAATCATAAAAATAAACAATAAATTAGAAAGGGTGAAATTATGTCTACACCAAGACGTAAATGTCGATTGGCTGATATAGATTTCCGTGATGAGGACTTACGCAAATACAAGAAAGTAATAATAGAAACCATCGAGCAAGTAGTTCCCGGAAAGAACCCAACCCTTTAAACACTCTCAATTCATCCCATCCCCACATCCCCCTTTCCGTGAAATGGAGGGGTTACGCGTCGTCTCCACCAATCAGTTTCACGTAAATAGTGAAATTATAAAAAACAGCGCATAGGAAATGTTTCTTCCTATGCGCTGTATGTATTTGCGAGGTTTTCGGGTATCGACTGATGTAATTTTATCATCTCAAATGACATTCAAAGAAACCTCAACCACCCGGTTTCGCGGAAAGTTTCGTTGCCATATCGCGCAAATGAACTTTTCAAGCGTAAAAAATGCGCCTTTTACGTGAGCCGTTTGTTACGGTTGTTTATTGAGTCCATTGATACAGCATTTGTGATTGTA
>JAZSHZ010000086.1:0-24824 GCA_045533555.1 Eubacteriales bacterium
AATTTCAAGGCGTTTTCCGCTTGTTTTGTTCAAACCTCACCTCTCGACGTACCAACGTACTACTTCGGGTTCGGTTTGAATAATCTTGCACCCTTTTGGACAATCTCTCAGCGTGTCGATAAGTTTATCGACACGCTGAAAGCTCCCCCGAAGGGAGCTTTTCTATCCGTTTATAAGCTGTGTGAAAAGATCAAGATTTTTCTCAACCGCCCACGCAACAGTCTCAAGGCTGATGTTATCAAGGTTATCCATCTCCGTATGGAGTCGCTTATACGGATCGAGATTTCCCATCCATACGGTCGGGATTCCTTCCAGCATATACGGCGACTCGTCGCCGAACGGGCCCTTGTTGTCGGTATGTGCGACGGGAGATTTTATATCGGGCAGAAGCTCCGGCTTCGTCAGGTGAAGCGTATATGCCGAGAGATACATTCCGACATCGTCTATATTGAGATACCAGCGGATATCCTCGTCCTTATGCGCCTTGACATAGTTTCCGCTTCCGGGAGGGCATTTCTCACCGCGCGGAATATATTCCTCTGCCGAATATGTGCAGAAATCCACCGCGAAATCTCCGCATTTCCCCTTTGCAAGACGCGCAAGCTCGAGAAGAACCGCAGTTCCGCTTGCATTGTCGCCCGCTCCCTGAACGAAAGGTGATGTGTCGTAATGCGCTCCGACAACGCCTTTTTTGCCGGAACCCGGAACTCTTGCGATAACATTGCAGGAGCTATGCGGGAATTTTCTCGCCGAAACCTTCAGGTGATATGTATCCTTTATATTCTTTCGCATATCAATTGCCGCATCGCGACCGAGAGTCATTGCCGCAAGATTTTCGATATGCGGCGAACGCGGAAGCTTTGTTGAGGGTGCGTCCGTTATATGATACGTTCCGATAAATATTGCCGCCGCGGCGCCGAGCCGATCAAGCTTTTCCTCGAACGCATTGAGCCCGCCGACAAGCGCGGGGTTCGCGTCCATAATCTCCATATATGGCTCAACAAAACATATGCGACCCTTGACGGGGATTTCCTCAATTCTGTCCACATCCTCATACGTTATGAGAAGCGGCTCGCCCTCAATATCGCAGGAATTTGAAAAATATGATGCCGTGACGTTCCTGATTTCGCGGTTCTGAGTTACGTTATAAAGCGAGAACTCATCGCATACCCAGCCGAATGTATCATAATATTCGCGCACGGTTTCATATCCCGATTTTTGAAACTCGGCTTCGATATAATCCGCAGCCATTTTCTCTCCCTCCGAGCCGCACTGACGCGCGCCGCAGGTAAGGCAGAGATATTCCATATGTCTTTTTATATTTTCATAAATCTTATCCATATTATTTCACACTCCTCACAGAACAAAGTATACATCATCAATGCTCAAATGTATTTGCCCCAAATCTTGAACTTTTTGCATGAAATCTTATTTCTCAAAGCTCGGGACATCTTCCCATTTTCCGCTCTCGGAGGATTTGTATATTGTGAGAATGAGGTCAACCGCGCGTCTTGCATCGCGCGCCGGTGCGATGAGCGGTTTTCCTTCAAGCACACCGTCAATAAAGTTTGAGACTATCGCAAAATGCGCGGCGTAGTCCATATCCTCGGGATTTGCTCCAAAGCTTTCGACCTTTTCCGTGAAGCAGATTGCTTCTGTCTTGAATTCATCATCGTCAAGACTCTTATAGAAAACAGTCTTTCCGTCGGCATAGACGACCGTTCCCTTTTCAAACTCAATTCTGATTCTCTCGCATTCCGCATTCGTCTCGGGGTAATGCGAAAGAGTCGTTCCCATAAGCGTTCCGTGAGCACCGCTTTCAAATTCGAGAAGCGCGCAAGCCGCATCTTCGACGTCAATCTTTCTCGCCATCGTGTCGCAAACGGCACAGACCTTCGTGACTCCGCCCGCAAGATACATAAGCGCATCAATTCCGTGGCTTCCCTGATTCATAAGGCAACCGCCGCCGTCGCCCGCCTTCGTTCCCTTCCACGCGGAGGAATTATAATATGTATGGCTTCGATATCCGCGATACTGGAACTCGACCATAAGCATTCTGCCAAGCTCGCCGGAATCAATGAGTGCCTTTGCCTTCTGAAGATCATCGCGTGTGCGGTTCGGGAAGACACAGCCGAGGAGAACATTATTGCGCTCTGCCGCGTCGATCATTGCCGTCATCTTGTCAACCTCGACATCGAGCGGCTTTTCGCAGAGAATATGCGCGCCTGCATTCGCAAAAGCAATTGTGCTCTCCGCGTGGTATGCGCTCGGAGTTGCGATGATTGCCATATCAATGCCGCCGCGCGCGATAACTTCCTTATAATCGTTTGTGACAAACGGGATATTATATTTCTCCGCAAACTTTTCCGCGGCTTCCTTGTTCTTTCCGTAGACAACGGCGCAGATCTCCGCTCTGCCGTCATTTACGATTGCCTCCGCGTGGCTTTCGCCTATCATTCCGCAGCCGATAAGGGCTACCTGAAGCTTTCCGTTTTTCATATCAATTCTTCCTTTCATTTAGTCCAGACACGAATAGAGCGCGTTTGTTATTTCATATCTTGAGCGCCTTTCCCAACCCATAAAGTGCTGGAAATACGCAAGCGAGATCCTGTTTTCCGTATCGACAAGCGAGAATCCGCCTGCCGCACCGTCCCATCCGAATTCTCCGAGAGGTGAAAGCGCGCCGCTTCGGGATCTGTCCGTATGCACGCGCACACCGTGGGCAAAGCGATAGCCCGGGACATTATCCTCAAAATCGGATGTTCTCTTCATATCCTTCATGCCGTCACTCTTGAGAAGCTCGATCGATGCGGATGAAATGATTCTCCTGCCGTTTCTTCCCACGCCGCCGCATGCGAGCGCATCGAGGAAGATTGCATAATCCTCTGCCGAGGAACAGAGGCCCGCTCCTCCGCTTTCATATTCATCGGTCAGGTTATATTCGCAATGTAATTCGATTTTTTGGGGGTTTCCGTCCTCACCGCGGACATAGAGCGACGCCATTTTTTTCTGTAGCTCTTCCGTTTTCGGAAGTCCGAAGAAGGAATGCTCCATTCCGAGCGGCTCAAAGATATTCTTCTTCATATATTCACCGAGGGAAAGACCCGACCACACCTCAACAAGCACGCCGAGGACATCGTGGCTCAGGCTGTATTGATATCTCTCGCCCGGCTCAAAGGAAAGCGGTCTTTCGGCAATTGCGGAGATAAGCTCGCGCGTTGTCTTTTTTCCGTTTTTGACCGCCGCAAGAATCTCGGGCGAGCGGATTGCATAGTCAAGCCCTGAGCTCATCGTAAAAAGATGGCGCACGGTTATGGGGTTCTTTGCATATCCGATGCTTTCGGATGCAGAATCGCTTCCGACTCCCGCTCCCGTCGTTATCTTATCAAAATCATCTTCCCCGACATCAGCCGAAAGCTTCATCGTTTCAAATTCGGGAAGGTATTTTGAAACAGGGTCGCTCATCAGATATTTCGCTTTTTCCAGAAGCTGAAGAGCGGAAACACAAGTGAGAAGCTTCGTCATCGAATAGATGAAATATTGCTCATCACCCTTCATTTTCTTTTCCTCTTCCATATCCGCAAAGCCTGCGGTATAGCGGTATATCTCCTCGTGGTCACGGTATACGATGCAGTCAAGCCCCGGCACCTTATCGCGCGAGATGAACATATCAAGGCATTCCTTAAGATTTTTGAAATTCATTCGTGTCACTCCTCAACTCAAAGTGATTTAACGGTAATATTCCCCTCGTCCATTCTCGCGAGGTCTTCGATGAAGATGCATTCTCTGCCCTCTTCTTCAATGAGAATTTTTGCCATTGTGTGTATTCTTTCAGAATAATCCGGTTCATAGACGAAATAATCGGAGAAGAAATATTGCTCGTGGTTTCCTATGCAGATAAGCGTATCGTTTTTTCTTCTTTCAAGCTCTGCGCGAAGCTCTTCAGGGTTATAATTATTGAGGTCAAAGTTATCATCGAGCTTTTTAAACTTAAGACCTGTCTTTTCGTCAAAGACATATCCGAGCACCTTGTCGTTGTTAAAGAGTGCAGGGTCCGTGAAATGGTTATAACCGCAGACGGAAAAAGCACTTCTGCGCGCTTCCCAGCTGAAAACTCTCGTCTCAGGCTTGCGGTTGCAGAGGATTCTGCCGCTGTAAGCAAAATCGGAATCTTTGGGTATGTCTTCATATTCTATTGCATCGCCTGCCGTCACGCAGACTATCTCCGCGCCGCAGTCATAAAGCGCGCGGCAACCCTCAAGGCTCACAGGAATCCAATGCGGCACAACGCCGTATGTAAAGCTCTTTTCTCCCGCAAAGCGGACAACTTCATCCCTTATCATAGTGAAAAGCTTTTTCATATCCTCATATGATGCATTGACGTGCGGATTATCGGGAAATTCCTGATAGGAATGGAATCCGAGCTTCAACCAATCGGACGAATCCTCCCATTCTGCCTTGTAAGCGTCTGTCATTTCAGAGAGGTTAAACTCATCCATACCGTAGTAATAGTCGGTGCGATAAAAAAGATTTATCTGTGTCTTAAGCCCCCACTTGTCGTGAGCAGCCTTAAGCGTTGCAAAAAACGGATGGTCAAACATCGACTTCGGCCTCTGCCTGGTGAGGTCTCTGAATATCCATATCGCATCATCTATAAACGAAAAGAAATATTTTTTCATAATAATACACTCCGTTATTGTGTTTTTGTAGTTATCTGTGTTACTCATAAGCTTCCGCTTGAGTTGATGTTGGTGTTGATTTTATTTAAGATATCCTGACAAACTCCTTCAAACCTTTGATTGACATCTGCATTTGAATATCTTAATACTTGAATGCCCAAAGAATTTAGAACTTCGTCTCTTTGTGCATCACTTTCAATACCGCTCTGCTCATAATGTTGCGATCCGTCAAGCTCGATGACAATCTTTGAAGAAGCTATATAAAAATCCACAATATATTTACCTATTACCTTTTGTCTGTTAACGGTTATAGGTAAAACTTTCAAGAAATCATACCAAAGATGCCTTTCTTCCTTTGTCATATTCTTTCTTAAAGATTTTGCATTCCCCGTCAATTTTTCGTTATTCGTTTTGTTCATATCCACCCCGCCCGAGTTGCTTCACACACCAAAGGCTTCCCCTTGAGGGGAGGCTCCGCCGCAGGCGGTGGTGAGGTGTAGATTGCGGAGCAATCGTCATTTTCTTCCACCTCATCCGAGTTGCTTCGCAACCCACCTTCCCCTCAAGGGGAAGGCTTTTTGTTGACAAATCTCCATATTTTTCTCACAATTCTTTTTTCATCAACTGCAATCCAAAACATATCTCCTTTATCAAAGTAGTTTTTTGAGATATCCATCAAATCTTCGTTAAGTCCCGGAATACGCCCCCAACGAATTCTTTGCTTCAAGAATCATAAATATTAGATCATCGCGATATTTAGGCTCAAACTTTTTTATAATCATTTTTACAACGTGTCCCATTATCGTGTTCTCCACTACTTCGTCTCTGCCATAAATTCGCGGAGGACTTCGTCCTGGATTTTCTTTAAGATTTCCGGTGCCTTGCCGCCGCAGGGGCTACCGTCAAGCTCTTCTGCCGCAATACAGAGTGAGCCTGCCGAGGAAATCATAATCTCATCGGCTGCTCTTAAGGTATCAAGATTATATGCCTCTTCCTTCACCGGAATACCGAGGCGGTTGCACGCCGCGATGATGTGCTTTCTTGCGATTCCCGGAAGGATGAGGTTGTCTGTCGGCGCTGTTATAAAGCATCCGTCCTTTATGATATGAACATTACTGTGGGCGCACTCGGTAACTCTTCCGTTTCTGTGAAATACCGTTTCTGTGCAGCCTGCTTCCTTCGCTCTCTGCGATGCGATTACCGCAGGGAGAAGATTGAGCGTTTTTATATTGCAATGGAGAAATCTCGTGTCCTCCATAGTCATAAGCTTTACCTTTTTATATACGTCCACAAGCTCGCGGTGGTATATGTTTATCCATATATTTGCCTTCACTCCCTTTTCGGGGAAAACGTGGTTTCGTATCGGCTCTGTTCCTCTCGTTGCCTGAAAATACACAAAATTCTCGCCCGTATCCATCTTTTCAAGCATCTCATAAAGAAGATCCTTCATTTCCTCTTTTGTGTAAGGAAGCTCAATCTCGGTAAGCTTTGCGCTGTTATAGAAGCGATTTATATGGTCATCAAGCGCAAAAATCTTATAATTTCTGCTGTATGTCGCATCATATATGCCGTCACCGAAAAAGCATACTCTGTCGCTCATCGGGATTGACATATTTTCCATTTCATCATATTTTCCGTTATAAAATCCAAGGTTTTTCATTTTCTACTTCGCCTTTCTCAGCAAAACTTTACCCGACATTGCGCCGGTATACACTGCATCCTCTGCCGCAACAGCTCCGTTTACGATAACACAGGAAAGCCCTTCGGCACGGAGTGTGCAGTCTGAAAAGTCTGCGCGGTCGCATATTGTTTCGGGGTTGAAGATGCATATATCCGCGTCCATTCCCTCTTTGATAATGCCCTTTGATTCAAAACCGTAGACATACGCCGGGAGCGACGTCATCTTTCTTATCATTTCGGGAAGAGTCACGGCTTTTCGTTCTCTGACATAGCGACCGAGTGCTCTCGGGAAGCTTCCGCGAAGTCGCGGATGATAGAGCGGCATTCCGCGCGCCGCCGAAGAGTCCGTGCATATCATCGCTCTCGGGTAGGAGATAACCGTGTCGACATCGTCCTCACTCATCGTGAAGTATGCCGCCTGCGCGCTTCCGTTGCTTTCGCGCAAAATATCAAAAACCGTTTCATAAACGTCTTTGCCGTGAATTTCTGCTATTTTATCAAGCGTGAGCCCTGTGTATTCGGGATACCCTTCGCATTTGTTTATAAGCACCCAGCTGAGGTCGTCTCCCCATTTTTCGAGATTTATATTTTTAATCTCGCGGCAGATTTTTTCATCCTTTAAAAACTCAACAAGCTTTTCGCTTTCTTTTCTGTACTCACCCGGGATAAATCTTGCTTCAAGAGTTGTTTCCGATGCGATATAGGGATATACATCGCAATAGATATCAAAGCCCTCTGCATTTGCCGCCTCAATCATTTTAAGGGTGTTTTTCACCTTGCCGTGGTTCTTTTTATGCATCGCCTTGTGGTGGGAGATAATTCCGCGCGCACCCGATGCCTTTATTATTGTTATAAACTCACTGACCGCTTCTTCGACAAAATCGCCCTCGTCCCTTATATGCGCCGAGACGAGCGCACCGTATTCCGCCGCAACGCGGGCAAGAGAGATAAGCTCGTCCGTTTTCGCGTAGGTGCTCGGAGTATATATAAGTCCGAAAGAAACGCCGAGTGCGCCGTTTTCAAGTCCGTCGCGGAGAAGCGCTTTCATTTCATTCATTTCTTCTTCCGTCGGCTCACGGTTTTCCATTCCCATAACAGAACGGCGGAGATTCCTGTGGCCGACAAAAATCGCGGTGTTTGACCCCTGTGCTATGCTGTCGGCACGAGAGAGAAGCTCCCCCATGGTTTCATATTTATCGCAAAGAGCATATCCGCTTGCATTTTCTTTTGGAATCGGACAGATTGAACTTCCGCACATTCCCGCAACACTTGTCGTTATGCCCTGCTCAACCTTTTCAATCTGCTCGGGGTAGGTCAGCAAATTCTTGTCGGAGTGGCTGTGGGAATCAATGAATCCCGGAGTGACGACAAGACCTTTTGCATCAATTATACGTTTTCCGCCGTCAATGTCTTTTCCGATTTTTATAATCTTGCCGTTTTCTATTGCAACATCGGAAAAATATCCGTCACTTCCCGTGCCGTCAATAATTTTCCCGTTTTTTATAACAAGATCATACATAAAATTCACTTCTTCCTGTCTTGTTCTTTAATAAATTTATTCTAGAATTCGTGAACGATTTAGATGCTACTTATTTGTGAAGTTTTGAACTAAAGTTCAAAGTGAAGTTGCATACTGCAGTGAAGTTTTTGCTTTCGCAAAAGTGAAGTTAAGTTTGCTCGCTTTGGCGATATCCGAAACTTCACTATCGAAGATAACTTCACTCAATTTATTGAACTTCACTTGCCCGTCAGGGCAAACTTAGTTGATTTCATCTTCGATGAAATCATTCTAACACATAAAACTTCCATTTTCAATCTATTGCCGAAATCTTCACAATGTGATACAATAAACAAAAACACAGCTTCGGAGGAAACAATATGAGAAAAAAACTGCAGGATAAAATGTTTGAAATAAGTTATATATTCGAGCTTCTGATTTCCGTCATCGTCGGCGCGGCGATTCTCGTCTTTGCCGTCAGGATGGTCATCGAGACGTTTACCGTCTCGATATTCTCATCCGATATGAGCGCGCTCGTCGGAATTCTTGACGGAGCGATCACGCTTGCCATCGGCGCGGAGCTTATCAAGATGCTTTGTAAGCACACACCCGAAACCGTCATTGAGGTTCTCGCGTTTGCGCTTGCGCGTCAGCTCATCGTCGGTCACGCCGCTCCATGGGAAAATCTCATAACGGTCGCGGCAATCGCAATTTTATTTGCAATAAGAAAATTCCTTCTCAAGCGCCATGACCTTGTCGAGACTCCCGAGGGTCTCGTCGGCGTAAATTCAGTTTCAAAAGACGGCAAATAACGGAGGGCTTTCCTTTGAACATATCCGAAATTTTCAAAAACACACCGCTCGTCCTCGCACCGATGGCAGGCGTCACCGATGCGGCATTCCGCGCAGTCTGCCGCGAGCACGGCGCGGATATAACCGTGACCGAAATGGTCTCCTCCCGAGCACTCGTCTATCAGGACAGCAAGACAAACTCACTGTTGCTCCGAAATGAAGGCGAATCGCCCTTTGCCGTTCAGCTTTTCGGCAATGACCCCGTGGTTATGCGAAAGGCGGCAGAAATCGCAATTGAGCGCGCAAACCCCGATATGATCGATATCAATATGGGATGCCCGACGCCGAAAATAGTAAACAACGGCGATGGCTCCGCTCTTATGAAAAACCCCGCTCTCGCCGCTGAAATCGTCCGCGAGATAAAGCGCGGAATAAATATCCCCGTAACCGTCAAATTCCGCAAGGGATGGGACGGAGGCTCGGTAAATGCAGTCGAGTTTGCAAAGGCTCTTGAGGATGCGGGCGCAGATGCGCTCACCATCCACGGCAGAACGCGCGTTGCGATGTATTCGGGTCGCGCCGACTGGGATATAATCCGCGATGTTGTCAATGCGGTTAATATACCCGTTATCGCAAACGGCGATGTCTTTGAGGCGGAGGATGCGCCGAAGATTCTGAAGCGCACGGGCGCGGCGGGAATTATGATAGGCCGCGCAACCTTCGGAAATCCCTGGATTTTCGGGCAGTGCCGTGCCGCTCTCAACGGCGTGGAAATACCCGCTCTCCCCTCGCTTGATACAAGGCTCTCCGTTGCCGAGGCGCAGATAAGAAAAAGCGCGGAAAACACCTGTGAAAAGGTCGCGGTGCTCGAAGCGCGCCGCCATATCGCGTGGTATCTGCGGGGAGTACGCGGCTCAAACTATTTCAAAACCCGCGTGACGACGGTCTCGACGCTTGAAGAGCTCCACAGGCTTCTGGAGGAAATCAAACACACACTTGGATAAAAAAGCACCCTGGCGGGTGCTTTTTTATCAATGCAGAATGCAAAGGGCAAAATGCAGAATTAAGGTGTTTTCGCCTTGCGAAAACGATTGGAATTGCGGAACGACACACAGGTCGTTCCCTACGGGATGAGATGACAATGCTTGCACAAAACCATCGTAGGGGACGGCGTCCTCGACGTCCCGCGTTTTTTCAAACAGATTTTCAAAAACAACTTGAGGCGTCCGTAGGGTTTGCGGGTCGCAGTGTACCATAAACAGTACTGCAAAAGATGGCAAAATCCTGGCAACACAAAAATTCATTTTTGTGGTATAATCCTTTCAAAGTCTAAAAAAATGATAACAGAAAGGATAATACTATGAAAATTATACAGGACTTTATCAAAGAAGGCAGCATCAATCGCCCGAAGGCGAAAAACAGCTGCACGTTCATCACCGTTCACGAAACGGCAAACGAGAAGAAGGGGGCAGACGCCGCGGCGCACGCGAAATATATCAAAACTCTCCGCGAGCGCACGAGCTGGCATTATACGGTTGACGACAAATCGATTTATCAGCACCTGCCCGACAACGAAAAGAGCTACCATACCTCATCCTCAAATGCAAACGAGCATTCGATTGCAATCGAGCTCTGCGTCAATTCGGACGGAGATTTTGAGAAGACGAAGGAGAATGCCGCGTGGCTCATCCGCGAGCTTATGAAGAAATACGGCATAACAAAGCAGAATATTCTCACGCATCGCGACTGGACGGGAAAAAGCTGCCCCAAAAAGCTTCTTAAAAACGGATGGGATGCCTTCATAAAAAAATGCGCGTCCGAAGACGCGCAAGGAAAGCTCTATATTTCCGTTTCGGAGCTTCGCGAGATGGGCTATGCGGGAATCACCTTTCAATAAAGCTCGC
Source organism: Eubacteriales bacterium (assembly GCA_045533555.1). Taxonomy (GTDB): domain Bacteria; phylum Bacillota; class Clostridia; order Oscillospirales; family JAAYXM01; genus SIG480. Next base: position 10,553 of record JAZSHZ010000086.1, read on the forward strand.
ATTCCTCATAATATGCGCAGATGGTAATCATTATAAACGGAATGAAAAGAATATAGAAAGCAATAAGCGGAATGAAAAGAATAAATACCATCGGGGGAAATATTTCGCAGAGCAATCCCAAAAGTAGCATTATAACCAAAAAAAGAATAGTTACCATGATAATCACAAGAATCACTCTGACATAGAGCAGAATTTTCTTCCAGAATCCATGGCGATAAAAATCAACAAAGGATCCGAAAGATTCCTTCAACGAAAGCTCATACTTGAATGCCTTGAACAAAGCATATCCGAAGGGTATGGTCAGCAACATTGTCAATGCGCTCCATACGAGAGAAATTATGAAAACCACTGTTTCTCCCAAGAAATAGAGGTAATATCCGATAAGGAATCCGCCTCCGTAAGAAACGAAATATGAAATAACGGACTGGATTATCAAAAAAGCAATCAGCGATAGCAGATTCTTCGGGATATTATATCTGTCAAGATAAATTGAATAGACAGAAAAGAACACAGCGACACTCACAATAATGCTCAAACAGAAAAGCAAAACAAAATTATCCTTGAAAAAATAGCTAGGAACAAGAAGAACCATAAAAGCCACCGTCAGAAGAAGATATTTCCATATCTTTGAGAAAAGCTCGGAGAATGCATCCTTAATAATCAATAACGCCATAAAAAACAACCCCTTTTTTATTTTCAGTGTACAACAAAACAAAACTTATGTCAAGAAAGGAAGACCCTGCTCACACAGTTTCGGAGAGAGCTCCGCTTTCGGATTATAAGATTTTGGACAATCCCGCAAAGGAATTGTCTTCACCAAGAAAGTATTCTTCACAAGCAACATCTGCAAGCGGATTGGGATTAAGTATGTTAAAGGAAACCACGACATCAATACCTCGGGAAATGCGAAAAAACGCACCGCCAAATCCGACAGTGTCTTCAACAGCTCAAGAAAAAAACAACAAGCCCACTGCCTTTTTCAGAGAAGCTCCCGCATGGACAAAACCTGCGGAGGAGACAGATTACCGCACGGTCAATTCTGCAAGGGAATATGCAAGAGGAATAATTGACAAGCAATTTGGCGGCATATATAGAGATGCTGTTGGTTTGATTCAAACACCAAAAAGAAGAAGTGAAGTTTATGAGCTCGAACAAGATTATAAAAATAAAAAACAACAAATTCATAATTTAGCATCCATTGCACATGGATTAGCTAAAACAGCAGAATATTATCTTGGATACCAAGGAATGAAAGCAGCGCTCCCCTATGCAACTACATTAGATCACGCGGCATTAACTGCAATTGAATCCCAATTTCCTTCAGTTCCGTCCGTATCTGAGTTTTTAAAACCCGAAAAAATCTCCGAAAATAGCAAATCTGTAAAAAACAGAAAGCAAATATTGGAAAAAGTTCAAGACAGTGAATATCAATATTTAGTAAAAGATAAAGAAGCAAGAAACGTTTTTCTAAAAAGACTTGGAGACGAATATGAAAAAGCAAAAGAACAAGGGACTTATGGATTTTTATCAGAAGAGGAAGATAATATATTTAGAGATGCCGTGATGCAGAGTTGATGAGAATTATATATTTAAACCATAATTACGACAATGAAGTAGAAAATTTAAATGAACTCATAGAGAATGCAGGAAATAAGTAAATTATAAATTCAGATCTTTACTATCAGCATCCAAACACACGGTGTAAACCGTTATCGGCATATATGCGCTCAAAAAAAGAACTGCAAGCGCAAAGGTCAGTTCAGGGGGAATGATCGGCTCTGCATAGGCGCGCATAGCGGCATCATAAGAGAAGGCCAGGACCGCAGGAAGAAGCGCGGAGACTGCAACGAGAATACGAACGAATTTTTTTGTAGACGGAGAGAAAGGTAATGCGCCTTTTTCTCCGTTTTGTTTTAATGCGATAACAACGCGCGCAGAAACCGCCGATGCTATAAAAAACAGAATTGAGAAGCCTGCCCCGAAGAGCGGGAAAGCGGCAGTTGTCGTCAGGAGCTCCTTGCGGATGCAGAATTGCATCGCGATATAGAGCGCGGTAACAAGCGGCGACCACCATATCGAAAGGAATGCGGCAGGTCGGAGAAGTCTTTTCCAAAGGAGCGTTATTCTCTCCTTCGCAACCGAGACAAAAAACGGAAAAAAACCGAAAAATACTTCTGCCGCGGATAGCGCAAGAATTATCGCCGCAGATGCGGCATAGCCCGCCACCGCCTTTGAGAGAAGATACATCGCATAAGGAAGCGCAAGGAAAAGAACCGAGAAAAAGACGTGAACTATGATATTTTTATAATAAATTCTCCATGCCTTATCGAGGATATAAAACATAAAACCACCTTCTTTTATACCGATATTATAATATGAAAGAAGCGCAGTGTCAAACGGCGGCTTTACGGAATATTATGGAGCGAGAAAATTTCGGAGGTGGATTTTTTGAGAGATGAGAAGAGCCTTTCCTTTGCGGCGCTCTTTCTTTCGGGAGATGAGAAGGCTGAGCGCGCGATGTATGTTTCAACTCCGCCCCCGCTCTGGCTTGACGGCGGAGATATGCGCGAGCTTCGGCTCAACCGCGCGGGAGTATATTGTCTTTGGTTTCTCGTGTTTTCAAAAAAAGGCGGCAGTGCCTGCATAACCGTCAACGGCCGCGAGATACGCGGGTCATACCGTGAAGAGGAGAACGGCGAGATTTGCGGAAGCGCAATATGCAGCATCCGCGAGCAGGCGCTCCCTTGTGCGCTCGGAATTGCAATGAGCGATGGCGCAGAAAACGGAGTTCTTCTCGTCGCGCAATGCGAAATATGAAAAAGCTCTTGTACTTGTGAAGTAAAGGTGTTACAATATTATTAAGAAAAGCGAAAGGCGGAAAACGAAAATGAAGTTTAAAAGAATCGTCGCAATCCTTCTCCTCCTTGCAATGATGTGTCTCATCTCATCGTGCGGAGAAAAGGGAGATATCACCGAAGGGCCCATCGAGCCTGCAATGGCAGAGCCGGAGCCGATTCCCGAGCCGCCGAAACCCCTTTATTACAGCGGTCTAACGGGCCTTGAAACCGAGGATGAATCCATCCCCGAGAAGAGACCCGTCGCAATTATGATAAACAACATCAAGAAGGCGCTCCCGCAATACGGAATCTCAAAGGCGGGCATCGTCTTCGAGGCGCTTGCGGAAGGCGGAATAACAAGACTTCTCGCAGTTTTTGAAGATATTTCCGATATCCCGCAGATAGGAACGATACGCTCCGCTCGCCCCTATTATCTCGATTTTGCGCAGAGTGTCGATGCGGTCTACATACACATAGGCGGAAGCCCCGATGCATACAGCCAGATAAAGAGCCGCGGAATGGATTCCTATGACCTCATCGAGGGAAGATATAACGCGATGTATTGGCGCGATAAGGAAAGAATCCGCTCAAACGGCTATGAACACAGTGTCTTTACCTCGGGCGACCGCATTATGAAGCAGATAGAGGCAGACGGCATCCGCATGACGAAAAAGGACGGCTATGAAAAGATATTCAATTTCTCTCCCGATGCAAATTATGAGGGCACGGATGCGACAAGCATAACTGCAGTCTTCTCCAACTACAAAACCGGAACATATAAATATGACAAGTCAAACGGACTCTACCGCATCGGTCAATACGGAACATCGCATATAGATGCGGGCAACAACTCCCAGCTTGCCTTCAAAAACGTCTTCATTCTCAGAATGAATTCATATGTCATCAAGGGCGACACCGCAGGCAGACTCAAGTTTGATTCCGTCGGAAGCGGCTCGGGAATGTATTTCGTCAACGGAACGAAGACGGATATAACCTGGTCGCGCGAATCCAAATCATCAAAATTCAGGCTCACAACGGCAGACGGCGCAGAGCTTGCCGTAGTGCCCGGCGACAGCTATATCGCAATCGTACCGCTTGATGCATCCGTAACCGTCGAGGGCGATGCCCCCGCCGCAACGGAAGCGGCAGTTGAATAGAAAGGAGAATCGAGATGGGTAAGAAAATCAAAAAAACAGTTATAACAATCTTAGTCATTGCATTGCTTATAGTTTACGTTCCTTATTACGTCAACACATGCAGCAGCTGCGATGAGCTTTTCTTCGGCCCCGGCTATAAGGCTAATATCCTTGCGGATGTCCTGAGCGAAAACCGCGGTATTATATGCGAGGATTGCGCAAAAATCCATCACGCGGCATCATCCTTTATCGGGAAAGATATTGACGATTATAAAAATCCGATATTTGTTGACCCCATAACTCTGATAAAAGAGAAGGTTGAGATGCTTTCAGGGAAATAAACAAGGCTTCGCAGAAGCTTTCATTTTGGGGGATAAAGAAAATGAAGGTTGTGCTTATAAGAGAAAGAGAAATAACAATGACTGTCCTGCCGCCGAAAGTCGGCGGGCAGCATTTTGTCAAATACAGGGATTCGCGCGGCAATATGACGAATCTCATCGCAATATCCGCAAGCGGAAACGAATGGGTCTGCAAATCAAACAAGTATATTGATTTCATTTCCGATTGTGATGAGGATGAAAACGGCAAAAAGGAAATATTCCTCAAGGAAAACGAATATCACAAACTCCTGCTAAAGGCAACGGGCGAAAAAATGATAATGCTCACCGAGCCCATAGACAAAACAAGAAGCACTTTTTCGTTCTATAATGTCTCAGCTCCTTGTGAAATCACAGTCGGTTATCACCCTTCATGCGAAATCCGATTCTGTGACGACGGGCTTTCCGAGACCGTCGGTGCAAGAATAGCCTACGGCGAGGACGGTAAGATAACGGTTTCCGATATGCAGAGCATAAACGGAACATACCTCAACGGAGAAAGAATATCCTCTCATTCCGCAAATTACGGCGATGAGCTGTATATGGTCGGGTTGAGAATAATTCTCGGTAAGGATTTTATCGCGGTAAACAATCCATCCGGCTCTGTCAGCGTTTCCCTTCCTGTAAAAGAAACACTTCCGGTATCGGAGGCGGAGGAGGAAGATGAAGAAGAAATACCTTCCGATACGTTTTCATCCGCTCCGAGAAAAATCCGCGAAGTACGATGCAGGAAAATATCATTGGATCCTCCTCCGTCACAAAGTGAGGATCAGGGTCTTCCGTGGTTGGTGATGATAGGCCCATCCCTGACTATGGCTGTTGCCTCTGTCTTTTCATCAGTGTTCACGATCCAGAACATTATACGCAACAACGGTGAGATATCCTCCGTTCTGCCGACTCTCGTCATGTCGGTCTGTATGGTTCTCGGAACGATTATATGGCCAATATTCACCAAGCGCTTCGAAAAGAGAGCGCGAAACACGAAGCATGCGCTTGCAGTCAAGGAATATCTCCGTTATCTTGCAGAGGTTGAAGCCGAAATAGACAGCGAGATAAAGCTTCAGGAAGAAATAAAGCGCAGCAATAATCCGACGCTTGAGGACTGCATAAAAAGAATCAATAACAGGGAGATGACTCTCTGGGAAAGAAGCACGAGACATAAGGATTTTCTCGATGTTCCGATAGGTTGCGGAGATATCGCTCCCGAGATCGAGCTCTCCTACCCCGCGAGAAGCGTCAACGGAAAGCTCAGCGAGGCGGGCCTTGAAATGTATAGGCTCGCGGAGAGAGAGCTTCTTCTCAAAAATGTCCCCATAACTCTCCCGATTGCAAAAACGCGGATCATAGGCTTTACGGGCATAAGAGAAACTGTTGTTGCGGCGATAAAGGCGCTTCTTCTCCAGGTAACGGCTCTCCATAACTATGATGATCTCAAGATAATCTTCATTTGCGATGAGAAGGAAGCCGGGCTCTGGAAGTGCGTCAAATGGCTTCCCCATTTATGGAATAACGAGAAAACGCTCCGCTATATCGCAAACGATGCCGAGGAGGCAAAGGAGCTTTCCTCCGTCATCTCGAATATTCAGGCAATCCACGCAAGCAATACCAACGGAGAGACGGATGAGCCGCATTATCTCATCATCGCAACGGACAGGATCCTTGCCGAAAAGATTCAGGCACTAAAGGATTTCTGCCGCAACCCTGAAAAATATGACAACATAACGCTTCTCACGCTGTATGATGAGCAACGCTTCCTGCCGAAGACCTGCTCAATAGTCTGCAATTATGAGGAACAGACGACAGTCTCGGATTTCAACAACATCACGGGCGAGGTTCAGGTCATAAACTCCCCCGCTCTCTATTCCGGTGATCCCGAGCCCGTCTTCATCAATATGGCAAACACCGTGCTTGATACATCGGCAGGCGAGAAAAGGCTTCCGACGGAGCTTACATATCTCGAAATGTTTGAGGCAGGAAAACCCGAACATCTTGACATAATCGCCCGTTGGGAAGAAAGCGACTCCGTCAATACGCTTGCCGCACCGATTGGCATTGATGCGGACGGTTTTGAGATAAAACTCGATATCCACGAAAAGGCACACGGCCCTCACGGACTTATCGCGGGAATGACCGGCTCGGGAAAAAGCGAATTTATCATTTCCTATATCGCGTCAATGGCGGTAAGCTATTCTCCCGAAGAGGTCTCCTTCGTTCTCATAGACTTCAAGGGCGGCGGTATGGCGGATGTCTTCAGATCATTGCCACATCTTGCGGGAAGTATAACAAACCTTGACGGAAACGAGCTCCAGCGCTCCTTCTTTGCGATAGAGAGTGAGCTTGAGAAAAGGCAGGCTCTTTTCAAGGAGATAAGCGAAAAGAAAAAGATAAGCAACATTGATATATATAAATATCAGAAGCTCCGAAAAGCCGACAGGTCACTCAAAGCTCTGCCTCATCTTATTATAATATCCGATGAGTTCGCGGAGCTCAAGCAGCAACACAACGACTTCATGCAACAGCTCATCCGCATCGCGCGCATAGGAAGGAGCCTCGGCGTCCACCTTATCCTCGCGACTCAGAAGCCGGACGGCGTTGTCGATGATCAGATACGAAGCAACATCAAATTCAAGGTATGTCTCAAGGTTCAGGACAGGGCAGACAGCCAGAGCGTCATCGGAAGGCCGGACGCAACCCTGATAACGAACGCGGGAAGATTCTATCTTCAGGTCGGCTATAACGAACTTTTTGAATACGGCCAGTCACCGTGGTCGGGAGCTCCGTATTTTCCCGAGGAGCAATTCCGCCAAAGCAAGAAAAACCATATAGATGTTCTCAATGAGCAGGGCAAGGTCATTTGGCGAGTCGCGCCACCTCAGCCTCCAAGAGACAAAAACATCCCCGAAAAGCAGATCGATGCGCTCGTCGGATATATAAGCAGCATCTCAAAAGAAAAGGGCTATGCCGCATCATCGCTCTGGCTGCCGCCGCTGAAGGGGCCCGAAAAGGAACGGAAGGCGGAAAAGGCAGGCAGCGATGCCTCACCCTTCGTTCTCAACCCGGTCATCGGCTTATATGACGATATCAAAAACCAGAAGCATTGCGTTCTGACCGTTCCCTTCACTGAAAACGGGCACACGGTTATATATGGCTCATCGGGAAGCGGAAAGCTTTCCTTCCTGAACAAAATGCTCGTTTCGCTCATGGAACGCCACTCTCCGTCAGAGCTGACGGTCTATGCCTTTGACTGTGATGCAGGTTCGCTCTCTGCATTCGAGGATGCTCCGCATATGAGAACCGTCGCGCTCTCCGGCGAAACGGAAAAATTCGAGGCGGCGCTGACAGAAATATCCGAAGCTCTCGCGGAGCGAAAGAATCTCTTCAAACGCTTCGGCGGAGAATTCGGCAACTATATCGCGCAATCAGGCAAAACACTGCCGAACATACTCCTTATAGTGCATAACTTCTCGGCATTCACCGAGGACTTCAGCGCGGGCGAGGAATATATATCCAAAATTGCGCGCGAAGGAAAGAAATACGGCATCTTCGTCACACTGACGGGAACGGATTCAAACGCCGTGCGCTACAGGCTCGTTCCGATGTTCAGCAATGTTTATGCCCTCCGCATGAGCAATGATGATCAATATAGGGACATTCTCGGAAGAACTGAGCTCATTCCATCGGAATTCAAGGGGCGCGGCATCTTCCGCGATGAGGGCGAAACATATGAATTCCAGGTCGATATGGTTTTCCGGGAAAAAAATAACACATTTGATGCGATAAAAGAGTTCTGTGCCGGATTGATAGGGATGAATGAGCAAAACGAGGAAAAGCTCAGGACAATGCCGCAAAGAGTGGACCGGAAATATTTCGAAGAAAACGGAATCACGGTATCTGCAGAAAAACTCCCGATCGCCCTCGCCGGAAAGAGCATAACCCCGATTTATGCAAATCTCATATCCTCGAAGCTTTTCTTCATCGCATACGAAGAGAGCGACAGGGAAATATCGGGAATTCTCGATATGATCTCATCGCTTTCTGAAGAACGGATATGCCTTGACTCCGAAAATGCATCGGAGAAGATTACGGAAATCTGGAATCTTGCGAAAACACGAAGCGACGAAATAGGCGAACACAGTCAGGCGGGAAATCAGTTGCCCGATTTCGAGCATCTGATCGTTATAATCAACAGATACTCCGATCTCACCGAAACGCTCGATGAAAATGCAAAAGCGATGCTTAACGGCATGATTCTGGGCATAACCGACAAATATCACATCCATTTTATCATAACCGACAGAGGCGACAATTACCACAACATTTCCGGGCACAATATGCTCGGTCATGTGATGCCATTCACATCAGGCATTGCGCTCGGCAACGATATTCGCCTCCCCGGATACTTCGGAATGGAAAAGCTGTCGGAAGAGCAGTGTGATGAAGGCTACGGCTATCTGATATCCAACTGTAATGTCAGATACGGAAAAGTTGTTTCGGAATTGGAGGGATAAAAGTGGAAAAACTGTTGGTTGAAATAACATCGCCTGCGGCAAATCTCACCTACGATATGCTCATTCCGCGCAATATCAGGATCGGTGTTGCGGCGAAGCTCATCGCTTCGGTTCTCTCGAAGCTCTCAAACGGAACATATGAATATGCGGGAGCTGCCGTTCTTTGCGAAAAGGACACAGGAGAAGAATTCGACCCCAACCTGCTCGTCAGGGACGCGAAAATCAGAAACGGAACAAAATTATTAATTTATTAAATCAGGAGGAAAAGAAAATGGTAGTTGGCGAAGTATATTACGACCCGGCAAAAATGAAAAAGGCAGCTGCGGATATCCGCGCAGAGCTCAGAAAATATGAGTCTGCAAAAAAGGAAATGGATGATGAGGTAAAGGCTCTCGCGCAGTATTGGGATGATACCGTCCATATGGATTACGTCTCAAAATATAACAGAGAGCTCAGCGAGTCCGCATTCAACGTCGGCAAAGCTATGGAAAACTATGCAATGTTCCTCGAAGAATCGGCCATAGCTATCGAGAAGACGAAAACAAGCGCAGAAGCTTCAATCAACGGTTAAAAGGAGGATAATGAAATGAGCAACGATACAGTCAGAATAGATCCCTCAAAAGTAAACAAAGCAGGACAAGCGATCATCGCAGATGCCAAAACCATGTATACAGCATTGGACAATATCAAGAATATCATAAACAACACCAAGAGCTTTTTCAAAAGCGAGGGTGCCGATACCGCAAGAAACAACTTCAATGCATCGGCAGAAAAGTTCGCAACCTTCAAATCCGGCATCGAGAGCTACGGATCTTTTCTCTGCAGCTACGGCGGAGCAGTCAGTAATATAGATGACAAGATCAAGGAGATTGCAAGCCAGTTCAACAAGGGTTAATAAATACCGCAGGCTGGGCAACGCCGCTTCTCGGCATTGCTCAGCCCGGCTACATTGACGACAATGTGTCACAAAACGAAAAGCAGGTGCTGATATGAAAAAGGTATTTTCAATAATATTGGCAATAAGTATTTTATTTGGAGTGAGCGGATGTATGAACACAGCAGATATCGGAATCGACGTAAGACCCGATCCCGAAGGTAACACGCAGGAAAAGATGCTCAGCTATCTCAGCGAAAAATACAACGATACATTTACCGTCGCAGGGCTTACGGGCGGCGGTGCGGGAATCACATATATGCAGATGCTCGTCCGTTCGGAAAAATATCCCGAAAAAGAAATTGCGATCGAATGCAGAAAAGGCAAAGATGATCCCGTATATGCAGATAACTACACACATTTGAGATTTGAAAAGGATACGACGGAGTTTTTCGCAGACTTCTTCCGCGAAAAGCTTTCCGCTGATGTGATCGTCTCATATTATGCTCCCGTCCCGGGGACGGTAAACCGCTTCTCGGATAAGACGGATTTTGAGGAATTCATAAGCGCGATGGATCCCGGCAAGGATATCTTCGTTGTTGTCAGCAATGAATTCCGGACCGATAATTTCGAAAAAACGGTCAACCGAATAAAGGAAGCTCTCTCGGAAAGCGAATTATCGGTTGATGCATATATATACTTCGCGCAGTCGGAGGAGACCTTCAGGCCATATCGCGAGCTGAAAATCTCCGAGCGCGACAAAATGAGAATGATAAGAATTTTTATAGACAGACCGGGAACGGTTTCGGAAATTAAATGGAGGTAAGAATATGCCTGAGGCATTGAATGGGCAGCAGCTTGATGAGATATCCATCTCTGCGGCGTTGTCACAATATGTCTATTCAAACGAACAGCGGGATGCCTATGAGGGCGAAACGATCAGCGAGATCATAAGATTATCCCAAAGAGAGGGTGGCATGCTCTCACAGGATTCAACACTTCGCGCCACGGCGGATAACCCCGATGTTGCCAATATGCGGCTGATATGCCAGAGCAGCATAGGAACAAGCGATTCCAACACATTCGATATGAAAAAGGTCATCGCCTGCGCATTCGCGGATGAGGATGGAAATGTCTATATCTCATTCCGAGGCACCGGTGACGGAAAATGGCTCGATAACGGCGATGCGCTGACGAAGGAATCTTCAGAGATGCAACGCGAAGCCTTGAAATTCTTCGAACGAGCCGTTGAAAAGGCGGACTCGGAAGGCTATAGCGGAAAAATAATCGTCACGGGGCATTCGAAAGGCGGCAACTCCGCGCAATTTGTCACAATGGCTTCAAAATACGCAGGCAGAGTTGACGCCTGCTACTCGTTTGACGGTCAGGGTTTTTCCAATGCGGCAATCGAAAGCTTCAAGAAAAATCTCGGCGACGGATATGAGGCTCAGTGTGAGAAGCTCTATTCCATAAACGGACGAAACGACTATGTCCACGACCTCGGTTTCCCAATAATAGACTCAGAGCATACATATTTTTTGGATACGAACGAAGTCGGTTTTGAAGCTTTTCACTTATTACCAAATATGTTCACAGACGGTAAGCTCAATTGGAGCCTCACGGACAATAAAGAGATCGACTGGGCAAAAGCAGGTGAGCAGGGTTCTCTCGGGAAGCTTTCAAAAGAGATCTCCACTGAGCTTATGAAGCTTCCTCCTGCGCAGCTTGATGACTGCGCTGTTTCGGTAATGTCTCTTCTCGAGCTTATTATGGACGATAAAGACCATGGAACAGCCTATAAGGAAGGAACCGGAGACCTGAGAAAAGTTGCGCTCCCCGAAGAAATCCTTACCTGCATCAACATCGGCATTCCGATGATCACCTCTGTTCTGCGCAGTTCACCGAACACAAGCAACGTCATGCAGCTTTTCGGTCTTGATATGAAATGGTATGTCGATCCTCTGCTCGATATCATTTGCAACATATCCGAAAATATGACCGAAGAAGAATTCGATGGCTATCGCGCGCTCATATCCGAGCTTTCCGAATGTGCAAAGCAGAGGGGTATGGATATGAACGGTCTTCTCGAATATATAGCGGAGGACCCGATAAGAATGATCGGAATATATTCCGACCTGGATGTTGGAAAGAAATCTCTCCATGTCGCGCTTGAGAAACTGTTTTCATCAGAAAATCTTGCAAAAATCCTTGCGGCGGCAGCAGTGAACCACCCGGTCATAACCGGCTCGCTGCTTGCTTTAACGATGCCGAATTTCTCGTTGACTTCTGGTTTTGCAGCTTCCGTTGTCGGCAAAATCGCGACATTTGTGGTCGTGGCAGTAACAATCAGGCTGATTGCAAACCATATCATAAAAAACTGGGAAGTGATCAGGGACACAATTATCAATGCCGTGAATGCGGCAGTGAATTATATCAAGGATAAAATCACTGAATATTTTCTCGCTCTGCGCAATGCGGTCAGAACGATCGTCAATGTGGAGGTTGCCTTTGTTTTCGATCTGGCAGAGGACATTGTAGCAATCAAAAAAAGTCTCATCAACGCCGCTTCCGAAGTAGCTGTCGGTGTTCTGCGCGAAACGAAAAAGGTTGCTATGCAGGTGGTCCAGTCATGGCTTCTTGTCAACAACGTCATCTTCTATTCAATTGCAAGCAAGCTCTTCGGATACGTCCGCGAGCAGATAATTATCAATATGACAGAGCTCAGGCAATGCGTTGACTCAATGCAGCGGCTTGCGGCGCGCGTCTCAAATATCGATTCAAGGCTTGATAACCTCTATTATAAGCTTGCAAGAAACAATATCGAGCAGGGAGAAAATATCTTCACATCGATCCTGAATCTGTATAACCTCATCAAAAGCGACTTTGTCGTGGATGAGGGAGCGGCGATCAAGAGCCGTGCAAACGCGCTTGAGAGATTGATGGACGGATATGTTAAGAGCGAAAAGCTCATAAGGCAAAAAGTGCCGAAAAAAATATAACCGGAGGTTGTTTTATATATGGATTCATCACTGAAAAGAGAGCTGAGCTACTGTATTTCAGAGCTCGATGCCATAGCAAGGGAGCTCTATGCTGTATCCGACGATATCCGCGGATGTATCAGCGGCATGAATACAAAGCGATATACAAACGCGCTCGACAGCTCCGCTTCAAAATACAAAAAAGCGGCAAACAATCTCAGGCGCATCAAATAAACGTTTATGGGAGAATGAACGATGGACGGAAAAAAATGTATTATCTGCGGCGCTCCTCTTGACAGCAGCGCAGACGGGATCTCAAAATGTGAAATGTGTCTGGAAAAGGAGCGGCAGAAGCTTATCGACAAAAGCTTCTGGGGCGGCACTGCGGCCGAGCCTGAGAGCGATGTTTCCTCCCCCGCAACCTGTATTGCTGAACCCGATTCCGATACCTGCAAAGGAGAGGAAACCAAGCCGGAAAAGCCTCCTGAGGATGAAGAAAAGCCTCATCCCCCGATAAAAGAGCCCGAGCCGGAGGAAATCGAATTGAAAAAGAAGAACGCAAGGGATTTCATAATTCTCGGGCTGGTCGTTTCGTTTCTCATCGCAGGAATAATTTTCGGAACGCTTTTTCTCTATAATTCAGGCAACCGAAAGATATATTCACTGATAGACACAGGCTCCTATGCCGTTGCCTTCAAAGAAATTGCAGAGATATACGATCGTGGTGAAAATGTCGACATTATAGCAGAAAAATACATAGAAGCCTGCATCAAAGACGGCGAATACAAGCGTGTGGCGCAAGCCATGAATGTTTTTTCCGATGAACATCGCGCGAACACGGACTACTACACGGGCATAATCGAAGAAGTGATAAATTCAGGAAGAATCTCCCATGCCTCGGCAATAGCAAACGCTATACCAAGAAAAAACGATGCGCTCGATGTTGAAATAGATAAAATAAAAACAAATATAAACAAATAACCGGAGGGAAAAGATATGAAAAAAAGAATATCGGCAATTATCCTTGCAACAGTTGTTCTCATCACCTGCCTTTGCGGATGCAGCGCGGCAGACAACACGGAAATCAGAAATCTCATAACGGAATTTGAATATTCCTGCAATACGCTGGATATCGACGCAATGCTTGATTGCATCACTCCCGAAATATCCGATAAAATTCGCCTTGCTGTCGGGTTTGCCGGAATGTTTTCCGACAAGAGCAGCGATGAAATGTTCGAACAGCTTGCAAATACCATAATGAACAACAGTGATATCAGCGGAAATGAATTCTTCTCGTCCGTGAAGATCACTGTCAGCAGGATCGAGGCGGTAAAAGAACGAGCAATCGTCGATACGGTTCTCGAATACACCCTCTCCGGCGATAGCTATAAGAAGGAAGCCATTTTTGAATGTGTAACCTATCTTGACAAATGGTATATCTCAAATCTCGATATCCGATAAAAACTCTTGACAGAATACAGTTTTTTTGATATTATATATATTCGTAGGTAACAAAAGTTACCTGCGAAATACGGAGGGATATCGAAGTGGTCATAACGAGG